>CAZPWC010000006.1:0-14677 GCA_964590155.1 uncultured archaeon
GCAATACTTTCTTAAGATGTTTTAGTTTTTTTGTGTCATGCCTGATGAGTTAATTGATTTACTTGATGAGCACGGTAATAAGATAGGAAAAACTGTTATGAAGAGCGAAGCACACCAAAAATGTTTGTGGCATTCAGTTATTCAATTGTGGATATTCACTTCGAAGGGGGATGTGATTTTGCAAATTAGAGCAAACAATGTTGATTTTGGCGGAACTCTTGAAATATCCTCTTCTGGCCATGTTGGGTTTGGTGAAAGCCCTGAGGGTGCCGCAGTTCGTGAGGCAAAGGAAGAAGTTGGGCTTAATTTGAATAGGAAATTGTTGAAAAAAGTTGGTGTGATAAAAAGCGAGCCTTCTTTTCAAGGGGCTGGAATTTTTGCTCACATAAATCATATCTTTTTGTACAATCTGTTTTCCGAACCAAATCTAAAAAATAGTTCTGAAGTTTCTGGCCATAGACTCATTTCTTTTCAGCAGCTAAAAAAAGAGTTGCTTGATGTTGTGCTGCGGGAAAAGTATGTTCCAAATTTCGCGTTGTGGGAGAAAAGCTTAGATTTAGTCGAAAAAAATATTTAACTAGGCAGTTATAATTATTCTTCCTTGTTTTACATCAACTTGTTTTAATGTTTTTTCTGTTGTTTTTTCTTTTTCATCTTTTATTGTTATTGATTGTTTTTTCTTATCTATTGCTGAAACTCTTCCTAAGTAATTTCCCTCTTCGTCAAGGACATTTAACCCCATAAGGGCTTTTGTTACTCTACTTGTTACATCAAATAATTTGCTTATCCTCATTGTTATAACCAATAAAATCAAGCCCATCATTATGTTCAATGGGAACCACTCAATCCCAGCTTGTCTTAAAAAAACTAAAGTTCCTGCATCAATAATTGCCCATATAGCGACTATTGAAGATGCTTGCACGAAATATTTTCCTATTTTGTTTACTTTCTTCAAATAAAATGCATCAACTATTTTTCCAGCTATGACTAAAAGTACTGCTAGTGCAAAAAATGGGTAAGTTATTCTCGCTGCTGAGATAACATCAATTGTTACATCGATAAATTCTGATGAAATTAATTGAAAGTAAGCTAGCCACAATCCAAATAAAGGGGAGAGCATTGCAGCCACATAAAGTAAAACACTTATTCGCTGATTTGCCAGTGAAACAGAAAGTAATCTTAAATAATCAAATATTCTTTCTTCTATTCCAAATCCTTTCAATATTAAATAAGTTCCAAGTATAAGTGCCATTGCTTGGATAGAATATAATCCTAAAGCAAAATAAGCCACTAGCATTATTCCAGGGACTCCCAAGACCAGTCTTGAAATGCTAGGGTCTTTTAGTGCTTCTTTTAGTGTGTAAAAAGTTGATTCAACCGCTCTTGCTTGTTTTATTACTATTTGTTCTGTTGAGATTATTTTTGCTCTTGATTGGAGCAGAGGAATTACTTGGTTGTCCTCTTCCCCGTCAGTAACTAATATCCATCCGTCAATTAAGTACTCTTTTTGCAATTCATCAAGTTGCCTTGTTATTTCTTTATCTGACTTTAATCCTAATTTGTCTTGGCCTGTTAAGGTAACTATTTCAACATTTTTGAATTCTTTTCTCGCTTCTTCTAATTTTTTTAACCCTGCAAACATGGTGTTTGCATCGCTCTCTTCAGGGTCAGTTAGGATTAGTTTTTCTGCGGCTTTTAGATTTGCCTCTTTTCCAAGTACCGGACCCTTTATTTTGGTTTTTTTGCCAAGGTCATTATCGCGGTCAACGCACACTACAAATACTTTTTTCTTCATAAAAATTCCTTTATTTTATACTAATTGGATTCTTTGCCCAATATATTACTTTTTGTGTTATCGCTTTTTCTATTATTACCTCTTCTTTATAATCAATTATATTAAGTTCTTTATATTAAGTATATAATAAGCTTTTCAGCCCTTTTTTTTATGGGGTTTTCTCTGTTATTGGGCTTTCAAGCAAGTATTATAAAGGTCCTCAATATATTTGTTATTATACAGTGGGTTTTCATGGCTGGTAGTAATTTGAAGTATGTTATTTTCTTTGCTTTAATAGTTGTAGCGGTTTTTTTGATTACTTCAGCCATTCAATATTCTGACGTTTTGTTAGCCAACCTTATTTGGCTCGCTGTTTTAGCCGCTGTTGCTTTTATTATTTGGAAATATGATATTGTTTTACAGTTCAAAGATTACGAAAGAGCGGTTGTTTATCGTTTCGGAAAAGTTAATCGTGTTGGCGGTCCGGGCTGGGTTGTTCTTTTACCCATAATAGAAGAGTATGATTATGTTGATCTTCGTGTTAAGACCCTTGATGTCCCTAAACAAGAAGTTGTAACAAAGAACGGTGTCGAGTTAGTTATTGATGCTGTTGTTTACTTGAAAGTAAAAAAGGATAATCAAAGTGTTGTTAATTCTGTTATTGAAATAGAAAATTATATGGAAGCATCAAAGTTACTTGTTACCTCTACTTTGCGTGATGTTATTGGTTCAATGGAGCTGAGCGATGTTATTTCAAGCATTGATATAGTTAATGCTAAGTTAAAAGAAGATTTGGAACGTACCGCAAAAAATTGGGGTATTACTGTTGATTCAGTTCAAATTAATGATTTGCAAATTCCTGAAACCATTTTGAGTGCGATGCACGAAGAAAAAGCGGCTGTTCAGCAAAAACTTGCAAGAATGGAAAGAGCATTAGCTCATAAAGCAGAAATTGAAGCGGTAAAGGATGCGGCTAAAGGATTAGATGACAAAGCATTGGCTTACTATTATATCCAAGCGATTGAAAATATGTCAAAAACCAAAGGGAGCAAAGTGTTTTTCCCCGCGGAGTTTAGCAAATTAGCTTCTGCGATTTCTAACATGCAGGGTTTGGGCCCTAAAGAAAAAAGAGCTGTTGTGCAAAAGAATGAGTACTATAGACACTTGTTGAAAGGGTATGTAAAGAAAGCCGAAGTAAAAGCTCTTAAAAAGAAAAGAAAATAAATCTCTTTTTAGAAAAAGAATTACACACAATTTTGCGAAAACTTTTTTTATCTTTCAACAAAGTTATTTTGTCGTGTAGCTTATTTAACTTTTTCAAAAGACTTTTTGAATTCTTCTAGTTCTTCTTTTGTTTCTTTTATTGCTTCTTCCAATATTTTTTTTGGAGATTTTCCGCTTGTTTTTAGAATAAATCTTGATTTTTCGTCCATTGGGTGATCTAATTTGTATGCGCAGAATTCTACATCAGAATTTTTTGTTAATTTGTCTTTTAATAAATTCGGGATGGTGTGTCTCTCTCCGATTAAGTAGAATTCTAAAGTATTTTTCTCGTTTTCTATTACTTCAATTTTCATTTGTTTCACCCTCTCCATTTTTCAATAAAAATAATTTCAAATAAACTTTGATTTCCCGCTTCGTGTTTTTGCTTATTTTCTTTCCTAAAATTATTCCTTTAGAATCTTTTATTAAAGTTTCCTCTTGGCTTTCCAAACCCTCTTCCTTCTCCGTGGCTTTCAAATTTTCTCTCGCCAAAATTTCTTCTTTCTCCGTCCGACCTGCCACGACTTTCGCCATCTCGGTTTCCAAAGCTTCTTCTATTAAAGCTAGGTCTTGCGCCAAAGCTTCTTCTTTCTCCAAAATCGCGTCTTTCCCCAAAATCTCTTCTCGGGCCTCTATCAGAAAATTCTCTTGGTTTTTGTTCCATTTCAAACCATTTTCTTTCTTCAACACTTCCGCAAGATAAGCACATTAATTTTTCATTCGAGTAAGACATTTCGTGTCTGCAATTACTGCAATACGCTTTTGTTACTCCTAATCCTTTTTCATTTGTTGCTAAATCAATTCCTAATGGAGTAGCGCTAGTTACTTTTGCTCTAACTATGTCTCCAACTTTGAACACGCTGTGTAAATCAGAAATAAAACTTGTTGAAACATTTCTTACAGGAATCATTGCGTTTTTTGAAGTTATTTTTTTTCCGTTATCCGCGCTTTTTAGTTCTATCATAACCATAGTGTCTTTTACCATAGCTACTTTTCCATAAACTGTGTCGCCTGATGTTATTGTTTGGACAGTTTTTCCGCTAACAGCCACTTCTTTATGGGTTTCGTCAAAAATAGCTTTTCCCATTGCAGTTGATCTTATGATTCCGCCTTCATTATAAGTATTCTTTTTGCCCACATATTGTTCTTCAGTAGTTATTTCTTCTCCCGGAACAAATACAAGTTCTTTAGTTTTAACCATTTAGCTCACCAATTACAAGTAAAAATCAATACAGAAAAGTATTTAACTTACAAAACAATTTAGTTTATGAAAGATATATAAAGTTAGGTAATGCGGTTGTTTTTCAAAGATTTTAGGTGTTTTTGATGGTTTTGGAGTCAATTATTGGGGAAAAAAGAATTAGGCAAAACCCCGTTCTAATACTATTTATCACATTCTTTCTAACCCTTGCAAGTATTTATTTTGCGGATTTGTTGTTTCCTGAGCACGGAAGCATTTTGTCAGTAGCTTTTGTTACAATTGCGCTTGTTCCAATAATTCACAACATTTTGGCTTCTGAAGAGTCGGAAGAATTGCTTGAAAGAAAAAGTTCTGCGACTTTTTTTGCTCGACATTTTAATGTAATAATGCTTTATGTTTGGGTTTTTATTGGAATAATTTTGGCTTTTTCCGTTGCTTACGTTGTTGCTCCTATCGATGCAAAACCTGTTTTTTTTGACGAACAAATAACTGCTTTTTGTTCTATTTCAGGAAGCGCTTCTTGCAATGAAGGAAAACCATTATCTATTGCTGGGCGTGCGACAGCATCTGCGATGAGTGTTTGTCAGAATCCATCTTCAAAAAATGTTTTTGCCTGTACTTCTTTTATTTATGAAAACAATGCAGGGGTACTTGCCTTTATTTTAGCTCTTTCTGTTATTTATGGGGCTGGAGCTATTTTTATTATTGCATGGAATGCCTCAATTTTGGGAGTGTTTTTTGGAGAAATGATTATGGCAGGAGAGCATTTGCGCGGATTTGGTTTCTTGCAAGGAATGCTTATTGGACATGGCCCTCCTGAATTATTGGCTTATGTTTTTGCTGCACTTGCGGGAGCAATTATTTCTGCAGCAATTTCGAAAGGAGATTTTTTAAGACACGAAGGCGAGATAATAATCAAAGATGTTTTATTTTTGGTCGGGTTAGCTGTATTTTCAGTAGTTTATGGCGCGTTTGTTGAAGCTGTTGGTTTGATGGGTTGGTCTGATGTTTATTATATTGCTGGTTTTGTTTATATTTTATTAGTTTTGGCGGCTGTTTTCTTTTACGGAAAGAAGTCAAAAAACTATTCAGCAAAATTTAGTTATTAAAATATTGGTCGTAGTTCTTAGAGTTGGTTTGATTGGGAAAATTGCTTAAAAGTTCGGTTAGAAATTCTGTTAAACCTGAAAAAAAGAGTTCCTCTGTTTCAGAAAAAAAAGGTTTCATAAAAAGTTTGAAAGAAAAGTTTTCTTTTTTGAGGTGGTTAGATCCTTTTACTTATGTTGACTTATTTGTTATGCCTCGCGTAAAAAAAATAACAAAAAGTGAATTTGTTGAAAATATTGTTAATGTATTTTTTGCCGCGCTTTTCGCTTTTTTATTTTACACTATCTTGGGAATTTTGTTTGGCTCTTCAACCCCTTTAGTAATAGTTTATTCCGCAAGCATGGAGCCAGAATTATATCGAGGGGACGTTATTGGATTGTCTTCAGCCAATGAAAAGATGAATTTTGGTCCTGAAGTTGTCTTGAATCAAAATATAAATAATGTGCCTACTTATCTTTTTGCCGAACCTGTTTATAGTAGTTCAGGGGACTTGTTAAAAATAGTTTTTTCTAATGGTCAAGATATTTTTCCGGAAAAAAGTTCTCGCATAATTGTTTATTCTTCTTTTCCAGCAGGTATTCCGATTATTCACAGAACAATTGCTCACATTAAAGCGAGTGATGGTGAATTTGTTCTAACTAAAGGAGATAATGTTGTAACAAATTCTACTTTTGATGCTGATTGTGGAAAAATAATTAATGGGCGCACGGAAAAAAGTTGTATCACTCTTTTTGCAATTCCTGTTAAACAAATTCAAGGGGTCGCGTTTTTTAATATTCCAAAAGTTGGTTGTGCGAAATTATGGCTTGTTGATGATTTGCTTTCTTTAGTTTCTACAGGAAAACTTCCAAGTGACTTTAGAGGGATTTGTTAAAGTGGCCTGCCTTTTTGAGAAGCATTTTTGTTTTTTAAGGATTTTGTTTGAGGTGATTTGTTATGGCAATAAAACCAATTTGTGATAAATGTGGAAATGAGTTAAGCGCTTTTGGAGGGTTACTATTTTCTCCGCCTGATTCAAAAAACATAGTAAAAAAATACCATTTGTGCGTTGATTGTTTTGAAAAGTTAGTTTCTTCTTTTGGCAAGCAGCAGTGATATTTTTAGTCTCACTAAAAGTTATTCTTAAAATTTGCCTTTATTTGTTCTTTTTTTGCTTCGGGGCAAGGTTTTTATCTCTCTTTTGTGTTATTTTAGTATGGATTTGTTGTTTGGTTTTTCTTTGCTTGAAGCCTCTTTTTTGCTTATTGCGTTTTCTTTGTTTGTAATTATCATTTGTTTGATTGTTTTGTTTTTTTTGTCACGCAAAAGGGCTCATGCAGAAATGGTTTTGAAGCGTCTTGATGATTTAAGATTGGGCAAGGGAGTGCCTCAGCAAAAACTTGAGATAAAAAAAGAAGAATTTTCACTAAAAAAACTTTTGATTGATAAGTTCAAACCCGTTATAGAAAAGCAATTGAAAACAAAAGTAGTTATTAAAGATTTCAATGCTAAAGAAAACAATTTCTTAGTTCTTGTTGAGATTTCAGGAAAAAAGCTTCTATTAGTTCTTGATTCTTCGGGTAAAATAATTGATTATAAAAAAGTAAAATAGTTCTTTTTAAAAAGTTAAAATAATTGATTATAAACCTACAAGATAACTAATTACAAAAAAGCAAAACCGTCAATATTTGCGGCTTTTCAGGCTTCTATTTATAAACGTTATTTTGTTTTATTTGATTAGGTGTGGTTGTGGAACTTGTTCTAAAGAGCGCAGATGTTTTCAAGAAAAGTATGGAAGCGATAGCTGTTTTGATTGACGAAGCTGAATTAGTTGTTTCCGATAAAGGAATTGAGTTAAAAGCAACTGACCCTTCTCAAATTTCGATGGTTGATTTTTCTTTGCCAAAAGCGGCGTTTTCAAAATTTGATGCGGATAATGTTCGCTTAGGGCTTGATTTGGATTATTTGAATCAAGTGCTTTCAAGAGCACAATCAGGGGATGAATTAGTTTTGTCTCTTGATGAAAAAAAATCTTTCCTTTCTGTTTCTTTCAAAGGTTCGGCAACTCGTTCTTTTCAAGTGCCTTTAATTGATACTTCAAGTAATGAAGTTCCTTCTCCAAAAATTGAATTTGATTCTGAATTATTGATAGCAGCTGGTTTTTTGCAGAGCGCTTTTAAAGATGCTGCATTAATTAGCACTCACGTTACTCTTGGCTGTACTGATGCAAAGTTTTTTGTGAAAGCAAATTCTTCTAAAGGAAATTTAAATGAAGAAATTGGCCAGGACAAAAACACTTTGCCTGAAATGAAAGTAAAAAATGAATGCAAATCAATGTTTCCGCTAGATTACTTGCAGGATATGTTAAAAGTTGCTTCTTCCGACACAAAAGTTTCTTTATTTTTAAAATCAAACGCTCCAATAAAAGTATCTTATCCAATAGGGGAAGCAAGCATCACTTACTTTTTAGCTCCAAGAATAGAGAACGCTTAATTTTTATTGGCCTTTTTGCAGATACATCCTTATGTATCCTGTTTTTTTGTAGATACACACATTTTTATATATCTTCTTTTTTTAATAAATAATGAAGAACTTATTTCTGTCAATTAGTTTAATTTTATTATTAGCCTTTATTTTTGGTTGTGTTCAACCATCAATTTGCGGGGATGGGTTTTGTTTAGGAAACGAGAATTCATCTAATTGTCCGGCGGATTGTGAAGCTAAGGTGCCTGAGTATTATTATGGGTGTTCTAATGGTATGTGTAAACAAATAGAAGGTGTTGGTGCAAGTCAATGTTCAAATGATTCTGATTGTAGTATGTTAGAAAGAAAGACAGTTACTTCGAGTACGGGGGAAGTTAATGAAGAATTTTTAACAAAGAGCGGGGAAAGGATTTTATCGCTTGATGACTTAAAAAAAGCTTATATTAATGGAGATATTTTAATCACAATTGGGGAAAATGAGCCCTCAGTTAGAACAAAAAAAGAAACCGCTTCAATTTCTCTTGACATAACTGGGTGTTATCATTCTGCAAGCACTTACGGATATAATGGAGATAGATTGGTCTATACAGGGTATTCGGAGTCTTTTTCAAGGTTGTTTGACAAAAAAGCTGTTTTATCTTCAGTTAATAATAATGAAAGTTACGCGAATTTAGAAGGACTTGAATTTGACATTACTAGTCAGCTTGACCAATATGGTTATGAATTTACCGCGAATGGGTGTTGTTATATTTGCGCTAATTCACCGTGCATTGGGCTGAAAGGAATATACGATTTAAAAGATTGTAATGATTACCAAGGCCCCAACTCAAATGGAAAAAATACTCAGTTTGCTTCAAAACTCACCGATGGATGGAAAGTTAATGTTTATGAGTATGATTTGGTTTATGGGTCAGCTAAAGGTTTGGCCGAAATGGGAGTAGATCCGGTAAATGGAATTATTACAATGCTTAATTCGGATGGGACAAAACCGGTTTTAATAAAACCGCATCCTGATTTTAATTCTGCTTATTATTATGGCTCGAAAGAAACTGATTGGATTGGAAGATGGTGCTGTGCAAGTGACAGTTGTGATCCAATTGGGATGGAGAGTGCTTATGTGGGGGTTTGTTCTGAACTGCCTTATAACAAAAAAACAACAATGCTTGATTGTAGCGAAGAAAGTATAGGGACTTATTGTTTTTACAGTCCGGTGCAAGTACCTAATTTGACAGTTTCATATTATACAAAAACATTTGTTGAATAAAAATAACGCTTTGCTAATCTTACAACTTAAAAAAGTTCATTACCTTCACATCGAAATGAGTCTGTTTAAGGCATGTTTAAATATCTCTTTAGCGTATTTTAATCAAGGCAACTTGTAGTCTTTTGGGGGCGTTATGGTTGTTTAGAAAATCAGTTCTAGTTATTTTAGCGGTTTTAGCCTTATTTTTATTTTTTGGTTGTACTGCGCCGGTTCAAATTTGTGGGGATAATATTTGTTCTTCTGGTGAAGAAAATGTTTGTCCAACGGATTGTGTTGAGCCAGTTAATGCAGTAGTTAATGTTAGTGTTTCTGGCGCTTGGGATGCGCAGGGAGCAGTTTATTTGCGGTGGTATCATAGCAAAAATGTTACTGCTTCGTTGAATGCGGATGTTGTTTCAAGACTTGGCGATCATTGGTTTGGTCAGCAAAGCAAGAATTTGTATGTCTCATTTAATGACTCTAAGAGTGGCGAGTTGCCAATAACTAATGATATGAAACAGTATTCAATTAATGTGGCAGAACCTGGCGATTATTATTTTGAAGCAATTTCAGAGGACTATGGTTACCGGGCTGTTTCAGAAAAAATAACTGTTACGGGAAGTAATACTTATTATGTAAATCTAAATTTAGTTCCAAGCAATCCTGCTGTTAGAATAGTTGCTTATGACGAGCAAGGAAATTTTGCTTTTGGAAAAGGGACTATAGAATTGTATTACCAAGAAATCGATTGTAGTTATGGTGCGTGTAAAGAAAATCAATGGTTGTATGAAACACAGTCATTTGATAAAGAACAAGAAATTAATGGATTGTTCTTTTTGTACATGCCTCAAAGTGTTCTAAGTCAAAAAGATGTACGCTATACTGTTGTAATAAAGAAAGAAGGTTATTTGGATTATACAACTCAAGTAGTTCCTTATTCAAAATATCAAGAGTACAGAACTTGGCTTTCAAAAGAAGTTTCTTCTGATAAAGGCGATTTGAAAGTTACAATTGTTCCTGGACTTGGAACAACAAAAGAAGATTTGATTAAATTAGAAGGAAGAAAAGCATACGCTATGTCTACTGGAGGAAAAACTTTTGAGACAATAATTACTCAGGGAGTTGCTCTTTTTACTGATCTTCCTATCGATAATTATTATGTGTGGGGTCAAAATTTGTATGCTACTACAAATTATGACTATTCTTCACCAATCCCAAATGTATCGACAATGGACTTAGAATCAGTAAAGGTCACTTCGGGTTTGACCCAGGTTGAAATGAAAGCATTGCTTGGGTTTGGTGTTAAATTGTCTGTGCTTGATTCAAAAGGAGAGTTGATTTCTTCAGACAAGGTTTATTACACACAGACGTGTAGTTTCAGAGGGGATAAGAATTATTGCTATGACTACACTGATAACCCCCCACAGTTATTCACAGTAAATCCTTGGACAATGAATGAGGGATTTATTAATGAAGATATAATAAAGGAAGTTGAAAGTGAATGGAGTGAAGTAAAATTACGTTACGGGGATCAGGATAAATGGTTTGTTCTCGCTATAAAGCAAGGATACAACGAAATTGTTTGGCAATTTGATCCGACAAGCATTGAACACAACTATGTTGAAGATGTTCCTGTTGGTGGCTCTATCTTTGTAGATGGTTCTGGCGACTACAAAGGCAAAGTTATGGAGATAAGGTTCCTTGACGCGATAATGGTCGGGCAAGACAAACCATTCCAAGGTAAATTTGGTTTGTATTATAATGGCACCTTGTTGAAAGTAGTTCAGAAAGCACCTTCTTTTGATTTAAGAGATGAGTTTGGAACTGGATTTATTTCAACACACGCAAATGTTGAAGCTGTTTTCCTAAAACTTTCTGATTACGCATATTACGCAACAGTAAGAGTAGAATAATTAATTAGTTGGAAGGCTTATTGCCTTCCATTTTCTTTTTTTTAACTTTTTTTATTTATTCTTTTGTTCTTTTTACCTTAACTAAATCTTTTTATACTCGGTTTTCGTTTATCTTTCTGATTATAAATGTCTATTGTTTCCGTTAAGGGCGTTTCTAAGAGTTATGGCGCAAAAAAAGTTCTTGATAATGTTTCTTTTAATATTGAGCAGGGAGAGATTTTTGGTTTGCTTGGGAGTAATGGGGCAGGAAAGTCAACTGTTACTTCAATTATTCTTGGTCTTGAAAAACAATCTTCCGGAGAAGTTGTTTTGTTTGAAGGAAAAGAAAATAATTTAAAGAAAAAAGTTTCTTTAGTGCCTCAAGAAGCGGCTTTTTACAAAGATTTTTCTGTTGAAATGAATTTGTCTTTTTTTGCAAGTGTGTGCGGATTAAAGCATAATCAAATTAAGGCTCGTGTTGATTTTTTGCTCAAGTGGCTGGACCTAACAGAGTTTAAGGATGTTAAGGCTGATTTTTTGAGTGGGGGCTATCAGCGTCTATTAAATATTGCTATTTCTCTCGTTCATGAGCCTGAATTAATTTTTTTGGATGAACCCACTGTCGGGTTGGACCCAAAAATGCGCCAAATGTTTTGGACAAAAATAAAAGATTTAAAAGAAGCGGGAAAAACAATAATTATTACAACGCATTATATGGATGAAGCTGAAAAGTTATGCACGCGCTTAGCTTTATTGAAAAAAGGAAAACTTTTGGCGATAGGAAAACCAAGAGAATTAATTAACAAATATGGCGGAATAAAAGTAATGATTTTTAGTATTTCTGGCGGAGTTAAAGAACAAGATATTCAGAAAATTAAATCTGTTTTGAATCAGTCCACCGTTTTATCAAAAGGGGATTTATTGTTTATTCCTTTTGAACAAGAACATTCTCTTGAAAAGGTTCTTGCAATTACTGAGTGGCTGTTAAAGAAGGGCTACAATATTTCTTCTTCAATAACAAAAGAGCCAAATTTGGAAGATGTTTTCTTGAATATTACTGGAGAAACAATGAAACAAGTTGAGTGATTTTATGAAATTGTTGGATATTGTTTGGAAAGAAATTTCTTTGATAAAAGCGCAAAAAATTGCTTTAGCTTTGATTTTTATCTATCCTTTTTTGGTTGTTGGTTTGCTCGGCTCTGCTTTTACAGGAATTGATGTTTCAAAAGCAGCTCAAGCTAAAGTGGGATTTGTAAATAACTTGGATTTTAATTCTGAAATAATTAATAATTTTTCGCAGAGTAAAGATTTGTCAATTTTTGAGTACGATGATGTTAATTCTTTAAGATTAGATTTAGCAAATAAAAAAGTAATTGCGGGTGTTGTGTTAAGCGGTGCTTCTCAATACCGGCAACTTCGCGCTGATTTTTTATACGATAATTCAAATCTTTTGTCTTCTCGCTTTTTTATGGAAATAGCCAAAGCAGTTATGCAAAAAATGACTATCCAATTAGCGCAAAAGCAATTAGGCGAAGTGTGGACTACAATTACTTCTTTTGGAACAAATTTAAAATCAGAGATAAATAATGTTGAAGATTTTAAGAGGCAGTTAGCTTCCGCTGAAGCATCATTAAATAAGTTGGACAATGATTTGAAACAATTTGATTTTACGGAAATAGAATCCATTTTAAGTTCTCAAAAAACGGCTGTTAGTGGCTATAATTCTAAAATTGATTCTTTCAAACAAAGTATTGCAAAGTTTAAGACTTCTTTTAATTCTGCCAGGTCTCAATACAATTCTTTCCGCTCGAAAGTAAACGAGTACGAATCAAGATTAAATATTTTATTGGCAGGTGTTGATTCTTCAGTATCAAGTCTTGACCAAGTCAGAGAACTTTTATTATCAACTCAACAAGCTTTGCCTGAGGGTCAGCAAAAGCAAGCAATAACTGATTCGTTGGCTAAATTAGATGCTTTGCGCGCTGAGTTAGTTTCAGAAAAGCAATTTTTGGATGAACTTGTTATTTTGTTTGCGGAGATAAAAAATGATCAATCAGAAATAAATCGTGCATTTACTGATGCCGATTCGGTTTTTGCGCAGCTTGACTCAGAAACACAAAATTTAGAATCTGCTGTTAGTTCATCAAATTCAGCTGTTAACACAATGGATTCAAAATTGCAAGTATTCAAAGAATCAATTGATGAAATAAAAAATCTAATTTCAGAAGCTAGGACTTCAAAAGTAGAAATTGAATCAAAATTAAATGCTTCAAGCGCTTTGTTATCGACTTTTTCTACGCAGATAGTTGAATTTAGCAATATTGATTCAAGTGTTCTTGCTCAACCCGTTGGCTTTTATGAAGTTAAATTATTTTCAGTAGATCCTTTCGGGATATTAGTTTCAAATGCGCTTGTTGTTGTTCTTGTTCTTACTTGCATGTTATTAACATCAATCATAGTTATTCTTGAACGGACAGAAAATGTTGCTTTGCGTTTAGAATTATCCCCTACAAATAAAGCAATGCTTCTTGTTGGAAAAATAATTGGGCAATTAGTTATTGCTTTAATAGAAGCAGGAATAATTTTTATTGTTGCGTTTGCAAAAATTCCTTTGCCTTTCCCTATTTTGGGGATAACTAATCTTGGCTTTGGTTTAGCTTCTTCAGTTAATCTATTTGAATTATTTTTAGCTGTTGTTTTAGTTTCTCTGACATTTATTTGCTTGGGACTAATTATAGCTTCTTTTGCAAAAAATCAGTCAACAGCAATTCTAACTTCTTTATTGTTAATTGTACCTATGCTGTTTTTGTCAGGAGTTGTTTTGCCGATAGAATTTATGGAGCCTTACATGCAGTTAATAAGTGGGCTTTTGCCTATGACAATAGCAAATAATTTGTTAATTGGTTTGATAATAAAGGGTCTTTCTTTGCCTCAATTGTGGTTTGAATCTGCTTTATTAGCGGGGTATTGTCTAGTTATATTGTTGATAGTTTTCTTCAAAAAAGAACATTAATTGACATTAAATAATTATTAAATACTTCCCTGCCCATTATCTGTTAGTTGATTTTTATGATTGAGCTAAAAAGGATTGATTCTTTCAGGCGTGCGGTTGACGCTATTTCTTCTTTTATCCCGGAAGGGAATTTTCGTTTTTCTGACAAAGGAGTCTCTTTTCGTTCTACTGACCCTAGTCAGGTTGTTTTAGTTGATTATTTTATTGATAAAAAAATGTTTGAAAAATATGATGTTGAACCGAATTTTGTTGGAGTTGATTTGGTTGAATTAAACAAAATTCTTCAGCGCTCAATGATTACTGATAAAGTTTTTATTGATGTTTCTGATTCTGAGTTGAGGTTAAAGTTTGAATCAGAGCTGAAAAGAACTTTTCGCCTGCCTCTAATTGATGTTTCTCAGGAAGAAGCGAAGATGCCTAATGTTAATTATCTTACAAAGATTGAACTTAACGGATTGTTTTTGAAAGAATTATTAAAAGATGCTTCTTTGTTCGGTTCGAGTGTTGTTTTGCGTGTTGATAATGGAAAGTTTTTTGTTGAAGCGAAAGGAACTCAAGGCAATTTGGAATCAGAAGCACTGCGTGTTGCAAGTGTGTCTTCAAAAGAAAGTATTGTAGCAAAATTTTCTTTAGGATTTTTTCAAAATATTATCAAAGAAGCGGATAATGAGAAAAAAGTGTTTTTGTGGCTAAAAAATGATGCTCCTATGAAAATTGAATA
>CAZPWC010000006.1:14777-53225 GCA_964590155.1 uncultured archaeon
AGCAGAATTTCTTTTTATCTTGCTCACATGATTTTGTAATGCTCTTTATTTAGTTTGTGCCGTTGTGTAGTTCTTTTTACTTAGCCCGCGTCACTTTGTAGTTCTTTTTGCTTGTTTTGCGTGGTTTTGTTATTTGTTGTTTTAATAGCCCCCCTAAAACCGCGTTTTTTGGCAACAATTTAGTATCTTTATTTAAGTTTTTTCTACAAGTTTTGTTTTATGGTTGACCTAGTTTTTTGCGCTCTTTTCCCTTTTTCAGAGAAAGCAAGGGATTTTTTAAAAGAAAAGAATGTTGCTCTTGACAATATTCCTGATCATGTAGTTAAAAGAGCAGCTTTGATGATTTCAAGAGCCAATTCAGCCCAGGATTACAAAATTGATTTGTCAACTACTCGTGATGTTTTGGAAAATGAAATAATTGCTTTTCCGACCGCAAAATTAATTATTTCTTCAATGAAAACACCTAATGTAATCGAAAAGTTTTGTTCTTTGATTAGGAAAAGAACTTTTGATGTGCTTGTTTCTAGCGAGAGTTCTAAAGAACTTTGTTTTTCTCTTGCAGATGATTTTGCTTTGGCTTACACAATTTCAGAAAAAGATATTTTGAGGGTTGAGCTAAAATTAATTGATTACTTAGGAATAGATTTTGTTGATGATGAATCAAAGTTAATTAACAAACACGTTAGAGGTGGAAAAGTTTTATTAACACTTAATGATTTTGCAAGATTTTTATCCGAAAAAGCGTATAAAAAAGTTAAGGACTCTTTACCTATTGATAAAAAACGTATTCCTAAAGTGTTTGAGGTTTATGCACGTTCAATTGATCCACAATTAGCCGTTATTGAAAAAAAGAATTTTGATTTGAGAGTTACGGGAAAAGTTGATCCTGAATTATTTCCGCCTTGTATAAAAACATTGTATGTTGATCAAACGGCTGGGAAAAAACTTTCGCACATGGCACGCGTTGTTTTAGCAAGTTTTTTGTTTCAAGTGAATATGCCTAAACAAGATGTATCAGCGCTTTTTGCAAAAAGCCCTGATTATAAAAAACATTTAGCTGATTACCATATTGATAGGATTTTTCAAAAAAAGTTTTCTGCTCCGGCTTGTAAAAAAATAGCTGAGTTTGGTTTGAAAGTAAAAGAATGCGAAAAGGAGTGCACATATACACATCCTTTAAGATATTATTTAGCAAAAATGAGGATGAAAAATAAAATGAAGAATAAAAAGGTTAATTAAGAAAATTGTTTTTGAAGTGATTTTATGTACGTTGATGAAGCAAGTAAAGAATCAGAGTTTTTGAAAAAGTTGTTCGGAGAATATTATTCTAAACAATTAATTGATTTGCCTGCTGTTGAGCAACGCGAATTTGGTTTTGGGGTGTTTAAGAGAAAAATAGCGAACAGAAATATTGCTTTGTCTTCAATTAATGAAATGAACTCTTTTTTGCGTGAAAGAAAACCTTTGTTTTTTTCTTATTCTAATGCTTATTACAAATATCCTGACAGAAAACCAATGGAAAAAAAAGAGTTAACGGGCGCTGATATTATTTATGAATTTGATGCTGATGAATTGGGACTGGAAGTTGAAGAAATCAATGGCTATCAGTGGTTTGAGAAAAGACATTTGGGTGAAGCAAAAAAACAAGTATTTAGGTTGATTGATCTTTTGGAAAAAGATTTTGGTTTTGATTCCAAAGATTTTGAGATTAATTTTTCTGGAAAAGCAGGTTATCATTTGCATATTCGTTCAGAAAAAATAAGAGGCCTGAATAGGAAATCCCGAATTGAACTAGTTGATTATTTAACAGGTACTGGAGTTTATTTTGAGAAGTTGGGTTATGATTTTGAAAAAGGGGTTTGTTCTTTGTCAGAAGGAAATTGGGTTGTGCGCTTGAATGAAAAAGTAAAAGAATTTTTGCTTCTCGCTCCAAAAGAATTATCAAAATTAACTGGGGTTCAAACAAAAAAGATAGAGCTTTTATTGCAAAAGCGTGATGAAGTAATTTCTGCTTTCAATAGAGGGGTTTTATTTAAGCTAGAAGGAAAAAGAAGCGCTGATTTTTGGAAAACATTATTTACTCTTGCGGTTGAAAAAACAAATTCTCCTATTGATAGGCAGACAAGTATTGATTTGAATAAAATTATTCGTGTCCCAGACACTCTTCATGGCGATACTGGTTTTTTAGCAAAGCGCATTCCTCTAAATGAGTTAGCTTCTTTTGATCCTTTTGTTGATGCAATTGTTTTCAAAGAAGGAACTCAAAGGGTTTTTGTAAAAAAAGCCCCTAAATTTAATTTGCTTAATAGAGAGTTTGGTCCTTTTGAAGAGGAAGAAGTGGAATTGCCCTTATTTGCAGCAGTTTATTTGCTTGGCAAGGGAGCGGAATTAAGATAAAAAGCTTTGTAATATTAGTTCTATTGGTTGTTGGTTAGTTTTTTTGGGTTTTGGTTTTATGAAGATTGATTATGATGAGTTAAGGCGAATTCACAGGTTGGAGAAGAACACTTCAAAGTTAGTTGAAGTTGATGAAGATTTTATTGATTCTTTACAGGTTTTTGCTGAAGCTGAGAAAAAAAAGTATCTTTCGTCTCTTAAAAATTTTTCTTCTTCTGATGCGCGCGAGTTTGCTAACCTTAAGCGTATAATTGAAGACATTTTCCAGATGCGTGAAAAAAAACTATTAAACAAAGCTCTTATCGCTACTCACACAAAAGAAGTTTCTATAGAAAAAATGGCTAGACAAGAGGATGATACTTTTAAAAAAATGTTTAAGATTTTGCAAGCGCATAATGATATTTATTCTTCTTTATTTGGAGACAAAGAAAAAGAAGAATCTTCTCTCGTTTCATTAAATATATTAAAGGACGTTTCAACTTTTGTCGGAACTGATATGCAAGAATATGGTCCTTACACGGAAGGGGAAAAAGCTAATGTTCCATCAAAAATAGCAAAATTATTGGTTATGAGAAAAATTGCGGAAGAAAACTAAGAACCAACTATCTAGCAAGAGTGTTTTTATCACCAATTTTTCTTATTGTTTTTACTGTGGCTTTTTCTTTCTTGTTAGTGTTTTTTAAGCGTTTTCTTTTGTTAATTTGATATTGATTGTTATGAACTATCCTCAACGTGACGACCTTGTTGTTGTTAAAGTAGGGCAGATACTTGCTTATGGTGTCTTTATTGAGATGCTTGAATATAACAATTTGAAAGGGTTTGTTCACATTAGTAATGTTTCTAGTTCTTGGGTAAAAAATATCAGAAATTTTGTTAAACCAAATCAAGTTAGAGTTGCAAAAGTGCTTAATGTTGATTTGGATAAAAAACAAATTGATTTGTCTTTTGCAGGGGTTAGTTCTTCAAGAGAAAGACAGAAAATAAATGATTTTAGACAATTTAACAGAGAAGAGAAACTTATTGATTTGTTAGCAAAACAGTCAGGAAAAAAGTTTGATGAAGTTTGGCAAGAAGTTGCTGAGCCACTAAGTTCAGAGTATGGTTCTCTTCTTGATGCGTTTGAAAAAATTGCTTTAGGGGAAGATATATCCAATATTGTTGGCAAAAAATGGGTTGATCAATTAAAAGAACTGGTTGAAAAAAACGTTGTTGTTTCAAAGAAAACTTTGCGAGGAAAAATTATTTTGCACTCGATGGATTCTAACGGAGTGGATGTTGTGAAAAACGTTTTAAAAGAAGCTGAATCTGTTAAGGGCTGCGAAGTGGCTTATGTTGGTTCAGGGAACTATTCTATTTTTTGTTCGTCATATACTTTTAAGGCCGCTGAAAAAATTTTGGGCAAAGCTATTAATGCTGCGGAAACAAAAGCAAAAGAGTTGGATGCTCAATTAGAATTTAAAAGAGATGAAGCTAAATAATTATTATTTTTTACCCTTTTTTTAAGCTAATTTAAGTTTTTACCTTTTTTGCCTGTAAAGTTTGATTTATATTCTTTTTTGTTAGGGATTGTTCTATGCCTACAAAGATTCTTGTTTTAAAGAAAGTGCCCCTTAAGGATGCAGTTCTTGTTGTGGGATTGCCAGGCATTGGTTTGGTAGGGAAAATTAGCGTTGATTATTTGCTAAAAGAATTTAAACCTGAAAAGATAGCTGATGTGCTTTCGGATTCTTTTCCTCCTAGTGTGCACACAAAAAACTCAAAGATATTTTTGATAAAAAATGAGATTTTTCACTTTAATTTTAAAGGAAAAGATTTTGTCTTCCTTGCGGGTCCTGTTCAACCCGCTCTTGATATGAAAATTGGCTCAGCGCAGGAACATTATGAGTTTGCGGAAACTCTTGTTAACTTTTTCAAATCAATTGGAGTAAGAGAAGTAATTACTCTTGCAGGGATAAATGTTGGCGATAAGAGAATTAATGCAAAGCCAGGGGTTATTGTTGCGGGGACTGATGACTCAGTTATTAATGATTGGAAAAAAGTAGGGGCAATTGAGGACAAAAAAGAAGGGTTGATTTCTGGCGCTGCAGGATTAATTGTTGGTTTAGGGCACTTGCACGGTTTGAAAGGAGCTTGCTTGATGGGTGAAACAACTGCTCAATTAGTTTATGGGGATCAGGGTTCGGCAAAATCTGTTGTTGAACTACTTTGCAAAAGATTTGGTTTTAAGGTTAACATGAAGTTACTTGAGAAAGATTCTAAACAAATAGAAAAAGCTTTCAAAGATTTGACACAACAACTTGAAGCGCCTGAAGAACAAAAGCCGGATAATGGCTTAACTTATGTTAGGTAATTTTTTTGTGGTTTGTTCGTGCTGATTTTCTAAAAATTTGTTTTCTAAAAATTAGGTTTTTTAAAAATCATTGAGGGTTATTTACTTTTTCTCTTTTTGTTCAGTAAGAATTTCTTTTAGCGGTAAGATGTCTTCAGTTCCTTTTCTTCCGTTTCTTAAATAATAAGCAGGGTGATAAATGAAATAAAGCTGCGCTGTTATTTTCCCAAAAACTGTTTTCTTGGTTTCTTTTACGTGCAAGTTTTTGTCAAATATGCTCGCAGCGCTTCTTCCTAATAAAACAATTATTTGTGGGTTCATTTTTTCAATTATTTTTTTTGTGTAAGGTAAAAAATAATTTATTTCTTCTTCAGTGGGTGGCCTGATTTTGTTTTCTTCACTTAGCGGAATTATTGGAACAACATTCATTATAGCAAAATCTTTTTCATTTAGTCCAAGCGCGGTAATCCACTCATTAAGAACTTTTCCACTTCTTCCGACAAATGGTTTGCCGGTTTCGTTTTCAGAAAAACCAGGGGCTTCTCCAATAAAGAGTATTTTTGCTTCGTCGCTTCCTCTGCCAAAAACAATATTCCCTTTTGTTTTGAGAGCATTTTTGTAAAGCGCGTGTTTTTTTGCATGCTCAATTAATTCAGTTCTTTCTTGAAAAAGTTTTTTACTTTCGTTTACTTCCATTAACATTTCACCGCTCTAAACTATTAAAAAGGCATTTAACGTTATATTTTCATGCACAAAAAGAGTAGATTTGTTCACAATTCAAAATCTATTTTGAGAGACAAAATAAATTTATTTTTTTCGAGAAAAAAACTTTTAATAATAGCCTTTCTGCTTTTTATTTTTTGTGTCGTTTTTGCATTTTTGCTTTTTTCAGTTAATGGAGATTATATTGCTTTAAATCAAGAGCACAATTCTTTTGTTGCAAAAACTGGTGAAACGATTTATTTATTGAATCGACAATTAACTTCTTTTTCACAAAAAAATAGTGATTTAAATAATGAATTAAATGAGTTAAACAAAAATTATTCTTCTCTTTTATCTTCAAAAATTGATTTGGATAAATCTTATTTGGTGCTGAAAGAAGAAGTTTCTTTGACAATTAAAAAAATTAATGATTATGAATTAGAAATACAAAAGTCGCTTGAGTGGTTTAGTAAAAACTCCTTTTTTGACAAAGAACAGGAAAGAGTGTTGCTTAATCTTAAATCAAATTGTTTAAAGAGTAACCTTTCTTCTTGTGAAATAAATCTTGGTTGTTTTTATTTGGTTAACTCAGAATTTGTTAATTATAAATACAAATCAGATATTGCTACTGCTGGGGTTTTGGATAAACTGCAATCTTTGAATGATTTTATAAAAAATAGGGGGGGTGACTGTGAAGATTATTCTTTATTTTTCAAAGCAGAATATAATTCTTTAGTAAATACTTGTGGCGAAAAACAAATTAAGCTGTTTTCTTGGGTTGATAAAAAAAATTCAAAGTTTTGGGCTAATTATCAAAACACTTGGTATTTGGATGGTGCTGAAAAAATATATCTTGACAAAAACAATATTTTTCCTATTATTGTTTGTGGGTCAATGAAGGATCTTCAATCAGGGCAAATTAATGGGCATTGTGTTATTGCTTTTTCCTCTATTGAAATAAATTCCCCCCAAGACATTTATTTTATTGGCTTGGCTGAACTAATTGAACCCCAAACAGGGGAATACTTGGGCAAAATCGGGGTTGATTCTGGAATTTTTTTAATTACAGATTCTTTAGCTAGAGAATCTTATATTAACACTTTAATAACAAATAATGACTTTTTTTTGTATAGGGATAATAAATGGGTAAATTATGCTTCTTTTTTAAAAGAACTTGACGAGAAAAAAGCAATTCTTAGAGAATTATTGAAATAGTTTTTTTCTTATTAAAAAATTTTTTTGGGATGAATGGTTTTTCGTAATTAAGGCTTTATTAGTCCGAAGGCAGCTAGCAGAATCATTGTTCCTATCCCTGCTGGCCCAAAGAGTAATGAAATAACTAAGCTTGGAATGAATGGTAATTCTACTTTGAATATTACTACTGAAACAAACCATATAACTCCGCCAAGAATACTGTTCATTACCACTTTTTTCAAAAAAAATCCGATGAATATTGTTGCTGCGATTAGTGCGATTCCTATCAAAATTATTTCTGGCGAAAAAGGGATGGGGATATTTTGTTGAGGCAAGAAGTTAGCCAAATCTCCAAACCCTTCGAGGAAAAATCCAACCATAAGTAATTATTGTGCTGTTTTTATTATAAAACCCTTCTTTAGGGGTTTTTTTTGCTGAAGTAAGCTTTTTTTAAGCCATTGCGTTGTATAATTATTTTACTTGGTGAGTTTTTTGGTGCATTTTACTGATGAACAGAAAAAGATTGCTCTTTTGTTATTGAACGAACCTAAAACCGAAGAAGCGCTTAACAAACAACTCAATATTCCTTATGATAAATTAACTGTCGAGTTAAAAGCAATGTTAAAGTTAGGGTTAATTTCAAAAGAAGGTTATCCTACTAAGTACACTTTAAGGCAAGACATTATTGAAGAGGTTCAGAAGAGAAAAAAGATTGCTGAGAAAGATGCTTTTAGATTAAGAGTTCGCGGAATAATTGAATTTAAAGCAATTGAAGAAAATTTATTGAACAGACACATGACTAAGATAGTTGATTCACTAAAAAAAGAACCAAATTTTACTGTTTATAGTGTGACAAAAGCTGATGTTGTTGAAGATAAAGAGGATGAAATGTTTGCTTCATTTATTGAAGCAAATTTAAGTGTAAAAGATTTTCCTTCTTTGATAAGATTCCTTTTCTATTACGCTCCAAGCACTATTGAAGTAATAAAACCAGATAAAATTGATTTTTCTAATTACGAATTCCAAGAAGGGTTGCTTTCTTTGACAGAAATATTCCAAAAATACGCTGATTTTATTACAAAGCACTTAACAAAAGAAGAACTAAACAAGTTCTACAAAGATCTGTATGACTAATTTTATTATAAAAGAGAAACTAAATAACTAAGTCAAAATAGTGGGGGCTAATTCTTTTGCGTTGGCATCGCACTCTGGAAAAGTTAATTAACTCTTTGAAAACAATTTCTTTTTATTATGGAACGAAGTAATATAATTAGTGGTTCGATGGAATTTGACGTTGTTTTAGAAAAAGATGACGCGGGTTGGTTTATTGCTTCGGTTCCTGCCCTTAAAGGATGTCACACGCAAGGGAAAACAAAAAAAGAAGCTTTAGAAAATGTAAAAGAGGCAATAGAATTGTATCTTGAAGTTAAAGCTGAAAGGAATTTCAAAAAAGATATTTCTTTTGTAGGGATACAAAAAGTCACTGTTTATGCCTAAATCAATAAAATTTCGCGTTTTAGTTTCTATTTTACACAAACTTGGTTACAAAGAAGTGCGTCAGAAAGGCTCGCACATAATATTTGGGCATCTAGATGGTCATTTAGTTGTAATCCCAAAGCACGATGAGATTCGCGGAGGGTTATTAACAAAAATAATTAAAGAAGACCTTGGTTTAAGCAAAGAAGATTTCTTTAAACTTGTTAAATAAAGCCAAAACTCCTCAAAAATTGTCCTAGTACAACTTTATCTCACAAAAACATTAAAATGGCAATTGACGAAGTGTTATTCTCGTCATAACGTGAATTTTGCCTTGTCTTTTTGCCAAAACGCTGTTTTTATGTAGAGTAAACATAAGGTATTTAAAGGCACTTGACGAACATGTAGTATAACCTTGCCTGTGAGCTCTATGCAAAGCAGAGCTTTGCGAAGCACACAAAACCTGTTGGTTTTGTGGTGTTATGCATAATGAAGCTAGCTTGACGAGGATTGTTTTTCGTTGAATAAACGAGGTGGAATTAGATGAAAGGATTAAATATCAAGAGAATTGCTGCTGTATGTTTAGGGGCAGCTCTTGTTGGATCTGCATTAGCTCCGGTTGTATCGGCTGCTAACATGGTTCCTACGGGATTAGATAACTTAATGAAATCAAACGTAATCGATTCAACTGGCGCACCTGCTGTCGACGTTGTTGTCGGAGCAAACGCTGCTGTATCTGATGTAGTTTGGGCAGGAAACATCGCTGCAAGAGTAGCACAATTAGCTACTAAGTCAGTTGGTGGTAGTGAAACAAAAACAGTTGACATAACTGTTGGTGGAATTGCTTCAACTACTGGATCAGGAACAACTGCTGAAAGCAACATGAGTTTTGTTACTGGGGGACAAGAAGCAACTTTCTTCCCAATTAGCACTACAAGCACAGCAATGCCTGCTTTAGTTAATAATCCGTCTTGGGCTTATAAAGCTTCAGGAACTGGAAATGCAACTACTGCGGTTAAAGAAACATTGGACGCAAATCTTGATGTGATTTACCAAAGTGATCAAGGATCGAACAGATATGGGGCTGGAGAACTTTTAGCAGATGTTAATGCAAGAGACGCAATCGCATACTCTGTTACAATAAGTCCTGGGTTCCCAATAATTGGTACATCAATGACAAATTTAGATGCTAATGTTGAGGTAGATTATAAAGTTCCTCTGTTAGGAAAGACATATGTTATTGATAGCATATCAAGTAGTGGAGACACTTTAGTTTTGTTTGAACAAACTAATCCAACAACATTGGATAAGGGCCAGTCAATAAAAGTAAATAGTGCTACTAAAGAGTACACTCTTGAACTAATCGACATTGTGCTCGCCTCAGCTAATGGAACATACTATGCTTCATTTGCTTTGAAGGATGGAGAAACTGTTGTTGACGTAAAAGACACCATTGCTGCAGGTACTGACTTGAAGGATACATTCGGTGAAAAATTCGCTGATAGTGTTTATGTAACAGCTGTTGGTAAAAGTGGGACTTCAGATGCTGCATACGTATCATTGAGAACTGGAAGCTCAAGAATAGAACTTAGAGACGGACAAGGTTTCCCGTACACGACTGACCCTACAGCAAATAGTAAAGCTCAGTGGAAAGTTGAGATTAACAGAGTTGGCGGAACATTGAACAAGATAACAATCTCAAACCAATGGAGATATGATAACTTGAATACAACTACTTCGGACACCATAAAGAATCCGTTGAAAGTTGGAGAAGAAATCGTATTCCCAAACGATTTTGCAAAGGTAAAGTTTGTTGGAATGCAAACTAAAGCAACAACAACACACACAATTGGTAATGATAAGTTGTCCTACAAGGATTCAAGAGGAACAGCAATTGAAGTTCCATTCTATCTTGATAACCAAATAATCAAAGACGATTATTCAAAGGTTACAATCAATGGAAGAACTTTCACATTCCACTTGTATAACACCGATGGTGCAGATACAACAACAAGAGTTCAGTACATAGCTGGTTCGTACGATACAAACGCATCAGGAAGCTGGACAAATGTTGACTTCAATAGAGGTACAAAAGCTGTAAGTGGAGCAATAAACTTGGATATAGGTGCTGAGGCAAGCAATGCTGCAGACACAATATCTTATGTTTTAGAAACCGCTACATCGGCAATGTCTGACACATTCCTTGTATTAAAAGGCGCACAGACATTCGACTTGTACGACATGAGTAATGCAGTTGCTAACGAACTGTACTTCGTAGGAACAGATGTTGGTGAAGATGGAGTTGCTGAATTAGCATACTTCCAGCCACACGTAACTGCGTTGGGCTATACAGACGATAAGGAATTCAATGTAGCATTGTTCAGTTTGAGAGACTCAGCAACAAACAACGGAACTTACGCCCTAGGGGATGTTAATTTCTACGTTGACACAAGAACAGGAAATGTTCTAAGTGCAGAGTCAAACAAATCTGATCTAAGCACATACACAAGGGATGCTTCACACGGTAACTGGACTGACTCAATCAGAGACGGAACAGATTACATAAAAACAGGTTTGACTGCGTATGGTACAGAAATCTCTTCTGACAACAGTGTGTTCACAATAGTGCTACCACAAGAAAGAAGAAAAGCTGAAATATACTTAGGTGCAACTGCCATGACAACAACACCAACAGGCGGTGCTAACTATACTGGCGTTAAAGTTAACGACACAGTTGGCAATGTTACAGTAACAAATATTACTGGTGCGACTACTGGCGTTGAAGTTGTTCCTGTTGGTAGCTTAGTAAGAACAAGCAAACAGTCTGGTAAATCAATCATCGTTGGTGGTTGGTTAGCTAACGCTGCTGCAAAGAACTTGCAAGTTTCTGCTGGTCAGACTCTTGAAGAGTTAGTAACAGCTTCAGGCGAATATGTTGCTGCAGTTACTCCTAGCGGAGATATTGTAGTAGCTGGTATGACTGCTGCTGATACTGGTATGGCTGCTAGTGACTTAATCACAGCATTAGAAGGCCTAATGTAAATAACTATTTGAGAAAGGAAAGGGCTCTAATGCCCTTTTCTTTTTTTCTTTTTTTTTATTTTCTAGTTTTTGAAATTATTTTTGACCTGTGAAGAAATTATTTTTATTAAGTTATTTAGGTGAGTTTTTTTGAGTAATTTTTTAATTTTTATGTTTTTGTTTTTGTCTTAGTTTTGTTTTTATTTGTATTGTTTTAAGGTTTATTTTATGGTTGAAGAAGTTGTTGAAACAAAAAAAGAAGCTGCTAAGGGGCATTCTACGAAGAAAAAAGACGATTTGCTAAAGAAAATTAAGCCTATTTACCTTGTTGTTTTAGCTGTTTTTGTTTTATTATTGGTTTATTTTCTCTTTTTTTACAGCCCTTACAAGTACGGATTTAGTATCGAAGGGGTTTCTTACTTGTCAAACAATTATGTGCCCACAGAGTTTTTTAACGAGTTCAAGCAGAGCAATGTTGTCTATGTTTCTCCTGTTATGAGCGAAGGGGTTACAGATTCCTTAACTTTTAATGCTTTAAGTTTGTGGCAAATTGTTTTAATTGGAAACAAGATTAGCGCTGTTCAAATGATTAGAGTTAAAGATGCTGACGGAAAATTTGCTTATTGTTACACTAATGATGGCAATGTTTATGTAAGCAGGCAGGTTTCTTTTGAAGAATGCTCCGCAACATTAAATGATTTGCAGAAGACAGTTATTTTTATAGAACAGTCAAAGGACACAAAGGCTGTTTTGGAAAAAAACAGATTAAGTGTATTTTCCCCTATTGGGGCAGTTAGTACCATTAATTTTTCTGTAATGAAACAAATTTTCCCTAATGCGAAACAATTAATTGATATTGTTAACGAAAAAATTTATGGTGTTCAATAACGCGAGCATAGTTTGTTGGTCTTTATGAGCGAATTTCTTTTTAGTATTTTGTTTGGCTTGAATGCGGTGGTTTTTTCTTTTTTTTTGCTTATTGTTGCAGTAATTATTGCTGCGTTATTTGTAGGAAAAAAACGCGAAGCATTATTTTTTCCAAAGGTTAGTGTTGTTGTTCCTTGTTATAACGAAGAAAAAAGAATCAGTGCTTTTTTTAAATATCTTTTAGCTTCGAATTATGACAAAAAAAAGATTGAGGTTGTTTTGGTTGATGATGGTTCAACAGACAACACTGTTAAGCTTGTAACGAGTTTTGCAAAAGAAATTAAACTAAAGATAATTAAGACAAATCATGTCGGAAAAGTTGATGCCGTTAATATTGGGGTAAAAAAAGCAAGTAATGAAATTATTGTTTGTATTGATGCGGATACTTTTGTTGAAAAGGACGCTATAAAAAATATTGTCAGTGCTTTTAGTGATTCTCGTGTTGGTGCTGCTAGCGGTGTTTGCCTGGTAAAGAATAATTCTTCTGTTTTGGGGACTTTTCAAGATTTAGAATATTTTTATGTGGGTTTAATTAGAAAATCTTTTTCAAGAATTTTTTCTTCAGGGATATGGTTTTTTGGGGCAATTTCTTGTTTTAGGAAAAGTGTTTTTTTAGAAGTTGGTGGGTTGAGTAAAGATACTATTGCCGAGGATCACGATTTTTCTCTAGCTGTAATGAGGAAAGGTTATCGTGTTGTTACTGTTGAGCATGCTGTTGCGCATACTATCGTTCCAGAAACCTTATCGGGTCTTGTCTCTCAAAGAACTAGGTGGTGGTTTGGTGCTCTACAATCAATTAGAAAACATTTCAAATTGCTTTTTAGCAGTAATTTTTTTGTTTTTGGTTTTGTTGCATTAAATCATGTTTGGTGGTATATTTTTGCTGTTATTTCATTACCTTTGTTAGTGTACCAATTTTTGTATTGGCTTCCTGCGCAGGGCAGTGAATTATTTTTTGTTGCTGATTACACTTTTAGATGGATAACGTTTTATGGTTCAATTTATTTGCTTTTTATGTTAAAACAATGGAACTTATCTTTTTACCAGGCACTAGGGTCTATTTGCGGTATTTTTACTGTTTTTGTTATAGGGTTTGGGATAATTTCTTTTAAGGGCAAAATTACAATTAAACGAGGTTTAGCCTTGTTTTTCTATTTTCCTTACACGATACTCTTAAATATGATTATAATCACAAGTCTATTAAAAGTTTTTTCTAGAAAGAAGTTTTTTCTTAAATGATTTCAGGTATGTACAGTGGTTGATGGAGAATGGACATTTTATCTTATATTTTCTTTATTGTTACAGATGCGATTTTATCTGTTCAAGTTTTTTTAAGACCCGTTTTTGATTTGATATATGCTTTCTCAAAGTTTTTTTACGATATCTTTTTTGTTTTTGCCGCAGTTTTATCTATTATTCTCATTTTAGTGATTTTATTTGTTCACTTCACGAAGAAATCCGCTGAAGAAAAATCTTTTGATTTGAAAGAAGCTCCTTTTGTTACTATTCAAATACCTACAAAAAATGAGCTTGTTGCTCTTGAGTGTGCAGAGCGTTGTTTGGATTTTGATTACCCTAAAAACAAAATTGAAATTTTGATAGGGGATGACAGCGATAATAAGGAAATCTCAAAAAAGATTAATGAGTTTGCAGAAAAGCATGGTGCAAGAGTTAAGGTTGTTAGGCGCGAAACTAATGTTGGATTTAAACCAGGCAATTTGAATAATATGTTAAAGCACACTAATGGGGAAATAATTGTTGTGTTTGATTCTGATTTTGCTCCTGAAAGAGATTTTTTGAAAAGAATTGTTGCTCCTTTTATTACTGATAGAAATGTTTCGGCGGTTCAAGCAAAGTGGGATTTTAGTAATTATGACCAAAATTTGACGACAAGGATGGCTTCTCTTTTAGTTTATTTTTTTCAAGACATTAGTTTGCGGTTTTCGTTAGCTTTTGGGCTTGGTTATTTGTGCGGTTCGGCCGAAGCTTTGCGCAGAAAGGATTTACTTGCGTTGGGTGGCTGGAAGAGTGGTTGTTTGACTGAAGATATCGAGTATAGCTTGAGGCTTCACTCTGTTGGAAAAAAAATAGTTTTTTTGGATAAGTTGTCTTGTTTTAATCAGGTGCCTCAATTTCCAAGGGATTTGTATAAACAACAAATGCGTTGGGCTCACGGCATAATAAGCGCTTATATGATTAATGCCAGAAATATTATTTTTAGTCCTGTTCAAAGCCGGGGAAAAAAGATTGTGATTTTTTATAATGCTTTGGCTTATTTTTTCTCAATTGTGTTTATGTTTTTATTTGTTTTTGGGATTGTATCTATTATTACCCACGCGCCTGCGCCTTTTGATTTTGTCCAATTTTTTTCGCAGCTTGGATTTGATATGGTATTTACTTCTGGGTTTACTATTTGTTGTCTTTATATTTTGATTGTTGAAAAAAAGTTAAGTCATTTTCCAAAAACAATTCTTGGTTCATTTAGTGTTGCTCTTCCGGTAAACTTTTTCATTAATGTCGGTGTGTTTAAGGCTCTTGCTAGAAAGCCGATGCCTTGGTACTTGTTGAATAAGAAAGTCAAAGATAATTAGTCTTCTAATATATCTCTTCTTTTATCAATTCTCTTAGCAGGGTAGTTCCGTAGTTGCCTTTTGTGAGGTAAAATTGAAGGGTTATAGCCAGTTTTTTTGCGTTTTGGTCGTCTTCTTCAATTTTTACTAAGTTAAAGTTCATTGGTTTTAGAACAATTGACTTTCTTGCCCCTTGACTTGATATTTCAGCTAGTCCTGCCACTTTGAAGTCTTTGAACTCTATTCCTTCATTATTTAGTATGTTTTCCTCTATTTTTCCTTGGATTCCTTCAGCATAAGTGCTTTCATACCCTGGAAGCATTGCTGTCGGGTAGTCTTCTTCAAGAATGTCGCCTTTTTGTGGTTTTAGCGCTTCTTTTCCCAGTATTTTTATTCTTTCTTGAGTCATTTTGTTGAATAAGTGGCTTTGGTAGGCGTGTGTAAATAAATAACGTATTTTTTTTGGTAAAGCAGCGAATGCGTTTGAGTAATCTGTGGGGTGTTTTACTAAATGGTTTAGCATTGCAAGTTCTGTTCTTGCGTCGTGAGGAAATTCTTTGAGTGCTTTTGCAAAATCTTTTGTTTTTGCCAAATTTATTCGTGCATTTTTTAGTTCGATTTTTTCTTCTTCATAAGTTTCTGTAAGGTAGCTCATTACCGCCTCTTCAAATTTTTGCTGGAGCAATAATTTTCCAACTCTGTGGGTTATGTTTCTTTTTCCGCCGAATCTTTGTGTGCCAAAATAATTCGGAATCCCTAAATCGCACTGTGACACAAATTCTTGGACGATTTTTTCTATTTCCTCTTTGTTTTGTGAAATATCTCTTATTTTTATTGTAAATTGATTTCCTTGTAAGTCTCCTAATTCAATTCTTTCTCCCCAATGAGGGTTCCTTAACTCTATTCCCCTTACTCCAAAATTTTCCATCCGCTTTAAATCGGGGTCATAAATACTTATTCTTTGACAGGTTACGGCTCTTTTGTCTTTTAGTCCCGCGTATCCCATTCTTGTTTTGCTTGTATTTATTCCTCGCGCAATTGTTGATAGTGCGGTAATTGTATCAGTATTTATTTTTTCCATTTCCAAAATTAGCTGCTCTTTATGTTCTGTGTTTTGAGGGATTTTCATTTTTTCAAAATTTCTTTCGTCCATTGGCTTGTTGTACCTTTTTACTTCGCACACCCCTTCAAGGGTTACTTCCTCAACAATAAAATCAGTATATCTTTGTTTTACCCTTCCGCTTAATGGGGGGGTTGTTGTAATATATCCTTCTTCTAAATAATTTTTTTTCATATAAACCAACTTGTCCAATAATTTGTGTCCTGGTATTTGTTTGTTGTGCTTTTTTTATCTCTTTATTTTTTTGTCCTCATATTTCTGTTCGTTTTGTTCTAATATTTTATTTTCATATTTTGTATCTTAGTAATGCTGCAATTCCGCCAAATCCTTCATAAAAGTTTTTTCCTTCGTTTGTTTCAGTACTTATCACCCTAACTTCAGCTCCTATAGTTTTAGCTTTTTCAATTAAATAATCAAGATAAGGTATTTCTTCAGTTGTTTCTATTTTTGAGTTGCATTTTGAGCACCTTAATTTTGATTCTTCAAAAGTTTCCGGTTCTTTTATAATTATTATTTCTTCGACCTCGCAGTGTTCACAAAAGATTCTAAAAACGGTCCACGGAATATCTTCTGAAATGATTAAGGTGCTTACCCTTCCTTCACCTATTGCTTTTTCTACTTCCCTTTGTCCATAAGTAGCCAATCCGTCCTTTGCCACTTCTCCTAAAAACCTGTCAATTATCATTTTTTCTTTTACAAGTTCAGAGTCTTTGAGTAGATCCTGGCTTTTTTGAACAAGCTCTCTTATTCCGCCCTCATCGGTGTAGGAAGTATCTACTACCCCTAAAATCTTTTTTTCTAGTTCGTGGTGTAGTGTTTTTTTTTCAATAAAATAATTTTTTGTTTGTCCCGGTCCGCCAATTAATATTCCTTTTATTCTTGGGATGTATGGTTCAAAGTATGAATTAAATCTGTCTCCGGCTTTTTTAAAAAAATCTTGGGTGGCTTCTTCTCTTAATCTTTCAAATCTTTGGGCACTTTGTCCTCCTGCTCTTGTTTTTCCTGGGACCATTGAAGTAAAGTGAGAAAGAATATCATATTTTTTGCCTATAAGTTGAGCAATTGTTGCCTCTCCTTTATCGATTGTCATAATTGCATAAAAATCATTTGGGGTTAGCATTTCTTTTAAGTGGTCTGTGTGGAATGCGGAATCGCACCAGTAAAGTTTTACTTTTAGTGGCCTTATTGGGGTTATCGTAAATAATCTTATGTCTGATTTTCCTTCGTGTTCAGAAACATTTCCTGCAAAAACAACCATTCCGTTTGTTGGTAGTCTAAAGTTAATGTGCTTTAAAAAGCCTATTATTTTTCTTAGTGCCCCTTGAACATTTTTTCTAGTGCTTGGGCTCTTGATATTAGAACTTTGGTTTATTTCTTCAGAAAGGGTTCCCATTACAGTTCCTCTATCAGTTCCAGGCGGGATGTATTGGGTGATTAGTTCAGTATGGCGACCTTTTAATTTCTCAAGCATTTTGAGTTTTTTCTTAAAAACCGCAAGGTCTGCTTCTGAAACTTCTTCAAGGACATGTTGTGCCATAAAATCATCTTTTTTTATTGAATTACCCAGAAAGTATTTAAACCAGTAATTCCTAATTAATTCGGCTTCGTTATCTTATAAAAGCTATGGTTTTGTTTTTGGGTGCGTTAAATGTTTGACCTTTTTGAGAAATGGGATGGGGCGCCAAAGCAAGATTCGCCTTCATCTTCTTCAGAAACAACTTCTTCAGGGTCAACTTCTTCCGGGTCAATGTATCAACAATACAATCCAGTTACTTCCCAAAATAACAAAATTTTTGTTTTAAGTGTTGGTGGAAGCGTTTTTTTTAATGAAAAGTTACGCGCTCCTGAAATAGCAAAATTTTGCGAAATAATTAATGAGTTAGTTCGTGAAGGAAATCAATTTGTTATTGTTTCTGGCGGGGGTAGGGTTGCTCGCGTTTATCAAGCTGGAGCAAAAGCTCTTGGTGCAAATAATTTTGAGCTTGATGAAGTGGGGATTGCTATTTGCCGAGCAAATGCTTTGTTTTTCACTTATGGTGTTGATAATTCTTGGCGCGGCGTTTTGTCTGATCCAAAAGATGCTGAACGATTTTTGTTACTTGGAAAAACCCCTGTTTTTGGCGGTTTAATGCCTGGTCACACTACAGATGCGGTTGCTGCAATTATTGCTGAATTGCTCGGCGCTGATTTTATTAATTTGAGCAATGTTGATGGAATTTATTCAGCAGATCCTGCGACAGAACCTCGTGCTAAAATGTATACTGAACTTTCTCATCAAAAAATGGTTTCTTTACTTAAAGCACAAGCTTCAAAGCCCGGCGGCCACTCCTTTGTTGATGCTCACGCTGCGAGCATTTTACAGAGAAGCAAAATTCGTTCATATTTTATTAGCGGAACTGATTTAGAAAACTTTAAGTCAATTATTCACGGGAACATTGATTTCAAAGGAACTCTTGTTCGAACAGAAAGTGCTTCAAGTTCAACTATTGGCGATGAAGAAATAAATGAAGAATAACTTTTTTGGGTTTTTAGTAAATTATTTTAGTTCTTTTTTTCAAGTCTTTTTGTTAGTCCATCAATCAGATTTAAATTTGAAGGCACTATTATTTTAATTCCGCATTTTGCACAAATCGTTTCTGCTAATGCAGAACATGCTCTTGATCCAGTCATCCATTCAGGGTTTTCAGGCATGAATTTTTTTAGTTCGCTCATTTTTGTTTCAAATATTTCTTTGTTTTTTTTGGAGAACTCTTCAAAAGAAATTATTTGGGGGTGTTTGTCGTCCTCAAACAGTTTATTTTCTGTCAAAGGGTACTTTGCCGCTTGCATGTATTTTAATTCCCCGCCTGTGTAAAACGCAATTTCTGTTTTGTTTTCGAACAGAGGCAATTGGTCGTTTGCAAAATTAATTATTTCCGACGGTCTTAGTAAAGTAGTTTCGGCAACAAGTTCTGGAAATCGTTTTATTATTGATCCAACTCCGAGATTAATGTTTTCTCGTTTAATCGTTTTCTTATCTTTCATTATTACAAGTTCTGTTGAACCTCCACCAATGTTAATTAGAAGTGTGACTTTTGTAGGGATTTTATCAATAAGCGCCTCTTCAAGTATAAGGTTTTCTTCATTATGGCTTAACACTTTGAAATCAAGTCCTGTTTCAGTTTTGAATTCTTTTTTGAACTTTTCTAGTGCGCTATCTGAAAATTTTCTGAAGATTGCTGTGGCAAATACAAGCACTTCTTTTCCAGCGTAATTCTTTTTTGCTTCATTAATTATTATGCAAATTTTTTTGAAATTTTCCGTGGTTATTCCGTTTTGTGAAGTAAATCCTTCGCTTAGAAATATAGTTTGATTTTTTACATGGAAAAGCTTTTTTTGCGAATAAGTGTACACTTTTGTGGTTGATGTCCCTATGTCGATTAAGACGTATTCGTTTAGCGTCATCTCTTCACCTAATAGATAAGTCCCGTTTCATATTTTTCATATTTTTTTCCTAGCAGGTAAGGAACTTCATTATAATTGATCATTGGTTTTTTGTAAGAGGCATAATCATCTATTCCGATTCTTGGACATGCTGTGTTAATGTATGCTTCAACACTAAGTCCTAATAATTTTTCTTCAGAGATAAAACCCATTGTGCAGATAATTGCTTTTTTTCCTTTTCTTTCCAGAGTTTTTTTTATCTTTTCTGCTTCACTAATTTTGTTTTGCCCTATTTTTGTTGAAACAAGTATTGCATAACTATCAGCTTCTTTTGCTTGTTCAATTAATAAAATTCTTCTTTTCAAGAAAGCATCTTTTTCAGCGGAAAGTTCCCTTAGCTCTCCTGTAAAGGGGTTTGCGATTATTACCTCTTTTTTTGTCCCGAAGTGAATTCCTAGTGGGTGAAAATATCCATCCCCTAAATAAACAACAATTTTTGCTTTTGTGTCAACCGAAGTGTAATTGCATCCCAGTACTTGTCCATTTTCCACTCTCTTTCCTTTCCCTATTTCTGCTTTTATTCCTTTTTCTTTAAGCGCTTCTTTTAATTCTTTTAAATAATGGACAAATTGGGTTGTTGTTGCGAGTGAAACCATTTTTACATTTTTGTCCAACAAATAGCGTGTTATTTCTTCTTTTGTATTTTTAAAATTTTCGAGCTCATATTTTAGTGGGGCATAAATTACCGCAAGTCCTTTTGTTTCCAAAAATTTTGTGTGTCCTAAATGTAATATTGCTTTGCATCCTGCTCTTTTCGCTTCTTCTGTTTTTATATCGCATGCCCCAAAACAAGGATCCATGCTAATTATTACTTCAAAACCATTTTTTTCCAGTTCTTCAGCTATTTTTTCAACGCTCATTTTTAGTCCTTCAGGAACTTGCACAAAAACTTTTTTTGCCCGTGTTCGTTTGAGCTCTTTTATAGCTTCTTCAAGATTCATTTGCAGCATATATATTGTTCTCAAAGGAATTGTTTTATTTGTTTGGTTTAAGTCAAAATGCGCCTTTATTAGGGTTTTAGAGCTTTTTGCACTTGTTTTGTTTTTTTGCTTTTTCATTTTGTTATTTCTTCATAAGTTACTTTGTTTTTTGTATTGTGTGGCCATTTTTCCAAATAACTTAGTATTTTCTTTTTTTCTTCTTGCATTACCGTTTTTCTTATCTCATCAACCGCATCAATATTTGCTGATACGCTGTCAATTCCAAACCACACAAGTTTTTTTACCATTTCAGGGTTACTTGCGGATTGTCCGCAAACACTTGTTGTTACCCCTGCTTTTTTACATTTCTGTATTACATATTCTAGTTGTCTTAGTATTGCGGGGTGCAGTTCAGTAAATTGTTTTTGTATTTTTTGATTGTTTCTATCAAGTCCCAGTGTTAGTTGTGTCAAATCATTTGTTCCAAATGAAATAAATTTTATGTGTGGTATTAGTTCGTCAATTATCCAAACCGAGGCAGGTGTTTCTACCATTACCCCAAAATCAACTTCTTTTTGGAGCCCAACTTCTTCAGCTATTTTTTTTGCTCCAGTAACTTCTTCCAAACTTTGAACAAAAGGTAGCATTACCCCGACATTTTTTTGCCCTTCTTCATAAAGTTCTTTTATTGCCAAGAGCTGTGCTTTGAACATCTTTGGTTCATCAAGGTCTCTTCTTATTCCGTGCCATCCAAGCATTGGGTTTTCTTCTTTTGGTTCTTTGTCTCCGCCAACAAGTTCTTTGTACTCATCAGTTCTTGCATCAAATGTTCTAAACCATACAGGCCCCTTAAATTTTTCCGCAACTAATTTGATTCCTTTTTTCACAACATCTTTTAGCTCTTTTTCTTTTCCCTGTCTAATAAATTCCGCGGGGTGCATTCCTGAGCTTGTTATCATGTGTTCAGCGCGTAGTAATCCTACCCCATCAGCGTTTGTTTTTGCAGCAGATTCTGCTGCGTCAATTAGTGCAACATTTACTTTCACTTTTATTGATAAGTCTTTTAATAATTCAAGTATTTCTTTTTCCTCTTCTTTCTTTTTCTCTTCAGGCATTTCTTTGTATTTTATTCCAGCAAATTCTTTCACTATTGTTTTTGCTTTCTCTTTTTCCTTTTCAGGAATTATTCCTTTTTTCGTTTCAATATCAATTGCTTTTTCTAGTTTATCAAATTCATAATCCTCTAACACTTTTATGTCTTTAGTTTTTTGTATTATTTCTATTCTTCCCGCATATATTTTTCCATTAAATCCGTCAATTGTTATTTCCATTCCGTCTTTTAGTATTTGAGTTCCTTTTTCAGTTCCAACAACACAAGGTATTCCTAGTTCTCTTGAAACAATTGCTGCGTGGCAAGTTCTGCCCCCCTCATCAGTAACAATTCCTGATGCTTTTTTCATTACAGGCACCCATGAGGGCGAAGTCATTTTTGTGACTAAGAGATCCCCTTTGTTTACTTTTACTATATCATCAATCTCAGGCACTACTTTCACTATTCCTGTTATTATTCCAGGGGAAGCAGGCAATCCTTCAAGTAGTGGTTTTTTATCAGTAGTATCCATTTTTTCTTCGATTTTGTCTTTAAGTCCAAGTGTTGTTATGGGTCTTGCTTGTACAATAAATAACTCATTTTTTTCCATCGCCCACTCAATATCCATTCCTTTTTTGTAGTGGTTCTCTATTTTTTGTCCTATTTTTGCAAGTTCAATTATCTTTTCGTCAACCATTTTTTGTGTTCTGGCTTTTGTTTCGCCCAAGTCAACTCTAATGTTTTCTTTTCCTTCTTTTATGAGCATCCATTCTTGTTTATTTATTTTTTTGTTCTCAAGCGTCATTTGTTTTTTATTAATTACATAATTATCAGGGGTAATGCTTCCACTTACTACCGTTTCTCCTAAGCCAAATCCTGCTTCTATAATTATTTTTGTTGCATCTCCTGTAGGATCCGCTGTAAACATTATTCCACTAACATCGCTTTGAATCATTTTTTGTACTACTGCGCACAAACCCACTTTGTCAGTAAAAAATCCTTGCTTTTTTCGGTAATAAACAGCTCTTGCAGTGAATAGTGATGCCCAGCATTTTTGAACAGCTTTTATTACTTCCTCGCTTCCTTGTATGTTCAAGTAAGTTTCTTGTTGTCCTGCAAAACTTGCTTCAGGTAAATCTTCTGCTGTTGCTGAACTTCTTATGGCAACAAGTTCTCCTTCTTTTTTTTCTCCGCTAAGTTTCCAATAATTCGATATAATTTCAGTTTTAATTTCTGCAGGCATAGGGGTTCTTTCTATTAACGCGCGTATTTGCGCGCTTTTTTCTTCTAATTGTGCTGTTTCTTCAACATCTATTGCATCAATTGTTTCAATTATTTTTTCTTTTATTCCTTTTTTTTCAATAAAATAAAAATAAGCATCCGAAGTTACAACAAATCCATTAGGTACAGGAAAATCGTTTTGAACCATTTCTCCTAGCGAAGCTCCTTTTCCGCCCGCCTGAGCAACGTTACTCATGTCAATTTCTTTGAACCATAAAATGTTAGGCATAGTACTCAGAATATCTTTTTTCCCCTTAAAAAACATTTTGACTCGCCTTTTTCATTGAATTATTGTTTATATTTTGTTTGCTTTAGTATGCTATGCATGGGTAAGAGCTCTTTTTCTCAGGTTTTTTGCGGAAAAGAGTATGCTTGCGAATTAAATAGATTTCCTGAAAGTAAAACTATTGCTCTTTTTTTGCCAGGTCTGTCAGGAAAGCCTTTTAATCAACGGTTTGATTTTATTGCTAATGCTTGTGATGACTCTTGTGTTTCATTTTTTAGATTTAATTGTTGGGAAAGTTCTACAGAATTGTCAAAAAAAACTCTTTCTGAACTTTTACTTGTTTTAGATGATGTTTTGTTTTTTTTATCTGAAGAAGGTTTCAAAAGGATTTTTTTAATAGGAAAGAGTTTTGGGGGCGAACTTGCTCTTCTTTCAAACAATCATCTTATTTCGGGACTTATCTTAATTGCGCCCGCTATTGGTGTTTCATCTAACTTTAATTTGGTTGAGTTTGCAAACAAAAAGATTTCGGAAATAAATGTTTGTGCTGATGTTAAAGTTGATAAAGAATTTTTGTCAAAAATTTCTGTGCCAGTGTTAATTATTCACGGAGCAGTTGATCCTTCTGTTCCTTTAGAGAATTCCCAGAAATTAGTTTCTTTTTTAAAGCGTGGTGAATTATTTGTTGTTGAGGAAGCGGATCATTCTTTTATGGAAAAAGATGCTAGGACTTATGCTAGATTAAGTATGAAAGAATTTTTGGAAAGGTTTGCGCTGATTTAGTTCTTGAAAAGATTTTTTGGAAATTATTTTCGGTTTTTTGAAGCAAGTAATTATTATTTTTTTGATTAGTTTTATTTTTTTCCGACAGGTTTTGCTTCTGCTTTTCCTGCTGGTGTTTTTCCTACTGGCGCTTTTCCTGCTGGTGTTTTTCCGGCAGGAGCTTTTGCATCTGCTGTTGCTGTTTTTCCTGCATCTGCTCCAGTTGCAGCTGTTTTTGCCGCTTCAGTTCCTGCTGCAGTTTCTCCTGCTTTTGGAACAACTTCAATAACTTTTTCTTCAACAGCTTTTGAAGGTAGTGTTCCTAAACTCTTTATGTCTTTGTGGAATACTACGTCTACTCCGCAAGAAATTCTTGATTTTGCTCTAAGTAGTGCTCCTTTTACTATAGTTTTTTGATTTTCAAAACATAATACACTATACAATGCTTGTCCTTTTTTCATTCGTGCTGCTCTTCCTATTGGTACTCCAAAAGATAGTGACATTCCTTGTGATACACGATCCGCTCCAGCTCCTTGAGCTTGTTTATTTTCTCTAAGAATGTTTGAAGGGAAAACTCTTACTTTCATAAAGTAGCCGTCTTTTCCTAAGTCTTTTACAAGTTTTCTATTTATTCCTTGTCTTGCACTTTCAATAGCATTATCTCTAACATCAATTCCGTCTTTTATTACTAAATCAGCAACTAAATCATATTTCAGTAATGGGTTTCCCATGTTGAATTGTCTTATTCTTAGTGCTGGTGCTGCGCCGATATAATTTTTTCTTGGAACTTTTTGAGCAATTCTAGTGTAAGCTCTTTGTTTCCCTGCTTTTCTGCTGTGCCCGCTGGATCCTTTTCGTATCCTTCTTTTTTTGCTTCGATAGCACTTTGCAGGTCTTAGTCCCATTTAACTCACCGAAAAATAATTTGTGTTTCTTTACTAGTTATGCTCACCAGATTACAAATAAACTAAAATGAAAGCTTTATAAACATTGGTTAAAAGCTCTTTTTTCCCAACAAATTTGCGGGTTTTAATCAACTAATTTTAAGCAAGGGGTGGGAGTCGAACCCACCTAACTCCCTCTGCAGGGGAGTGCATAACCGCTTTGCTACCCCTGCCCGGCCCACCGGGCATGTGGTGTTGCTATCGCTCTGCGATAGCACTTGCTTCGCATTTTGCCTACACGGTTTCGCCCGCGCAAGACGAGGCACTACCTTCGCTTCGCTCGGTAGAGCTGTCTTAAACACCTTAGTTAAAAATTCCAGCGTTTTGTTTAAAAATCTGTTTAATTGAAAGAATTGAAAGAATTAAAAGAATTATTCACCATGTTTTAATTAAAGCAGTTGTGGTGAAGTGGTATCATCTAACCTTCCCAGAGCCTTGCTAAGGCTCGCGAATGGCCCATCTCGCAAAGCTCGATGGACCTGCTGGAATTAGGTTATGTCTCGGGTTCAAATCCCGGCGGCTACACTTTTATTAGGAAGTTGGAAAAATGAATGAATTTATTTCTAGAAAATTAAAAAAAGGCGATTTGATTGGGATAGTGTCTCCTTCGGACCCAATTGAAAATCTAGCGGAAGATGTGCGATTCCAAAAAGGGGTTTCTTTTTTAGAGAGATTAGGGTTTAAGACAAAGATTGGAGAAAATATTAGTTCCCTTAATCCTAAATTAAAAGCACAAGATATCAACAATTTCTTTAATGACAAAAGCATTAATGCTATTATTTGTTCGCAAGGGGGCGATAGTGCTGAAAAAACACTTCAACACATTGACTTTGAAACAATAAAAAACAACTCTAAAATATTTACTGGATTAAGTGATATTACTGTATTCCTAAATGCGATTCACAAAAAAACTGACTTAATTACTTTTCATGGAAACGAAGTAAAATATGGGTTTGGTAGGGAATATTATGAATACAATGAAAAAGAATTTGTAAACAGGCTCGTGAAAGGAAAAAGGGGTTTAATTAAACCAAATGGAATCAGAACAACTGTGAGAAAAGGAAAAACAGAAGGAAAACTTCTCGGAGGCAACTTAAGGTGCTTATTAAAACTTGCTAAAACAGAATATTGGCCAGAATTTGACAAAGCAATTCTTTTTTTGGAATCACTTCACCTTACTCCAGAAAACTGTAATAAATACTTTAAACAATTAGAAGAACTGGGGACTTTTGAGAAGATTAACGGAGCTATTGTAGGGTTTAATTATGGAATGCAAATAGAACACCCGAAAGAAAAACAAATGGAAATAATACTTGAAGAAGTAACTCAAAAATATGCTTTTCCAATACTAAAAGTGAATGACTTCGGGCATAATTGCGCCAACACTGTTCTGCCTGTTGGAGCAAAAGTAAGTCTTGATGCAACAAACAAAAAAATTAAATTAATTGAAAAATTTGTTAAATAAGTTACTCCTAGAAAGGTGGTTTGAATGGATAACAAAACAATCAAGGTAAACCCAGTTCGAACGTGCAACACGGTGCGTTGGAAACCCCCCTCCCAAAACGGTTAATGCTAAAGAAATTCCCGGCGGTTGCATAACAATGCGGATGACGGAGGTTATTATTAAATACAAAATATAGTAAATTGTTATCTGTGTGGTTATATGGTTATTGGAAAATGTCAAAAAGTTGCTAGCGCAAAAAGTAGGATTGAGGCTACTCCACAAATTGGAAAAACCGAAATGATGTGGTTGAGGTCCAGATCTGGAGAACTTTTTCCTTTTGCAACTAAACGAAGAAGAAATTTTGTTGATGGTGGGCATGCGCTATCTGGAAAGGGTTTCAAGTCAAGATTACATACGCACATATACAAAGAAAGTGATTATAGACGAAAAGCCCTGCCTTCATTAGGTGACTTTTTTGGCATGTTAGTAGATTTTGACACATCAAATATTAGAAACTGGCATATCATTAGCGTGGATCCATCAAAAAATGTAAAAGGCTATTTAAGTATAAGAGCAACAAAGCAAATGATTGATTCAGTAAAAAAACGGTCAGAAGCAGAAATGGATGTATTTAGCGAACTAAGAGGTTACTTATTTCACGGTTGCCCCAAAGGAAAAACAAAAGAACAGATTGATTTAGAACTTTTATCAAAATTCAAAAAACTTGGACTTATTGTGCGTCCTTTTCCTATGCCAGGATATGTTTTTAACGGAAAAAGTTTTATCAAAAAGTAATTTGGTGATACAATGGAATCAAATAAACCGGTTCGAATGCATCATCGTGAAAACGATAAAGCTGGAATAATGTCTGACACCAAAGAAATTCCCGGCGGCTGCATTGCTAACAAATAAATACTTCTTTGTTGTTTTTTGTTTTATGCAGGAATTATTTTTTCGAGTGGTTTTTGTTGTTTTGATGTTTATTGCTATGCATGGCCGTAGAAGGTTTGTGCACAAAGTTATGGGTGTCAAGGGTTCTTTATTTGTTAAAAAAAAGAGAGAAATGTTTTTGGTTGTTCTTTCTTCTCCTTTAATGATTATTCCTTTTGTTTATCTTTTAACTAACTGGCTTGATGCTTACAACTTAAATTTGTCTTTCGAGCTGCGTTTAATTGGAGTTTTTTTGTTTGGTTTCGCTGTTTTTTTGCATAACTGGACTCATTTAGAGTTGAACTTGAATTGGTCTCCTTTTTTAGAGATAAAGAAAACACAAGAACTCATAACTACGGGTCCTTACAAACATGTTCGCCACCCTATGTACTCTGCTTTTTTCCTTTGGGCTTTTGCGCAAGGGATTTTGTTATCTAATTGGGTTGTTTTGATTATTGGTGTTTTGTGCATAGCAATACTTTATTTTGTAAGGGTTGGAGATGAAGAAAAAATGATGTTAAAGCATTTCGGTAAAAAGTATTCTAATTATATAAAAAGAACAGGTAGTTTGTTGCCAAAGTTCTGATTTTGTTGAAATTGGTTCTTTTTCTTTTTTATTGTTTTGGTGTTTTTCCAATACCTTTAAAAGTATCAATTCCTTATTTTTATTATGCTTGATGCAGCTAACACATTTATTGATAATTTGTGCGGTTTGTTCTTTGCGCCAAAGCATCGCGATAAGTGTTCTTTGATTATTCCTGCGTTGAATGAAGAAAAAAATATTGCGAGAGTTCTAAAAGTTGCGAAGCTCTCAAAATTTGTTGATGAAATTATTGTTGTTGATGATGGTAGTACGGATAAGACTTCTTTTGTTGCGGGTTCTTTAGGGGTAATGGTTATTAGGAGTGAAAAAAATAGAGGCAAAGGCGCTTCGATGAGTTTGGGGATAAAAAAAGCTTCTTTTCCTGTTGTTTGTTTTATTGATGCGGATATTCCTAATTGGAATGTTTCAAAAATAAATAAATTAATTAAGCCTGTTGCTTTGCATGAAGCAGAATTTGTTAAATCTGGTTTTTCAAGAAAAAAGGGGCGTGTTACATTGCTTACAGCAAAGCCTTTACTGAAAATTCTTTATCCTGATATTGATTTCCAACAGCCTTTGAGCGGTCAGTTTTGCACAAGAAAAGATTTTTTGGAAAAGGTTCACATTCCTTCGCGTTATGGTGTTGATGTTGCTATGCTTATTGATGCTTTTGAGTATGGTCTTGATGTTAAAGAAGTTTTTATTGGAGATTTAACAAACAAAAGCAAAAAGTTAAAGGATTTGACTCCAATGGCGGAACAGGTTGCTAGTACTATTGCTCGAAAGTCAGGTTTTTTGCCGCAAAAGTACCCTTTAATTGTTTTATTTATTGATCCTTTGTTAGCTCAGCGTTTTTCTTTGCTGTGTTCAAGAAATGGTTGTTCTCTTGAAGAATATTTCAAAGGAATAAAGTCCGGCCCGCAAATAAAAAATCTTGCTCAAACAGTTGATGCTTTAAGAAAGAGAAAATTTCGTGTTGTATTATTGAGTGGTATTAATTCTTTTGTTCCTGAAGTATTTTCTTCACATTATGGTTTAAGCGCTTGTTACAAAGTTGGTCTTGTTGATAAGGAAACAAATCTCAAGGTAAAGACTCTTTCCGAATTGTTTGAATTTATGTTAAAGAGTGAGGGTTTTAGCAGGAAAAAAGTTTTGGCTGTTGTTGCTGATAATAAAGCGAAATTTATTTCAAAGAAAGTTCGAAAGGTTGTTGCGTTGCGTGCTGCTCCAAAGTCAGTTAAAGATTTTTCAGATGACGTTATTGATTCTTGGGCAGAGTTATTGTTTTCAGCTGAGTGAATTTTCTAAAACAATTCAAGCGCGCCCCAATGGATTTTTGTTGTTTTTTAACTTTTTCGTAGCGTTGTTTTTCTATGTTTTCCCCTAATTATGTTATTGCTTTGGCAAATCCTGAAATAACAATTAAGAGTTCAATTGTTCGGGGTAAGTTAATTAAGCGCTTGGAATCAAATATTATTTTCTATTTAAGATTAAAAAAAGTTTCTTACTCAAAAGTTTTTTGCTCCGCGGGTCGTTTTTTTATTGAAACTAACGAGCCACAAAAAGTTGTTTCTGCTTTAGAGCATTGTTTTGGTATTCATTTTTTTTACCTCGCTCAAAAGTTTCCTTCCAAAAGCGTTGCTGATGTTTGTTTGCCTCTAAAAGATATTTGCGGAACAAACTTAAAAAATAATTTTGCTGTTAGGGGTAAGAGTCACTGTCTTGATTATTCTTCAAAGGACTTAGAAATTGCGCTTGGCTCTGAAGTGCTAAATTGTTTTCCTGAATTAAAAGTTAAGTTAAAGTATCCTGATTCGGAGTTATTTTGTCTTTCTTTTGAGGATTGTTCTTATTTTTATTTTAAAGAAATTATTGGTCCTGGGGGGATGCCTGTTGGTTCGCAAGGAAAAGTAGCGCTTATTGTTTCTACAAATAATGCCGATGAATTAGCTTTGTCTTTAATGAAGTCAGGTTGTTCTTTAGTTGTTTTCGGGAAGTTAGCTAAAAAAACATTAAAGTTTTCGCCTGCAAGTATTTTGTTTGTCGATTTAAGTAAAATAAAAAGTAATTATGCTTTGGGCAATGTTGAAGCAGTTTTTTCAGATCTTTCTTCAATGAAAGAAGTTAGTGTGTTGTCAAAAAAGCTCGGTTTGAAGGTTTTTGCCCCTTTTATTTTTTGAGTACTTTTCTTGCCTCGGCATCGTGCTTTAGTTACTAATAAAATCCTTTTCCAGTGTAACTAGTTTATGCTTGTAGGTATTTTTTCTGACACCCACCTGGGTTTTGGTAGTGATGATCGTTTTGATGAGGCTTTTATTAGGTTTAAAGAAGCTTTGAATTTTTTTAAAGAAAAGAAAGTTGATGTAATTCTTCATGCGGGTGATTTGTTTGATGAGGCTGTTCCTTCTCAAGAGGTTTGGTTAAAAACATTTGATTGTTTTGCGCAAAATAACGACCTTTTCGCTTCTTATACAAAGAATACTCTTGCAGGTCCTGGGGTAGTTGGATGTAAAGGGATTCCTATTGTCGCTATTCATGGTACGCATGAGCATCGTGGAAAAGATTTTGCTAATGCGCTTGATGTTTTGGAGCAAAGTAATTGCTTGATTCATTTGCATGCCTCAAATATTGTTTTTGAAAAAAGTGGGGAAAAGTTAGTTATTCATGGTCTTGGGGGGGTTCCTGAAAAGCACGCTAAGGAAGTTTTATTGAAATATTCTCCAAAACCCGTTCCTGCTGCGACAAATATTTTGTTGCTTCATCAATCTTTCAAAGAGTTTTTGCCTTTTGATGAAGACGATAATATAGCAACGCTTTCATTAGGCGACCTTCCGAACGATTTTGATTTAATAATTGACGGGCATCTTCATTGGGTGGATGAACAAAAAGTTGAAGGGAAGAGATTTTTACTTACAGGCTCAACTATTTTTACTCAGATGAAGAACCTTGAATCAAAAAAACAGAAAGGAGTGTTTCTATTTAATTCGGTTACAAAAAAGCTTGATTTTGTTCCTTTCCTAATTCAACGAAAATTGTTTTATAATAAACTTGTTTTTGATAATGCAAAGCCGGATGAGGTTCTCACAAAAGTTGATGAAATTGTATCAGAGGTATTTTTGCAAAAATTTGAGATTAAACCTTTAGTTCGATTAAAAATTGGGGGATCTCTTGCAAAAGGATTTTCTTCTTCAGACATTAACATTGATTTATCGAATTTTTCAGATAGAGCCATCTTTTCTGTTTCAAAAAACTTTTCTACCGAGTCTTTTCAGAAAAAAATCGAGTCCTTAAAAGATGCTCAGCAGCAAAAAAAAGGGGTTGTTGATATTGGGGTTGAACTATTAGAGAAAAATGTTGAAGAATCCGGGTTAAAGAATTTTGATGCTCGCAGAATGTTTGATTTGTTATCCGTTGGAGAGGTTGAGAAAGCTGAAAAAGTTATTTTAGCTGAATCGGCTGAATCTGTTTAGTAACGCGTAGGTTTTTAAGCAGTGATTTTCTCTTTTTGTTATTATGAAAAAAATCATAAAAAAGCACGCTGAAATTGTTTTTGACAGAAACATTTTTGCAAAAAAAAGAATGGGTCGTTTTGCTCTTTTCATGGATAAATTCAGTTTTCCAGTTGTTTTGGGGTTATGGCTTTTTTTGATTTTAATATTTGCTTTGGTTTATTTCTTTTTCTCAAATGGTCAGGCTTATTTGTATTATGTCCCAAAACAAGGTCCCGTGGATAATTTATATGATTCCATTTATTTTAGTTTTGTAGCTGCTACCACAACAGGTTTTGGGGACATAGTTCCTTATGGTTGGTTTCAGATAATTGCTGTTTTAGAAGTTATTTCCGGTTTACTTGTTTTAGCATTTGTTACCTCAAAACTTGTTTCAATAAAGCAAGATGCGATTTTGAATGAGGTTTACGAGATTTCTTTTAATGAGCGTATAAATAGATTAAGATCTTCATTAGTTTTGTTTAGGCAGAGTGTGGATAGGGTTATTGGAAAAATCGAGGAAAGTACTTTGCGTGCTCGTGATATTTCTTCTATTAGTGTGGCTTTGGTGTCTTTTGAAGATACTTTACTTGAGATAACTTCTTTGGTTTCAAAGAATGGCGGGAGGGAATTTATTAAAGATCTTGACCCTTTGCGTGCCGAACTTATTTTCAATAGTGTAAATAATTCTTTTTCAAAGATTGAAGAGTTTTTTTCTCTTTGTTCGAGCAAAAAAGTTAATTGGGAAAAAGAGCTTGATGCTTCTTTGGCAAAACAGGTGCTTTCTTTATATGACAAGATTTTTTCTTCAATGGTTTCTTCAAGTGTTTTGCCTCAGCAGAAAAGTTTGGATCTTTTGCAGACTAAAAATAGTATTTCTGATTCAATAAAAAAGCTTTTGTGAATTATTTCTATTGAAAATTGTTTTTTTCTTTTTTAAGGCAAGAATTGTTTGTTTCTAATTTTTTCAGGCAAGTAATGTGTTGCAACAAAGTCAAGTCTTTTGTTTGCTAGTGCTTGTTGTTCTATTCTCACTTTTTGATCAAGTGCTTTTTTGAGTTGGTCTTGCCATTCTTTGTTTTGAAACCAAGGGTAAGCCATCATTTCTTTTGCTCTTTTTATGTCTCCTTCTTTCATGTGTTCTGTTACTGCTTGTAAGTCATATTCTTTAATGTCATCAATAGTCATTCCGATGTATTTTGCTTCTGGCACGGACATAAATTCTGAGTGTGCTGCCAAAGCCATTGATCCTTGTTTTATTACTGAATAAATATACCACCCGTAAGGGTCTCCATCAGTGAATACATATACTGGTAAATCAAGTTCTTTATGCACTCTGTGAATTAATCTTCTTGTTCCTCGTGCTGCCTGTCCCCCAGTTCCTATAAGTAAGCATTTATTTTTCTTTGGGAATCCTTCTTCTATTAGTCTTTCAAATATAGCTTCGGTTTCTGCGACAAGTAAGTATTCTGCGTTTGAATCAACTAGTTCTATTTCTTCAGGTTCTACGCGTGACATTATGCTCCAGCCTCCTCTTCCTAGTTTTGAGGCATTAAATTTATCGTTGTTATGCATTCTGTCAAGTAATGTAACATCTCCGTAGAGTGTTCCTTTTGGATTTGCGTGCAAATTTAGTTTTTCTCTGATTGTGTCAACACTGTGTTCAAGATCAACAATTATTGGATCACTTTCATCTTGTCCTTCAAAAGTATTTTCTTTTGTGTCAGCTATAGTGTGTTTTAATTCGTAATAAATTTCACGTATTGAAGCTGTTTTATTGTGCGATAAATAATCTTGTGCTTTTTGCATTATCAGAGTTGTTTGCATGAATTTTCTTGCGTGTGCAATATTCAAAAAAGTTCTTGTTACTTCTTTTTCTCCAAGTTCAAGGTATCCTTTTTTTTCGTCCCAAACAACATTGCTTTTTCCTCTTTGCATTGTAGTAAATTCAGGGTCTTGTTGTTTTCCTATTTGTCCAACCATGCTTTCCGCAGTTTTTTTGATTCTCTCAGCTATTTCTTTAGGGCTGACTTGTTCTGTTGTTTTTGAATGCTTTTTTACTTTTTTTTCTTTTTCAGCCATATTTTTCACCTATTAAAAATTATTTTTTTCCCTCTTTTTTTGTTTTTTCTTTTTTGTTGTTATCTACAACTATGCTGTTTTCATCAGCTGCTAAAGTTTTTTCTGTTTTTGCATTGTCTTCAGCTTCTTTTTGGTCTTCTATTTTTAGTTTTGCCAAAACCATTTTTTCCATATTTTTCTTTAGTGAATCTTCGCTCGCTTTTGTTATTATGCTTAGTGCTTTACATATTTCCGGGATATATTTGTAGAACATTAATCTTTTTTGCTGATTTTCCCCTGCTCTTCTTCGGTGTGAAATGTATACTCCTGCTTTTCTTCCTGTTTGCATTAGAGCTAAACGACATTCTTCTAATACTTCTTCTTCATCAGCAATAGCTTGTTTTCCTGCCCCTGTGTATGGGATGTGTACTGAAATAAAATTAACGAATACTGTTAGTGGGGAATTGTCTAAATCCTTAATGTCATATCTTTTCCAATCAATTGTTTGAACTGATTTTGTTAATGCGCAGTTTCCTTGATCAAATAATAAAGGTACTCTGTTTGCAAATCTCATTATTTCCATTTTTGTTTCTTCCCCTACTTTTCTTCCCGCTCCTCCTCCAAAAGCAATTGCTATTTCTACTTGGAAAGGATATCCTCCTGCATAAACAGTCGGTTTTCTTGTCATTACAGTTAAAAAATCAGGTTTTACTATTGCTTGTAAAGAATTTTGTATTTGTTTTTCTCCGATAGGTCTTAGTGAGTCAGTTGTTGGAGCGATAAAATCTATTTGTTTAAATGCTTTAATTATTTGTTCTGCTTCGTCCCACTCAATTTTTTTTGGGTCTTTTCCTAAATCAAAATCCACTCTTTTTTTTACTTCATCAAGTGCTTTTGCACCCATTCTGTCAAATTCATTATTTAAAAATCCTGCAACACTTCTTGCTCCGCTTCTTTTTCCCATTGAGATAATATCATCAACTGTTACTCCTTTTGGGTGGGGTTTTATTTCTGTAGCAAGTTCTGGTAATTCTGTTTGTGTTCTTTTGAAAACAGTTTTTTGTCCTAGGGGATCTCTAAAAGATATTTGTGCGTGTGGGTTTGCAATAACTGTTCTCCTCAAATATTCTAGTGCTCCTTGTTCAGAATCCCTGTATAACACTCCTTTGAATTTTGCCCGTACTGCTGTTCCTCTAAAATCTTTTTCAAGTTCTTTTACTTCATTCATTTTTGGTTCGTTATGGCTTGGATCAATTGTTAATTCTAATGAAATTGCTTTTGCTCCTTCTTTTCCTGTAATTATTTTTGTTGGTTTTCCTGTTGTCATTTGTGATAATAAAGTACATCCTGCGCATCCAATTCCTTGCTGTCCTCTGCTTTGTTTAAGTCTGTGAAATTTTGTTCCTGCAAGTAATTTTCCAAACGCTTTTCCAACATTTTCTTTTGATATTCCAGGGCCATTATCAGTAACAGTTACTTCATAATATTCCTCGCCCAATTCATCAATTTTTACATCAATGTTTGGTAAAATTCCTGTTTCTTCGCAGGCATCTAAAGAGTTAGTCACATATTCGTGTACAATCATTGTTAGGGTTCTTACTTTTCCGTAAAGTCCTATCATTTGTTTGTTTTTCTTAAAAAATTCTGCAACACTATGCTCTTTGAATTCTTTTTCCAAGTTTGCCGCGGCTTTTACTATTATGTCAGACTTTTCGTCCCCGTTACTTTTTTTGGAACTTTTTTCTTTGATTTCTTTTCCGCTCAAATTAATCCACTCAACCAGACTTTAAAACAAAAAGCCCAAAAGGTTTATAATCCCCTGCCCCGTTTTTTATGGTTCAAATGACCAAAACAATGGATTTTGTCAGGGGCTTTTTAAAGGCAAATTCGGAGGTTTTTTTTGGAGTTGATGCATTTATTTCTGACTTATAATTAAAATGGGTTTGTTTGCCTCTATAAATTATGGTTAATTATATTAAAACGGAGGAGTTATTAGAAAAAATTAGTAGTCAAATTTGGGTGTGCGAGGCTGCAAGGAGATCTACTATACGCCTTGCTGAGCATTGGGCGGTGTGCACTTCTCGTTTTAGAAAGTTTTTTGGAACCGATTTTCCGGCTCAAATTATGCTTATACAGGATGATGTGTGCAAAATATATTTTAATGAAAGTCAGACAAAAGTTTGTCTTGATAATTTGTTGCAAAGTCTATTGAAAAGCTCTTTTTATGAGTTTTATGAGAAGAAGGCGTTGGATCAATTCAATAGCTTTTTGAGTTTTTGCAAAACTCTTTCTGGACAAGATTTATCAAAGCTTAGTGCCAAAAAATTGCTTGCGCTTTATGATTCTTTTGTGGATAAAGAGGATGATTTTACAAACTTTTTGTGGGTAATATATATTCTGGATTTGAATCTTCCTCGCCTGCTTGAAAACGAGCTTAAGTCTTACCTTAAAAAAATAAAAAAAGAAAATGAGTATGAAAAATATTTAAAAATAATTTTGTCTCCTTACAAAAAAGTCGCAACGACTGATCACGAAATAGATTTGTTAAAACTGGCTACTAAATTTAACTCAATTAATTCATTCGAACTAAAAAAAGAAATTGATTTGCTCAAGATAAAGTATCACTTTTTTAACACTCTTAATTTTGACGAGCAACCTTTTGATTCAGAATATTACCGCGCAGCACTTAATAAGATACTTGATAGCAGTGTAAATCCTGTTGAGGAAATAAGCCGAATACAAAACCAATTTAAAACAAACGAGATAAACTTTGCAAATTTAGTTAATAAATTTAAGCAAAATAAAAAGTTATTTGTCTTGGTCGAATCGTGCCATAAAATGACATACTATCGTGATTATAGAAATGATATACGTCGACAATGTTATTACCACGCAAGAGATCTTTACAAAGAGATTGCTCGAAGGTTGGATGTGGATTTAACGAACTTGCTTTATCTAAATAGGGTGGAAATAAGACAGTCCTTTATCGGGGGGAAAGTAAAAGTGCCCCAGAAAGAGATTAACTCTAGGAAGAAGTTATCAGCTATTGTTTATTTGAATAAGGAACCAAACTTTGTTTATGAAAGTTCTTTTGTTTCTAAGCTTATTGCGATGATTGACAAAGAGGTTTCGGCGAAGGAGTTTTCTGGGGTGCCGGCAAGCGTGGGAAAAGTTACAGGAATAGTTAAAATCATTATAACTCCATTTAAGGAGGGCAGTAAATTAAACAAAGATGATATTCTGGTCACGTCAATGACAAATATAGATTTTGTTCCTTTGATGTCAAAAGCTTCGGCTATTGTAACTGATGAAGGGGGTTTGTTGTGTCATGCAGCAATTGTTTCTAGGGAATTGAAAAAGCCATGCGTTGTTGGAACTAAAATTTCCACAAAAGTTCTCAAGGACGGCGATTTGGTTGAAGTTGATGCTAATAGTGGAAAGATTAGTGTTCTAAAAAAAGCCTAATTTTTTGATTTATTGTTTGAAGTGTTCTGTTGGCCTGTCTCAAAAGGCGTATGATAACAGATGCTTTGCATCTGTTTGCTCCAAGCAAAACCTTTTGGTTTTGCTGGACCCGCAAAGCTAGAGCTTTGCTTGGTCGCTGTTGTTCGATTATAGTTTGAAGTGTTCTGTTGTTTCTCTTTCTAAGTATCTTTCCATTGTTGCGTGTTTTGCTCCGTTGAGTAGCATATCTATCGCTTCTTCTGCTGATTCGATGTCTTGTTGTAAACCAATTATTGATATTGTTTTTCCGTAAACCGAAACCATTGAGTGGGTTTTTTTCTCGATTTCTGTTCTTGTTAATCCCCCTCTTCCTATTACGCGTCCTCTTTTTGCTTTTTGTGTTGCAGTGCTTTTTCCTGTGTATTCAGTAATATCAATTATTTTTAGCGTGTAATCATCTTGGAAGAGTTTGAATGCTCTTTCTGGAGAAAATCCTCGCGCGATAGCTTTTATTACACTTGCTGCTTTGAAAAAGTCTTCTCCTTCCCCTTCGATTGTCACATCGCCGTATTCAGAATCGACCACTATTTTGGATTTTGACTTTTTTTCAATCTTTTTGCGTACGCTTCCTTTCGGCCCGATTATTACCCCTATCCTTTCTTCAGGCACTTTGATTAGTTCTTCCATAAATATAATTTGTTATGTGCAACTTTTAAAGTTATTTATCTTCTGAAACGAGGTTTTGCCAAACGACTATGAAAACAATACTTTTTCATTTCTCTTAAGCGTATTTTGTGGCGGGATGCAAATGCTGCAGGGTAATCAATTGTGCATTTCCCTTTGTAACTTCCAACACTAAGTACTCTTGTTTTTGGCCCTACGATAAATCTCTTTTTTGCTAGTTCTTCTGTGACTTTTTTTTGTATTTCTTCATATCCTTCTGTTCTATTGTTGCCAACAGTGATAAGTCTTGTTCCAAAAAGAGCTCTGAGATTTCTTTCAAGCTTTTTTTCCATTCCCTCCATTTTTCTTGTTCTTGAACGAGGCACTCCTGATTTGCTTAAAAGTTCTCTTGTTCTAGCTGGAGGCACCCCCATTTCTTTGCCCATTTCGATTCGGTCTTTTGTGAAATTAAATGATTTAAGAAGGACAACAATAGTTCCTTCTTTTTTTGATGCAGTTTCAGCTAATTCGCGCAGCTGGTCCAAAAAAGGATTTATTTCTGTTTTTGTGGCTCTTCGTTGGTCTTGATAAGGGCTATAAGAAAAAGCGGGATGTGATATCCAAAGAATTGTTTTTACATTCATAAATATATTGCCTTTATTTGGATTAAATATTTTGTGTTTTTTGATTGTTTATTCGTTCGCTTTTGCTTTTATATCCGCGTACATTTTTTCATAACTTGTTTTTACCCCTTTTTTTTCAAACCATTTGCTTAAATTAATCAAATCTCTTTCAAAGAATTCTTTTGCTTTTGGATGGTTGGTTGTTACTGCTTGACCCACATCAATTATTACTAATTCTTCATTTTTGTTCAAAATATTATATTCGCTTAAGTCTGAGTGTATTAGTTTTGCTTGATACATTTTTGCTATTTCTTCGCAAAGTGTTTCATAAGCTTTGTTCATATCTTTAAATGGGGTGTCTTTTGCTTTCGGTGATGCATTTCCTTTTGTCCCTATAAATTCCATCAAAAGGCAGTTTCGATTATATGCTACTGGTAGAGGCACACGCACTTTTGCTTTTGTTAAATCAGTTAAGTTTCTATATTCTTTTTTTGTCCAAGCTTTCACTATTTCTCCTTTATCTTTTCTTACGTTTTTGAATCTTTCGTCTCCGTTAATATAATCCATCATGTGTTTGAAGTCAGATGTTTCTATTTTGTATATTTTTAGTGCGTAGTGTCCTTTTCCTGCTTTGCACCGAAATACGTTTCCTTCTTTTCCTGTTGCTATTACAAATTCAATTTCTTCAAAGTATTTTTTTCTAGCTAATTCATAAACGGCATTTAGTGTTGCTGTGTCAAATACTTGTTCAAATATTTCTCTTACATGTT
>CAZPWC010000007.1:0-15899 GCA_964590155.1 uncultured archaeon
AAAAGGAGTAAATGAACCCATTTGGGATTTACTTGATAGAGGCGGAAAAAGATTTAGACCAATAATGACATGCATTTGTTCAGAAGCTGTCGGAGGTAAATGGGAAGATGCGCTAAAAGTTGCACCAATAATCGAGTTAGTGCACTCTGGAACCCTTTTAAGCGATGATGTTGAAGATGATTCTGTCGCAAGAAGAGGAAAACCTTGTATTCACAAAATTTATGGAATAGATACTGCAGTTAACACAGGGGCAATAATGTATTTCTGGCCACTTGCAAAAATGATTACAAATGAGTTTAAATTAGATGAGAAAAAAAGATTAGCTATTTATGATTTATATTCTACTGAAATGCTAAGAGTTTCGTGCGGACAAGCATGGGACATTGAATGGCACCACGGAGGGCACACCCCAAATGAAAAACAATACCTAAATATGTGTCTTTGCAAAACAGGGGTCTTAACAAGATTCGCCTGTCAATTAGGGGCAATAATCGGCGGAGCAAGCAAAAAACAATACGACGCTCTTGGTGAATTCGGTCAAATAGTCGGAGTAGGCTTTCAAATACAAGATGATATTTTAGAATTGACTGAAACAAATTTCAAAGAAAGAAAAGGAAGTATCGGCGGGGACATTCACGAAGGAAAAAGAACACTAATTGTTATAAGGACGCTTGAAAAAGCCTCAGAAAAAGACAAAAAAAGATTAGTAGAAATACTTGACTCGCACACCATTGACGAATTAGTAATTCAAGAAGCGCTTGACATAATAAATAAATATGATGGCGTTGATTATGCAAAAAGAAAAGCAGAACAATTAGTTGAAGGGGCGTGGAAAAAACTTGACAAGGTGCTGCCAAAAAGCAATGCAAAAATAATGCTAAAAAAATTCGCTGAATATTTAGTTGATAGAAAAATTTGAACTTTCTGCACATTTAAATACTTCAATGCACTATTTTTTTTATGCCAAAGTTTGGTTCAGCACCACTATTTCGAAGTACCGATCGGGCAGGTTATCGTTCGGCTGCAGATGCGATTTTACGAAGGGGCAGAGTAGTGCGAGTGCGTGACCATCCTTTTTTTGGAACGCGCGTTAGGGTGCCTATAAGAGGAGCTCAAAGACAAATTGAGTTGTTAGCAACGAGAAAAAGAATGCCGATTTCTAGAGAAAAAGCAACTGTTTACAAAAGTATTGTTCGATACCTTAATGCTTCAGCAAGGACTAAAGTGATGCCCACAATAGAAGACATCGTTGCAACTGTTTCAAGCAACTTATTTAATCAAAGAACGGGGCGCGGAGTAAGAGTTTATTTCCATATAAACGAAGCGCAGGATAGGGCACATGCGGCAACAGTTCCTGTTACTGTCGAATACGTAAGAAGATGTTATTATGAACTCGTCAAAAGAGGGTTAATAAAAGAACACAAAAACCTCTAATCTGTGATAAAACAATCCTTCTCGTTTTTAGCATATATTTTTATTACTTCAAAACAAGTATTAGGTATGGTAACGCAAGTAGAGAAAAGGAAATCCGAGCATTTGCAAGTGTGTTTGAAGAAGGACGTTTCGTTCAAAGAAAAAACTACTTTGCTTGAGTGTGTTGAATTAAATTATAAAGCGCTTCCAGAAATAAATTTTGCTGAGGTTGATTTATCAACAGAGTTTTTAGGAAAAAAGTTTTCTTTCCCATTTTTGGTTTCCGCAATAACGGGCGGAGCGCAAGCATCAAAAAAAATAAATTTAGATATTGCAAAAGCGTGCCAAGATTTAGGGATAGGGATGGGCCTTGGGAGCATGAGAGCAATGCTACAACAACCCTCTTTAATGGAGACTTATTTTGTAAGAGATGTTGCTCCCGATATTTTTTTAGCAGGAAATATTGGCGCTGCGCAACTAAAACAATATTCTCCGCACGAAATTAATGATGCTTTACAAGCAATAGAGGCGAATGCTTTAGCAATTCACATTAATGCTGCGCAAGAAGCAATGCAACCTGAAGGGGATCTTGATTTTTCAGGAGTGATAGCAAAAATCGCGGAATATGCTGACACTTTAAGTGTTCCTGTTTATGTAAAAGAAGTAGGTCATGGAGTAAGTTATGAAGTTGCTTCTGCTCTTCGAGAGACAAATATTAAAGCAATTGATGTACAAGGGGCGGGCGGAACCTCTTGGACAAGAGTTGATGCTTTAAGGCACAAAAAAAGTTTTGGGGAAGAATTTCGCGACTTTGGAACACCAACAACTGTTTCATTAATTGAAACAAAAAATGCGTTAAAGGGGGCTCCTAAAAAAATAGTTGCTTCTGGCGGGATAAGAAACGGACTTGACGCAGTAAAAGCAATTGTTATTGGAGCAAATATGACAGGAAACGCTTTGCCTGTATTAAAAGCGCAAGACAAAAAAGGGGCAAAAGGGGTTGCTGACTATTTACAAAATATGAAAACAGAAATGCAAATAACTTCTTTCTTATTAGGATGCAAAAATGTTGAAGAACTACACAAACAACAATATGTAGTGCTAGGAAAACTAAAAGAGTGGCTAAAACAGTGAGGTGGGCTGATTTGGTAAGCAATTTAGGGCGATTTGGAGGGACAAGAAAAAATTTAGGTCCACAAAAAGCTAGGTTTGAAAGAAGGGTTGTTGAGGAGAGAATTAGGTGCAAAAACCCTACAGAAGCTCAAGTTAAATCCAAAATGGGTGTTGCAGGTTTGTTAAAATATAGAGACTTATTAGCTCAAAATCCGGCTCGCGCAGAGTACTACTTAAAAACAATAGGGTTGTAACGTCAATCGTCGAAACGGACTTCGTCCTTCGCATAGGTTTTTATAGGTGAAGTCTCTAATCATTTTACTGTTGGTGGGCCTTGCTTTTTTGTGAAAGTAAGTGAATTAGTTTGTTAAGTTTAGTGTGGTTAATATGAAAGTGCCTTTATTGCCTTTAGATGAAAGAAAAACTACTTTTAAAGAAGTAGAAGTTGGGTTTACCCAAGAAGAAGCACAAAAGGAAGCTAATCGGTGTCTTCAATGCAAAGACCCTCGATGCGTCAAAGGATGTCCTGCCGGAGTAAACATTCCTCTTTTTATTAAACTTTTTAGGGAAGGAAAAATTGATGAATCAGCGGAAGTTATTCGCGAATCAGAGTTCTTTCCAAGCATTTGTGGAAGAATATGCCAACACGAAAAACAATGCGAAGGTTCTTGCATTCTCTCAAAAGCAAAAGAGGGGGCTGTGTGTATTGGCGGAATAGAAAGATACATTGGAGATCACTCAAAAATGCCTAAACAAGAAAAAAAGAATGGAAAAAATGTTGCAATAATTGGTTCGGGTCCAAGTGGGCTAACAACAGCAGCAGTACTTTCTCTTGCAGGAGTAAATGCGGTTGTTATGGAGGGAACAAACACTTTTGGCGGAGTAATAAAGTACGGGGTTCCTGAATTTAGATTACCAAAAGAAGTTGTAGCAAGAGAAATAGCAGGATTACATGACTTGGGGATTGATTTTGAACCAAATGCAAAAATTGATGCAGATAGTTTAGAAGAAATGTCAAAAAAATATGACGCTGTTTTTGTAGGAACAGGGGTAGGAAAACCAAGATTGCTTACTAGCGAAGGAAGTCAACTCAAAGGAGTACTTTCTGCAATGAAATTTTTAGTTAACTTAAATCAAAGCGGAATTGTAACAATTTCTCCTGGCGAAAAAGTAGTTGTTGTTGGAGCAGGATATGTTGGAATTGACGCAGCAAGAAGCGCGGTGCGACTTGGCGGAAAAGTTACTTGCATAACAAAAGCAACAAGAGAAGATGCGATGAAAAGCGTAACAGAAAAAGACTATGTCGAAGCAGAAGAAGAAGGGGTAAAATTTATGTTCGGGGTGTCCGTTGACCGATTTGAGGGGACAGAAAAGGTAGAAAGAGTCCACTACACTAACGGTGAAAAAGGGTTTATTGAAGTGGATAAAGTAATTTCAGCAATTGGGCAAGACCATGATAACGATTCTTTAAAATCAGTGATAAAAACAGGACCCGATGGAAATATTATAGTGAATAAGAAAAAACAAACAATCGTGCCAAATGTTTTCGCCGCAGGGGATTGTGTTCACGGGCCAAAAACAGTAATAGAAGCAATAGCCACAGGAAGAGATGCGGCAAAATCAATTTTGAAATATCTTGACAAGATAGATGAAAAGAAAGCGGAAAAAGAACAAAGCGATTTAATAAAAAAAGATTTGGCAAAACACAAAACAAAAGAAGAACACGAAAAAAACAAAGACAATAAGGATATTTAATAAGAAAAGCGTTATTTTTGAGGTGTTGTGTTGAACAAAAAATCATTTGAAGGCTTTTACAAAAAAAGCGTTAAAGAAAGGCAAGAAATAATTGCCAAAGAATTTTCGCTTACTCTCCAAGAAAAAGAACTTATCCAAAAAGAAAGTGCACTGCCTCTCGCTAACGCTGAGAGAATGGTAGAAAATGTTTACTCAACAATGCCGTTGCCTTTAGGGCTAGCAACAAATTTTTTAGTTGACGGAAAAGATTATTTAATTCCTTTTGCTTTAGAAGAACCAAGTGTGGTTGCTGCGGCAAGTAACGCTGCGAAATTATCTTCTGGCTTTGTTACCTCTGCTGATGAACCAATAATGGTAGGGCAAATACAATTAATAGGATTAAAAAATGCGGGAGAATCACTAAAGAAAATTCTTTCTGCAAAAAAAGAAATTTTGGCAGAAGCGGAAAAAGTTGATGCTGTGCTGGTAAAATTTGGCGGAGGTCCGAGAGATTTGAAAGGAGAGGTGCTAAAAACTTCTCGCGGAGAAATGATTGAACTGCAATTATTAGTTGACGTGAGGGACGCAATGGGTTCAAATGCGATAAATACAATGACTGAAAAAATAACCCCTTTAATAGAAAAGATTTCCGGAGGGAAATGCTTGCTCCGCATAGTATCAAATCTAGCAATTTATAGAAAAGCAAGAGCGAAAACAACTTGGACAAAAGAAAAACTCCAAGAAAGTACTAAAGGGGAAATGAAAGGGGACGAAATAATAGAAAGAATTCTTGATGCTTTCGAATTTGCTGTTGCAACACCGTTTAGAGCAGCAACACACAACAAAGGAATAATGAATGGAATAGATGCTTTGACAATAGCGACAGGGAATGATTTTAGAGGTGTAGAAGCAGGAGCGCATGCTTATGCGGCGTTCAAAGAAAAAGGGAAATATTCTTCGCTAACAAAATATTACAAAGATAAAGAAGGAAATTTGGTCGGAGAAATAGAACTGCCTTTAGTTTTAGCAACAATTGGGGGCACATCAAAAAGCAATCCAATGGCGCAATTAAATTTGAAAATACTCGGAGTAAAAAACGCACAAGAACTAGCCCGCGTTGCTGTATCAGTTGGTTTGGCCCAAAATTTTGCAGCACTAAGGGCTTTAGCAACGACAGGAATTCAAGCAGGACACATGAAACTACACGCAAAAGCACTAGCTGCTCAAAGCGGAGCAAAAGAAAACGAAATTGATTTAGTTGCCGGTAAAATGATTGAATTAAAACAAATAAACCAGGCGAAAGCAGAAGAAATATTAAAAGAAATTCGAACAAAAAACAAAGCATAAAAAGGCTTGTTTTTAGGCATGAAGTTAAAAAGAGTTAAGAGTGAACTTGTTAAAACGGAATGTGAAAAAATGGCTGGAATAATTGGGTGGGGGGCTTATATCCCAAAATATCGCATTACTGCGGAAACCATTGCTGAGGTAAATAATGATAATGCAGAAGCAATAAAAGCGGGTTTAGGTTTAACAGAAAAAAGTGTTCCAGGAAAAGATGAAGATTCAGCAACAATATCGGTTGCTGCAGCAAGAAACGCTTTAGCACGCGCAGAAATAAATAGAAAAGAAATAGGTGCGGTTTATGTTGGTTCGGAAAGTCACCCCTATGCAGTAAAACCAACCTCTTCAATTGTAGGAGAAGCACTCGATATTGGAAATAATTATACCGCGCTAGATACCCAATTTGCATGTAAAGCAGGGAGCGCAACAATTCAAATAAATGCAGGACTAGTTGACTCAGGAATGATAAAATATGGTTTATCAATTGGGGCCGATACTTCTCAAGCCGAACCAGGAAATGCTTTAGAATATTCAGCAGCAGCAGGCGGAGCAGCATTTATTATTGGAAATAAAAAAGAAGCTGTTGCTACACTTGATTTTACTTTATCTTACACTTCTGACACCCCGGATTTTTGGAGACGCGCACTACAACCCTATCCATCACACGCAGGAAGATTCACTGGAGAACCAGCTTACTTCAAACACGTTGTTAGCGCGACAAAAAATTTATTGGAAAAATCAGCAACACAAATGAGTGATTTCAAATATGTAGTGTTTCACATGCCTAATGGAAAATTTCCTTTGCGCGTAGCAAAAATATTTGGGGTAACAAAAGAACAATTAGAACCAGGACTTGTTGTAAAAAAAATCGGAAACACTTATTCAGGTTCATCACTACTTGGACTTGCAAGCGTTCTTGACATTGCAAAACCAGGAGACAGAATTCTTTGCACTTCTTATGGTTCCGGTTCAGGAAGCGACGCATTTATTTTTACATGCACGGATAAAATAACAAAAGCGCAAAAAAAAGCAAAAACAACAGCGGACTATATTGCGCGAAAAGAATACTTAACTTACCCTACGTACGCAAAACACATGGAGCAAATACACTAAAAGGTGAAATGATGAAGATAAATTTACTAGAAAAATTCTTGAATTTGTTAATAACAATAGTGCTTTACAATGTTTATGTTTTATTTTTGCCAATACTTGGTTGGAGACCAAATGAAATAGAAGTTGTAATTTATTTTATTTTGCCTTTTTTAGTAATATTTGTTTTTGTAACTTTAGGAATGCATTATTTGAAAGGTGTAAAGAAATGAAAATTGGAGTAATTGGAATTGGTATCACCAAGTTCGGTGAGCGTTGGAGCGAAAGCTTACGCGATTTGCTTTTAGATGCACAATTGCGTGCATTAAATGATTCAAAAATTGCGCCCGAACAAATTGATGCTCTTTTTACAGGAAATATGATTGCTGGAATTGCTTCAGGGCAATTACACGTTGGAGCAATGGCCGCAGAAAATTTGAATATTAATAAACCATCAATCCGCGTTGAAGGGGCTTGTGCTTCAGGATCAATTGCTTTACGCCAAGGAATTTCTGCAATAGAAAGCGGATCCGCAAATATTGTAATGGTTAATGGTGTAGAAAAAATGACTGACATTTCAACAGAACAAGTAACAACCGCGCTAATGGGTGCGGGCGATGAAGAACTTGAAGGATTCAACGGATTAACTTTTCCAGGGCTTTATGCATTACTTGCAAATGCTTACATGAAAGAATATGGTTTGACAAGAGAGACTCTAGCAGAAGTTTCAGTAAAAAATCATTTTCACGGAGCAAGAAATAGTTACGCGCAATTCCAAAACGAATTAACAATTGAAGGAGTAATAAACTCAACAATGGTTGCTGACCCACTAACACTAATGGATTGCTCCCCTATTACTGATGGAGCAGCTTCAATAATTATAGCAAGCGAGCAAGTTGCGAAAAAAATGGGAAGTGAAGTTTACATTACAGGGTCAGGATTAGCGACAGACACTCTCTCACTTGCTAGAAGAAAGTCTTTATTAGAAATAAAAGCAGGAAAATTAGCCGCGGAACAAGCATATACACAGGCAAAAATAACTCCAAAAGATGTTTCTTTTGCAGAAGTTCATGATTGTTTTTCTATAGCTGAAATTTATGCAGTTGAAGCACTTGGCTTTGCAAAACAAGGAAAGGGAGCAGAGTTATATACTACAAAGCAAACTTACTTTGACGGAAAGAAACCAGTAAATACTTCCGGCGGGCTAAAAGCGTGCGGACACCCTGTTGGAGCAACTGGGATAAAACAAGCAATAGAAGCAACAATGCAGTTACGCGGAGAAGCAGGAAAAAGACAAGTAAATGGAGCAACAATAGGGGTAACACACAATGTTGGTGGTAGTGGAGCGACTGCTTGTGTGCACGTGTTTAAGAAAATGAAGTAATTTATTCGTATTTAATTATAATAATAATTAATGGTGGTGGTATGGTGGGAATATTCGATAAAGTGTTTGGAAAGAAAAAAGAAGAAGTTAAAGAAGAAGACATCGTTAGGATAGAAACAAAAAAAGTAGAAGATGAGGACTACGCAGGACAAAGATGGAAACTCGCAAAAAAATGGCGCGAGCAAAAAGCACAAGAAGAACCAATTATAAAAAGAGGACGATTATAATTTGAGGTTTTTTTAAATGGGTGTAGTAAGGATTCCTAAAAGATCAAAAGCGGAACTAATGCATGCTACTCGATTGCGCGAGAAAAAGAAAAGGATGGCTGCAGGAGTACTTGCGAGAAGAGGTGCGATTATAAGAAAAGGAATTCTTGCGAGGAAAGGAAGTTCATAAAAAAGGTGAAAGAAATGTTTCATGAAAGTCCAGTAATGAGATGGCGTCGTTACGGCGATACTTACAAATTGAAAGGATACAAATGCACAAAATGCGGAGCAACATATTTTGAAAAAAAAGGGATGTGTGTTTGTGGGAACCTTGATTACGGGGAAATGGATTTTTCTGGAAAAGGAAAAATCGTTTCTTTCACCAAAATAAATTCGGGTCCTGAAGTTTATGCAGAGTACGCTCCCTACTGTGTGGGAATAATTGATTTAGAGGAAGGAGCACGCATGACAGGACAAATAGTTGACACAAAATATGAAGATCTAAAAATTGGTCAAGAAGTAGAAGCGGTTTTTAGAAAGTTTTACAAAAGTGGAGAAAAAGGAATCATACACTACGGAACAAAATTTATTCCGAAACTTTAAATCTAATTAGTAAAAACTAAGTTACTATTACTTTGATTCTTGTGCTTTTTCCAAAATGTTTTTTCTATACTTTTCAAGAAGAGGACTATTAAGTTTTTTCAAAGAAATTTTTAGGTTTTTTCTTCTCTCTTTAAGTTCTTCATCAGAAACAAGAACTTGGAGTTTTTGCTCATTAAGATCAATTTTAATTTTATCCCCGTTTTTTACTAAAGCAATGTTTCCGCCAAGGGCAGCCTCGGGATCCACGTGTCCTATAGAAAGGCCTTTAGTTGCTCCGCTAAATCTTCCATCAGTAATTAGTGCAACATCTTTATCTAATCCTAAACCAGAAATTGCTGAAGTTGGGTAAAGCATTTCAGGCATTCCTGGCGCCCCTGCTTTTCCAACAAATCTAATAATAATAACGTCTCCTTTTTTTGCTTTTCCTTCTTCAATATATTTTGAGCAAGAATCTTCATCATCAAAACAAATTGCGCTTCCTTCAAAAGTTCTTTCGGAATTACTAACGCCAGCAGCTTTTATTACAGCGCCGTTTTCCGCTAAATTACCGTAAAGAATACTTATCCCTCCAGTTATAGAGTAAGGTGTTTCGATTGATTTAATCATTTCACTATTTGTGTTTTTTGCATTAGCAATTCTCTCAAAGATAGTTCCGTCAATAGTTTTGTTGTCTTTAATTAAATTCTTTTTCTTCAGTTCGGCCAAAACAGCAGGAATTCCTCCCGCGTTGTGAAGATCAATCATTCTAAAATCACTGCTCGGAGAAATTTTTACAATGTTTGGTGTTTCTTTAGAAATTTCATTTATCTCATCAAGAGAAATAATTATTTCTGCTTCAGCAGCAATGTCAGGTATGTGCAAAATAGTGTTAGTGCTTGCCCCTATAGCCATGTCAATATGTAAAGCATTTTCAAAAGCAATCTTGTTCATTATGTCTCTCGCTTTAATATTTTTATTAACAAGGTCAATAATTTTCTTTCCTGCGCTAAATGCCTGTTCTCCTTTTTCTTTTGTTATTGCGTGTGTTGTTGCGCACATCACTTCGCTCATTCCCAAAGTTTCAACAATACAAGCCATTGAGTTTGCGGTAAATAGCCCAGCGCAACTCCCCGCTCCGGGGCAAGAATTACAAACAATGTTTTCATACTCACTTTCTGAAATCCTTTTTCCTTCTAGTGCGGATTTTGCAGAAAAAGAATCTTTTACATCAATTGCTTTGTTATTTGCTTTTCCAGGCATCATTGCTCCGCCTGTGACAAAAACACTTGGCAAATTACATCGAAGAGCAGCCATTAAGTGTCCTGGCACAATTTTGTCGCATGAACAAATAAATATTGCTCCATCAAATACTCCGTGCCCTTTAATTGTTGCTTCAATAGAATCAGCAATTATTTCCCTTGAAGGCAAGGAAAATTTCATTCCTTCGTGCCCCATAGCAATTCCGTCACAAATAGCAATAGTGTGAAATTCAAAAGGAACCCCGCCAGCAGCAATAACCCCTTTTTTTGCTTCTTCGCCTAACTTATTCAAATGAATGTGCCCCGGAACAATATCGCACTGGGAATTAACAATAGCAATAAATGGTTTTTTGATTTGTTCTTTTTTTAATCCATCAGCGTAAAGCAAACTCTCTGCAGCGGGCAATTTTCTGATTTCTTTTGAGTTCATAAAAAACACTAATTTAACATTATTTCTTAAAAATAAAAAGCGAGGTTTTTGCTTTTGCAAAAACCCGCTGACTTAAATTATTTCTTTTTCTCAAAGAGCGCTCTAATATCTTTTCCAACTACTTCAATTTGTGACTTTTTTGCGTCCTCTCTCATTTGTTTCATGATAGGCATTCCGTTTTTGCATTCGGCTACCCAGTTTTTAGCAAATTCTCCTGATTCAATATTTTTTAGAGCTTCTTTCATCGCTGCTTTAACTGAATCGTTAATTATTTTTGGTCCAACAGTTCTAGAACCCCATTCAGCAGTATCCGAAACTCTTTGATGCATTAATTCTAATCCGCCCTCATAGATCAAGTCAACAATTAATTTTAATTCATTGAGGCACTCAAAGTACGCTATTTCAGGAGGGTATCCTGCTTCAACAAGGGTATTAAAACCGGCTTTAACCAGTTCAACAGTTCCGCCGCAAAGAACAGTTTGTTCTCCGAACAGATCCGAATAAGTTTCTTGCGGGAAAGTACATTCAATTACCCCTGCTCTTGTGTAACCCATTCCTTTAGCGTAAGCTAGTGCATATTCTTTTGCTTTTCCGCTAGGGTCTTGGTAAATTGCAATTAACCCAGGTACTCCAAATCCTTTTTCGTATTCTTTTCTTTCTTCCGAACCAGGACTTTTTGGAGCAACCATTATTACATCAACGTCCTGTGGGGGAACAATTTCTTTGAAAACAACACTAAATCCGTGAGAGCAGCAAAGAATTTTTCCTTTTGTTATATAAGGAGCAATTTCTTTAGCATAAACCTCTCCCTGATATTGGTCAGGCAAAAGAATTTGTATCAAATCAGCTCTTTTTGCCGCTTCGGCAATAGGCATTATTTCTATTTTATCTTCCTTTGCGTCAGCATAAGCTTTTTCTTCCTCTCTTGAGCCAACTATTACTTTTAACCCAGAGTCCCTTAAGCAAAGAGCTTGCGGTCTTCCTTGGTTACCATACCCAATAATGGCTATAGTTTTGTCTTTTAACGCGTCAATTGATGCGTCGTTTTCATGATATATTTTCATTCAGATGCCTCCAAAAAATTACTAAATTTAATCAATTCTTTAATAATTCCTGCAAAAAACCCTTTAATTACTTTCTATCCCTAAAGTCAACGCCTTTGTTGCTTGGCTTTTTAGCGAGCTATGTAAAACCTTTGGTTTTACTTGCGATTTTGTTTGTTCGGCTTTATGTGCGTTGAAGGGAATTAATTCCTGTTCGGCTTAATTCTTTTATCCCAAAAGGCTTGATTGCTTCAACAAATTTGTCAATTTTTTCTGGTTCAGCAACTAGTTCCACAATAATGCTTTTGTGATTAGCCTCAAGAACAGTTGCTTTGTTTAGTTCAACAAAACTCAAAATATCTTTTCGGTTTTCTTGTGTAGAACTAATTTTGATTAAGCAATGTTCTCTCATAATTCCAGTATCAGTAAAATTTGTAACTTTAATTACTTCAATTATTTTGTAAACCTGTTTTTCCAGTTGTTCAAGAGTTTTGTCATCAGCAAAAAGACTAATGACAATATGTGAAACTGTTGGCTGAGTAGTTTTGCCTACAATAATGGTGTCAATGTTAAATCCGCGTCTCAAAAACAAACCAGAAAGTCTCTCAAGAACCCCTGGTTTATCTTCAACTAACAAACCAAGAACGTGCTTTTTTATTTTTCCATTTTCGCTACCCATACAAATCACAATAAATCATATCACAATAAATCATACCACGACAAATCATATTACAATAAATCCAACATAAATAAATACAATTGCGGCAAACCTAATTACAACAAATCCCAATAATGTTTTTCAATATTTATCTCCATTTTTACACGAATAACTTTCCTTTTTCTTTTATACAATCGCCAAACATGTTAGTGTGATGATCCCCCGCACTAAACATTGGTAAAATATTTGATTCTTCTTTAACCAAAACATCAACAACAGTTGTTGCATCATTTTTCAAAGCACTTTGAATAGCTTCTTTTAATTCAGAATCTCTTTCAACACTAATTCCGTTCAATCCGTATGCGTGAGCAACTTTAGAAAAGTTAGGGGTTCTTTTTAAGTGAACTCCTGAATATCGTTTGTCATAAAAAAATTCTTGCCACTGTCTAACCATCCCTAAGTAAGAATTATTAAAGATAATTGGAACAACATTTATGTTTTCTTCTTTGCAAGTTGCTAGTTCCTGTATAACCATTGCAAAACTTCCGTCCCCATCAATGTCAACCACTTTTGACTCTGGCCTTGCAACTTTTGCTCCTATTGCGGCAGGAAAACCATAACCCATTGTTCCTGCTCCGCCTGAAGAAATAAAAGTTCTAGGAACACTTCTTTTCAAAAAATGCTCAGCAAACATTTGGTGCTGCCCAGTGCCTGTTGTAACAATATCAGTTTGTTTTAGAGTGCGATTTAGTTCCGCAATTATTCTTCTAGGGTCAATAGGAGAACCGTTAGAATTAAAATCACAATTACATTCCTTAATGAACTTTTTTATTTTTTCATTCCAAGGACTATTTTCTTTTTTTGATTTAATTTTCATTACTTCAATAAGCTCCGTTAAAATATTTTTTGCATCCCCAACAATAGGTAAATCGGCTCTAACATTTTTTCCTATTTCAGCGCTATCAATATCAATGTGAATAATTTTTGCTTCCTTTGCAAAAGTTTTTGTTTCGCCAGTAATTCTGTCACTAAACCTACAACCAATTGCAACTAAAACATCCGCTTGGCCAACAGCATAATTTGCCACTTTTCTTCCATGCATTCCAACAACGCCTAAAGATAATGGATGACTTTCATTAAAACAGCCCTTTCCCATAAAAGTTGTCGCAACAGGAATGCCAAAAGATTCAGCTAAATAAGAAATTTCTTTAGAAGAATTACTAATTAGTACTCCTCCGCCAGCAAGTATTACTGGCCTTTGGGCTTTTAGAATTACTTCAGCCGCTTTTTTTATTTGAGCAGGGTGCCCGTTAAGGTTTGGTTCAAAACCAATAATTTTTTCAGTAGGTTTGGGCTTAGTAACGTCCTTAACTTGGATGTCTTTTGGAATATCAATAAATACGGGCCCAGGTCTTCCATTTAGTGCAATAGTAAAAGCATTGTCAATAGTGCAACCAATTTCGTTCGGATCCCTTAACTGGTAATTGTGTTTTGTAATAGGCATAGTTATTCCTATCATATCAGTTTCCTGAAAAGCATCATTTCCTAACAAATTAGTGGAAACATTTCCTGCCAGAGCAATTAATGGAACAGAATCCATGTAAGCAGTCATAATTCCTGTTACTAAATTAGTTGCTCCAGGACCGCTAGTAGCTAAGCAAACACCCGCTTTGCCACTTGCTCGTGCATAAGCATCAGCTGCATGCGCAGCGCACTGTTCGTGTCTAACAAGAATGCATCTTAGCTCTTTTTCAAAATTAAGTAATTCGTCATACAAAGGAATAACTGATCCGCCCGGAAAACCAAAAATGTGCTTTGTCTTATTAGCGATCAAAGCTCTCAAAATTGCTTCTGTTCCTTTCAATCAAATCACCAAAAATAATCCAATTTTTTGCTCTCATTTCACTATTTCAACTTTGTTTTTCCTTTCTCTTAAAATCCTCTATACTCTAACGTCACCATTCAAAAAAACCAAAGCACAGGCAAAAAAATTATATGCGCGTGCTTAAGCCACAGCTAGCAAGACAAGTACTAATAAAGAAATTATTTGAATTGCATTATTGTGGCTCATAAAAATCTATAAATACTTGCGAATCAAAACTTTATAAATCTATCTCAAAAGCCGTCAAAACGGGCAAAACAGGTGTTTTAAGCAGTTTTATTTTTAGAAGGGGGGTGCTAAAAAAGCGCTAAATTCATAAAGTATTTATTTGAACTTTAAGTATTCAAGTTTTTCTTCAACCGACTTTATTCCGGTTTCGTTGTTTTTCAAAATTGTTAAAGCATCCCACGTACCTTTCAAGAAGGACTGTCTTCTTCCTTCAGGTAACTCGCAAGACATTTCTTCATTGTTGTATTTTATCTTTTTTGTTTTCAAATCAATTTCAATAATATTTTCGGGTTTGTTTTTAATTTCATTAGCAAGGACAACTACCCCTTGTGCAGAAACAGTTACTCCTACAATTCCTAAAGAAGCGCAGTTTCCTGCAAATATTTCTGCGAAGGATTCCGCGATAATTGCTCTAATGCCAAATCTGTAGAGTGCTTGCGGGGCGTGTTCTCTTGAAGAACCGCAACCATAATTTGCTCCTGCGACAAGAATGCTTGCCCCTTTATATTTTGGGTCATTAAAAGGGTGCTCAATAATTTCTTTTCCGTCCTTCACTCTCTCATCAAAGTAAACATATTTTCCCATGTTAGCAAAAGTAATTTCTTTCATAAATCTTGCAGGGGTGATGTCATCAGTATTTTGGTCGTTTGCCGGTTTAGGGATTGCTTTTCCCGAAACTTTTTCGATAATACTTTCTGAAACATTCATGCGTTATCACCCAAGTACTTTTTTGGATTGGATATTTTTCCTTCTAGGGCGGTTGCTGCTGCAGTGTAAGGGCTCATCAAGTGAGTTCTTCCGATAGGGCTTCCCTGTCTTCCTTTAAAATTCCTATTCGAAGTAGAAGCGCTTCTTTGTGTTCCAATTAATTTATCAGGATTCATTGCCAGGCACATTGAGCAGCCAGAAAATCGCCACTCCGCTCCCGCTTCTTTGAATACTTTGTCTAATCCTTTTTCTTCGGCTTCTTTTTTTACTTTTTCAGAGCCTGGAACAATTAATGTTCTCACGGAAACTTTTTTTCCTTTTAAGATTTCTGCAGCCGCTATTAAATCACTTAATCTTCCGTTAGTGCATGAGCCAATAAAAACAACATCAACAGGAACTCCCACAAGTTCTTGTTCTGCATTTAAGCCCATATAATTCAAAGCATCAACAGCTTCCCCTTTTGATTTTTCGCCAAACTCTTCAAGAGAAGGAATTTTTTCTTTTACAGTAATTCCTTGTTCAGGGTTAACTCCCCAAGTGACCATTGGCTCTAAAGAAGAAACATCCATTTCAACAACATCATCATAAACAGCATCTTTTCCTGAGGCAACATTTTTCCAGTACTCAACAGCTTTATCAAAATCTTCTTTCGGAGCTTTTTTTGTTTCCTTTAAATAATTAAAAGTAACTTGATCGGGGTTAACATAACCCGACCTTGCCCCCCCTTCAACAGCTAAATTGCATAAAGTCATTCTTTCGTCCATTAACATGTCGTCAATAACTTCTCCGCCAAATTCGTAAGCAAAACCAACTCCTCCTTTAACACCCA
>CAZPWC010000007.1:15999-26684 GCA_964590155.1 uncultured archaeon
TCAATAACTTCTCCGCCAAATTCGTAAGCAAAACCAACTCCTCCTTTAACACCCAATTTTCTAATGATGTGCAAAGCAACATCTTTTGCTGTAACCCCTTTTTGTAATTTTCCAACAACATTAATTCTTCGAACTTTTAATTTATCCATCGCCATTGTTTGTGTTGCTAACACATGAGAAACTTGAGTAGTTCCAATTCCAAAAGCTAGTGCACCAAAGGCCCCATAAGTACAAGTATGGCTGTCCCCGCAAACAACTAATTGTCCTGGCCAAATAATTCCTTGTTCAGGAAAAGTAACATGACACACCCCTTGAGAGTTTCCTGCGCCACAATACTCTATTGCGCACTCTTTAACATTTTTTTCAAGTTCAGCAGTCATTATTTCTGCCAGAGAATCTTTAAAAGGCCGAGATAAATTATCTGTAGGAATAACGTGATCAACAACAGCAGTAGTTAGTTCTGGGTGAGCAATTTTTAACCCGCGGTCTCGAAGCATTTCAAAAGCCTGCGGAGAGGTAACTTCATGCATTAAGTGCCTGCCAACAAAAATTTGTGTTTGGCCAGTAGGAAGAATTCCTACAACGTGAGCATTCCAAACATGGTCATACAAAGTGTTCTGTGACATTATTTCACCAAATTAATACATAATTTTCTAAGGAAATTATTTAATACTCTTCGCCATGTCCTGCAAAATTTCATAACCTGCAGCTAATCTTTCTTCTTTAGTTTTTGGACCTGTAATTGCTCTTCCAACAACGAGAATTGTCGAACCGTCCTCAATTGCATGCCTGGGGGTAAAAACTCTTTTTTGATCAGTTCCTGCAGGTGTATTAATTCCTTGAATTCCAGGAGTAACAAACATAAAGTTTTCAGGCAACTTATTTTTAACAGCATAAAGGTCAGCGGCAGAGCAAACAATTCCATCCAAGCCAGCTTCTTTTGCCAGCAAAGCAAAGTTAAGCACCTGTTCTTCAACAGTTCCTGCAACTTTTAATTCTTCATTCATTGTTTTTTGATCAATGCTTGTCAAAATTGTTACCGCAGTAATTTTTGGTCTTTGAACATCTAACTTTGTTGCGGTTTCTTCAGCCCCCTGCAAGGCCGCTTTCATCATTTCTTTCCCGCCAGAAGCATGAACATTAAACATATACACGCCTAACTTTGTCGCAGCGCTTGCCGCCCCCTTAACCGTGTTAGGGATATCGTGGTATTTTAAATCAAGAAAAACATTTGCCCCATAACTTTTTACAATTCTAACTGACTCTGGACCAAATCTTGTAAAAGTTTCTTTCCCAATCTTAAATAAGCCAACAACAGGACTAAGTTCTTCTACTCTTTCTCTTAATTCATCCAAAGTACTTAATCCGTCAAGAGGCAGGCAAACCTTTTCTCTTGCAATTTTCTCTTTTCCATTTAGCTCCAAAAAACCACCTCAAAGATTTAAACCAAAAGTTTTCACAATATTGCCAAAAGTCATGTCATTTATTTGTTTTTCGCTTACTCCAATAGAGGGAAGAAAAACTTCAACAAATTCTTTGTACAAATAAAGCGAAGGGAATCCTGAAGGATGCCCCAAAAAAAGTTTTTCTCCAATTGAGTGTGGAGCGTGATCCGTTCCAATAAAATCAATTTTTCCTTCTTTAATGCATTCTTGTAATGCAACAACATCAGGTTCACTCCTCAAAGGAGGGTTCATTTTGTATAATGCCCCGCAAGGCTCTCTCATTTTTTCATAGTTCCACATTGCGTGGTGAGGGGTAACTTCGCAAGTAACATTAATTTCTTTTTTTGCTTCTAAAATAAGTTCGACTGATTCTTTTGAAGTTATGTGACAAATATTTAGAGTTCCTTTAAAGTTTGTTTCTTTCGCAAATTTTACTTGATCTTTTATTGATTCAATTTCCGCTTCTTTTGGTCTGGCAAGAGCGTGAGAAACAGGGCTTTTAGGGTCAAAAAAATCTTTCATAAATTTTTCTTTCTCGCAATGAACTGAAATAACTCCTTTGTAATTATTTTCCGCCAAAGTTTGGTAAACCATTTTTTGCTTTTCTTCCTCAATAATTTGCATATCGCCCGTTGATTTGCCCGCAAACATTTTTATCCCAATAACTTCTTTCATTTCATTCACAGTAGAAATTGCTTCTTTTAATTGGTCTTCATTTGCCGTTGCTCCAATATACAAAAAGTACCTTTTCTTCTCCGCTTCTGGAACTAAAGCAATTCTTTTTTCGACATCAACTTTTCGTAAAATCGGCGGAGAGGTATTAGGCATGTCAAAAACAAAGTCAACCCCTTGGGTTTTTGCAAGTGCAAGTCCATGAGCAATAGTTTCCTTATAATTTTGTGTCCCGTCTCTAAAGTGCACGTGTGTATCAATTTTCATTTTCTTCACCCTCATTAATAAAAGGTCCGTCAACACAAATCCTTTTCCCGTTTTTTGTTGCGCAACTTCCGCATATTCCAACCCCGCACTTTGTTTTGTAGTCAATTGAGTTAAATATCTTGTCAGCTGAAAAATATTTTCTCTCGACTTTTTTTGCAGCATTAATCATTACTTCCGGACCGCAATTAAAAAACAAAACATCTTTTTCCTTTATTTCGCGTAATCTTTTTTCCAATATTTCTGTAACAAATCCTTTGTATCCTTCGCTTCCGTCATTTGTTGAGATTTCTAATGGACAATGCTTTTTGATTTGTTCAGTATAACACAAATGGTTTTTGTCGCGCGCTCCAAAAAACATTTCAGTGTTTTCAAAATCTTTTGCTATTTGATAGAGGGCGGCATTTCCACAACCTCCGCCCACAAGAATTATTTTTGGTTTTCCTTTAACTTCAATTGGAACTCCATAAGGTCCCCTAAAATAAACAGCAGTTCCTTCTTTCAAATTAACAAGTTTTTCAGTAAAACAACCCACTTTTTGAATCAACAAAGTCAAAGGGGTGTTGTCAAGAACAGAAAAAGGCTTTTCCCCCTCTCCCGGAATCCAAAGAAAAATAAATTGCCCGGCTTTTATGTCAAAGTTCCCTTCAAAAATCAAAATTGACAAATCATCAGCGAGTTTTTTGTTTTCCTTTAACTTGAACTTTTTAAAATTCATAATCATTTCTTCTCTTAGTAATTTTTCAGCACTGTTGCTGTTGTTTTCACTTTCCAAATTCTTTTCAAGTTCGGAAAAATAGTTTTTCAGTTCTTTTGTTGATAATCCGTATAGCGCTGAACCAATTCCTATAATTGTTGCTCCTGCTTTTTTGTATTCTTTAACATCATTTGAGGAGCTAACTCCCCCACAGCCAATAATTGGAACACTAACTGCCTCGCTTATTTCTTTCACGCATTTAAGTCCTATTGGGAAAATTCCTTTTCCGGATAATCCTCCTTTTTTGTTTGAAAGAACTGGGTTTCCCTCAACAGTGTAATAACCAGGTCCGACAGTATTAATTGCACAAATTCCGTCTGCCCCGCCCTCAACAGCTGCTTTAGCTATATCAGCAATACTTGGCGCATTAGGGGTTAATTTTGCCACTATTGGTTTATTTACAGCGTTTTTTACCGCGCTAACAATTTGTTTAACCATTATTGGATCTTGTCCAATAGCCATCCCGTAGCCTTTTGCGTGTGGGCAGGAAAGATTTAATTCAAAACCATCCGCGTACTTTTCTAACTTTTTGGCAACTTCAACAAATTCGTTCTCGTCTTTTCCAAAAATTGAAATAAGCAAGAATCTATCATTTGGAATAGTTACGTCGCTTAATTGTTTTGCGAACTCTTCCGCGCCCGGATTAGTTAAACCAACCGCATTTGAAAAACAACTTGGCGCGTATTGGGTAATAATTGGTTCACGATTACCCCACTTTGGCTCAAGTCCAATGCTTTTTGTTGTAATGACTCCAATTTGGGGAATCTCTTTAATTATTTTTTTTATTATACTAACATTAGTTGTGATTATTCCTGAAGGAATGGTAAATTCTCCTGAAATTTCTTTTCCAAAAAAATTTGTTTTCATTTCACCATCTTTTTTATCAATTTGCGAAATCATCAATTTTTATTTCAACAATTTTATTTTTTCAACACCGAATTCTTCAAACTCTTTTTCTATTTCTTTTCCAATTTCTTCTCCAGGAGAAAGTTTTTTGTACATTATTGGAAGCAACTCAATTGCAGTGCTCATATTGTAAAATTTCATTCCCATTTTTTCAATAGCTTCCTTAACGCTTAATCCATCATCTCTTTTTTCCATTCGATTAGTCAAACTAATTACCGCGGAAACATTAATTCCAGCTTCTTTTAATCCTTCAAGGGTTGTTATTAGCGAACCGCCTGTTGTTGTAACATCTTCAATCACAACAGTTTTTCCTTGAGGGGTGCCGACAAAGTACTTGTCTTTTGGCGCTCCATGGTCTTTTGGTTTTGCTCTCCCCATAGAAAGAATTGCGCTTCCTTTTCCATAATTTGTTTGTTGTTTTGAAAAAATAAATTGAGTAATTACCCCTAATTTTGTTGCCCCTTCAGGAACTCCATAAAAAGTGTCAACTTCAACATTATTTGCTTTTACAAATTCAATTAAATAATTAGCAAGTTTTTCAGTAAGAAAAACATCTTCAACAACATTTCTCCAATTAGCGTAAAAGTGACTCTTTCTTCCGGACTTTAAAGTAATTGCTTCTTTGAAAAAACCATAAACTCCTGATTCTTCAATAAATTTGTTGAATTCACTTTGATCAAAAACCACTTTTTCACCTTCTAAAAATAACTATTTTACAAATGTGCTTTCTTTGGTTTTTCTATTTGTGGGCTTTTATTTACAGTTCTTCATTTGTAATTTTGAACAAACTTTTTTGCTTGTTCGACCAAATCATCAAGTTTCATTTCTTTGTAATTTGGACTTCTTATGTTATTGAGTGCGGCTTCTTTTAGCACGAGAGCGGCTTTTGCTTCACCCATTAGTTCAAGCATCATTGCATAAGACATGAAAGCTGCTTCAGGTTTTACTTGCTGAGTTTTTTCTTTAATAAAAGTTCCTTTAACATACTCTCCGTGCGCATCAACTTCGTACCATTTGTCAGGAGCGGTCCCGTGAATTGGCTCAAACATTGAAGGGAAAGTTTTTGTTGGATTAATATTTCCGCTAACAGCACTACCAATTCCTCCCTGAATAACCGCGCCCGCATCAGTTGCAATATCCCCGAACATATTTTCCGTTAAAACAACATCAAATTGTTCAGGTCTTAGAATCATTTGCATTAAGAAATTATCAATGTGCATGTATTTTGCCTCAATATCATCGCGCTTTTTGTACTCGTCAAAAACTCTTTGCCAAGGAGCGCCAGCAAAAGTTAATACATTTGTTTTGAAAACAAAATGAATAATTGGTTTAGCATTTTTTTTTCTTAATTTTCCGCGCTCAACAGCATACTCGGCCAATCTTTTGATGGCTTTGTAAGAACATTTCATTATCTGATAACCCGCTTCCTCATCAGTTCCTTGATTTTCTATCCTGCCTTGAGCAATGTAAAGCCCTTCACTATTTTCTCTGCAAATTTCAAAATTAATGTCCTTTGCTGTTTTGCCTACAATGATTGAAGGAATTCCTTGCGGCAAAATAACTGGTCTTAAGTTAACATATTGGTCAAAAGCTTGTCTTAATTTTAGTAAAATTCCTACTTCAAGAATTCCTGGTTTTATTTTTGTAGGGTCTCCTATTGCCCCTAAAAAGATTTGGTCGTATTGTTTCAATTCGTTAAGTTCTTTTTCGCCTAATTCTTTCAAATTGTGTGCTAAAAAATAATCCGCGTTATAATTGTGGGTGGTGTGCCTAATTGGTTTTGTTAAATGTTTTTGCATTGCTTCAACAACTTTTAATGTTGCATCAGTAACCGTAATTCCGTTCAAATCCCCAGGAATAACCGCAATATTGTGAAAATCAGCCATTATTTACCAACCCCTCTAGCATGAACAGCTAAGTAAATTATTAAAAAGCTAATTAGAACAAGCTTATTTTTTTGTATTTGATGTCCAAGCCCCTTTTAAGCTTTTTTGGGGAAAAATAAGTAAAAGAGATGTAACCTTTCAAGAAAGTGTGAATATAAAGGTGTTTATTTGATTTCTGCAAAAGCAAGAGGATTTGGCAAAGTAATTCTTTTTGGGGAACACTTTGTTGTTTTTGGCCAGCCCGGAATAGCTTCAGGAATAGATAAATATGTTGAGGTAGAAATAGCAAAAGTGAAAGATTCTACTGATGTTACTTTTGATGATAAAGTATTTAAAGAAAAAGTGTCGATGAAAGAAAATCCTGAAAATATAAAGTGCAAAATGCTTAATGCGATGTTTAAAGACGAACAATTTGTAAAACTTGAAGGACTCAAAATAACAATTAACTCTAACTTGCCTAATGGAGCCGGACTTGGTTATTCAGCTGCAATAGCTGTTGCTATTGCGCGCGCAATGAATCAATTATTTGATTTACTTTGGAAAGATGAACAAATTAATGAAACAGCTCACAAATCAGAGCAAATAGTTCACGGCACTCCTTCAGGAATTGACACTGCTTGCGCAACATATGATTCAGTTATCTGGTTTGAGAAAGGGAACAAAGAGAAAAAAGATTCTGTGCGTAGATTAAAATGTGGAAAAGCATTGCAATTCTTACTTGTTGATACAGGAATAAAACACGCTTCAAAAGAAGCGCTAGGAGTGGTAAAAAAATATGAAACCGCAAGCAAGAAAAAATTTGATATAATGTGCTCTGATTATAAAAAATTGGCAGGAAAAGCAAAGCAAGAATTACAGTACGGTGGAGTAAATGAGCTTGGAAAATTAATGAATGAAAACCACTCAATGTTAAAAGAATTAGGTTTGTCAACAAAAGAAATTGATGAAATAGTTAAAGTGGCAATATACGATGGGGCGTTAGGCGCGAAAATAACGGGGGCCGGAATGGGCGGTAACGTTTTGATTTTGTGCTACAACGAAGCGCAACAAGACAAGTTAATTACTGCTTATGCAGGAAGAAATTACAAAGCAATGAAAGTAAAGATAAGTTGAAGAAAACTAAGTTGGTAAAACCAAAGATACAAATAAGTTAACGCTCATTTTGGGTTAATTTTTTTATTAATCAAAACCAAGACTTATTTTCAAAGCTTCATTAATTTCTGTCATTTTTTCTTTACTTAATGAACCCACTTTTTTAATAGCTCTGTCTTTTAGAGAAATTGTTCTTATTTGGTTAAGCAATACAGTGCTTTCTTTTTGTAGTCCGGATTCTTTTGGGTAAATAATGACTTCAGTAGGGTACTGCTTGTCGGAAAGTGAACTTGTTATCGCGGCGATTATTGTTGTCGGGCTATAATTGTTGGCCAAATCAGTTTGAATAACGATGCAGGGTCTTGTTTTACCTTGCTCAGAACCCATAACTGGCTCTAAGTTAACTAGTAAAATATCTCCTCGTTTAATAATCATCCAGCATCGCATCCGTTTCTTTGTCAACTAATTCCCAATCTTTACAAACCGCTAAATCTCTTTTACCATATTTTTGATAATATTCTTTAAACAAGGCACTAGAGTTTTTTTTTGTTTTCATCTTTTCTACAACAATTTCTTCGCCTTTTAATTTTACAATTACTTTGTCTTTTCCCAAAATCCCTTTAATCTTTCTAATTGTTTTGGGCAGAGTAATTTGTCCTCTTTCTCCCACAACACAAACACTTTCAAACAACAAAATCACCTGCATACCATTACATATTATTACATACTTAATACATATTAACTTTGTGTTTTTAGCTTTGGCGCGAGCTATACAAGCGTAAATCTTTGATTTACTTGATATTTGCTGTATTTGTGATTTTTATGCTTTTTGGGAGTAACGTGCCGAAAATAAGTTAAAAAGTTCTTTAAACAACCCTTTTGAACTTTTTGGAGCCCATGTTAAATGTGATACTTTGGGAAAAGGAAAAGGTTTTGGAAAAACAATTCTTTTTGGAGAACACTTTGTTGTTTATGGGTTAGAGGGAATTCCCTGCGCTTTAGGGCAAATAACAACTTGTGAAGTGGAAAAAATTTCTGGCGAAAAAGGGTATGAATTAATTGACAATCGGCCAGAGAATGGGGATTATAAAGAAAAGAAAAAAGAAGAGTACCACAACATAATAACCGCAATATTAAATTATTTAAACATAAAAGATAGGGTGAAAATTGCTTTAGCAGGGGATTTAGTTCCGGCTTCAGGAGTAGGCGCTTCAGCCGCTTGTTCAGCCGCATTAGCAGAAGCGATAAGCGATGAGTACAAATTAAATTTATCAAAAGAAGAAATAAACAAAGCAGCTTATGCCGGAGAAACAGCAGGTTCAGGAACCCCTTCAGGAATAGATAACACTGTTGCTGTTTATGGGGGGTTTTTGTTATTTCAAAAAAATCTTTCGGGCGGAGAAAATAAAATAGAAACACTAAAAATACAAAAACCGCTAGAAATAGTATTAATTAATTCAGGAAAAGCCGCTCTAACAAAAGAAGTTGTCGCTGACGTAAAAAAACTAAAAGATGAAAATCCGGAAGAAATGAATGCAATATTTGAAGAGTACAAAAAAATTGTTGAAGAAGGAAAAAAAGCTTTAACAGAATATGATTTGAAAACAATCGGATGGTTGATGGATGAAAATCAAGAATTATTAAGAAGAATAACTGTTTCCTCTGAACTTCTTGAAAGTATTATTGCAATAGCAAAACTTAACGGAGCAATTGGAGCAAAACTAACAGGAACAGGGCGCGGAGGAAGCGTAATTGCTTTAACGCCTGGAAAAGAATTGCAGGAAAAAGTGGCGAAAGCAATTGAAGCGAAAGGATTTGAAGTAATAAGAACAGTTATTGGATAGTTTTCTTAACTTTTATTGTTATTTCTTAATAACGTGGTTTTATGAAAATAATTGTTGCAGTAACTGGTGCTTCGGGAACAAATTATGCGACAGCATTGCTTCGTGAACTTGCAAAACAAAAAGTAGAGGTTCATTTAATTGTTAGTGAGTGGGCTGGCGAGGTAATGAAAGAAGAAACCGGTAAAAAAATTTCTGAACTAAAAAAGCTCGCTACAAAAAGTTACTCAAACAAGGATTTAGCTGCTAGCATTTCTTCAAGTTCTTTTTTAGTTGACGGAATGATAATTCTTCCAGCCTCAATAAAAACAGTTTCAGAAGTTTTACACGCGCACACAAGTTCACTAATTACAAGATGCGCTGATAATATGCTAAAAACTAGGAAAAAATTAGTTATTGGTGTTAGAGAAACGCCCTTGAGCGGTCCGACATTAGAAAACTTGTGGAAACTCTCAATTTATGGGGCAATAATATTTCCGCTAAGTCCTGCGTTTTATCACAAACCGCGCAAAATAGTTGATTTGGAGGCTTTTATTGTGGGCAAAGCGTTAGACTTATTAGGGGTTCCTAATAAAAAATTCAAAAGATGGGAAAAGAAATAAGAGGGTGAAATAATGAGTTTTCGTGATTTTGTAGCAAAAACAGATTATGTAATTGATAAATCTGTGTCAAAAAACCTTGAAGCGAGCGGAATAATTTATTCAGCAGACGACAAAAGCATAATGTTTAACAAAATCAAGGAAAGCAATTACAAAGTAGCAGCAAATGTGTTCGCATCAAAAGACAAATTAGCGAAATATTTGAATTGCGAAGTAAAAGACCTTGTCCCAAAAATGATTAACGCACTAAATAATCCCTCAAAACCAAAAGTTGTTGAAAGTACAGATCATGTTGAAATAGAAATTGATTTAGAAAAATTGCCAATTCTCTTCCACACAGAAAAAGATGGTGGGCCTTATGTTTCAAGCGGACTAGTAATAGTAAAAGATCCCGCTGTTGGACAAAATGTTTGCTATCACAGAGGGATGGTTATAGCAAAGAACAAGATGGCTTTTAGAATATTAGAACGAAACACAATGGAATTATTGAAAAAAAATGATGGAACCTTAAAAGCAGCTTATTGTATTGGCTGCGGAGGAGAAACACAATTAGCAGCAGCAATGGCACCAAAATTAGGTGTTAACGAATTAGAAATAGCTAATTCAATCCAACCAATAGAAGTTGTTAAAGCAAAATTGTTTGACGGAGAGTTGCCAGCAGATTCAGAATTTATTATGGAAGGAACTCTAACAATAAATGAAAAACACAAAGAAGGGCCTTTCGTTGACTTAACAGGAACAAGCGACATAATAAGAGAAGAACCTGTTTTTACAGTAGAAAAAATTTATGCAAGGCCTAACGCAATATGGCACGCATTATTGCCTGGCGGATTTGAACACAAAATAATGATGGGAATGCCTCGCGAACCAACAGTATTTGATGAAGTAAAAAAAGCGGAAATAGATGTTATTGATGTTAGTGTTAACCCGGGTGGAAGTTCATGGTTCCATGTAATAGTAAAAATTAATAAGAAAAATGAAGATGACGGAAAAAAAACAATTGATGCGGCAATGAAAGGACACACTAGCGGAAAACATTTTTTTGTTGTTGACAAAGACATAAACATTTACGATCCTTTAGAAGTTGAATGGGCAATGGCGACAAGATTCCAAGGAGATAAAAACCTTTACTTATTTCCAAAACAAAAAGGATCTTCTCTTGATGCAAGTGCAGATCAAATCACAAGAGAAACTTGCAAAGCAGGATTTGATTTAACAATGAG
>CAZPWC010000007.1:26784-49648 GCA_964590155.1 uncultured archaeon
GGAAACGCAATAAAAAAATCAATGGAAATATTAGTTGCACTAGGAGAAATTTATGGCGCAGAAAAATTAATTGACGTAAAAAGTGTGCAAATAGCAGGAGTAAGTTATGATAACTTAGGAGATGCGGGGTTAGAATTTTTAGAAGAACTAGCAAAGGACGGAAAAACAAGAGTACTAACAACACTAAATCCTGCGGGAATGGATATGGAAAATTACAAAGCTTTAGGAATCCCGGAAGATTTTGCGGTAAAACAAAAAAAAGTAATAGAAGCATTTACAAAAATGGGGGTACTACCAACATGCACTTGTACCCCTTATTTGATAGGAAACAATCCTCATTTTGGAGAACACATTGCTTGGAGTGAAAGTAGCGCAGTAGCTTACGCAAATTCTGTTTTAGGCGCATACACAAACAGAGAAGGAGGACCATCAGCTTTGGCTTCAGCATTAACAGGAAAAACCGCTTTGTACGGAATGCACTTAGATGAAAACAGAGAAGCAAAAATAAAAATAAAAGTAGAAACAGAAATAAAAGGAACACACATTTTCGGAGCACTAGGAAAAGTAATTGGAGAAAAAGTAAAAGCAAAACCAACTTACATTACTGGAATAAAGGAAGCAAGCATAGAAGAGCTAAAATCTTTTTCAGCAAGCATCGCAACATACGGCGGAGCAGCAATATTTCACATGGAAGGAATAACACCAAACAAAACAACTATTCCTTCAGAAGAAATTATTGTAACACAAGCAGATATTGGTAAAGCTATAAAAGAAATGACGATGGATGATTGTGAGGTTGATTTTATTAGTGTGGGTTGTCCTCATGCGAGTTTAAATGAATTAGCAAAATTAGCTGAATTGTTAAAAGGAAAAAAGGTAAAGAAAGAATTTTGGGTAACAACTGCGCGCCCAACAAAAAGAATAGCTGACATGGCAGGATACTCAAAAATAATTGAAGAAGCCGGAGCAAAATTTGCTGCAGACACGTGTTGCGTTGTAGCGCCAATAAAAGGACGCTTCAAATGCTTAGCAACTGATTCCGCAAAAGGGTGTTACTACGCATATTCAAAAAACCAGTCAAAAACAAAAATAATGCCAATAGAAAAATTAGTAGAAGAGGCATGCAAGTAAAGGTGAAAATAAAATGGCAAGTATGACAAAGTGGGTTTCAGTTTTTTCTAAAGAGCTTGCCACTTTTATGAAAACTGCCCCAGCCATAAGCCCAATACACAAAACAGATCACATTCAAAGAGTTTGGAAAACAAGCGAAGTGTTATGCAAAAAGTTGGGTGGGGATTTGGAGATAATGGTTGCGACGGTATTTCTTCATGATTTGGGGCGACACCACGGTTTGGAGATCCATGGTGAAAAAAGTGCGGAGCTTGCAAGATCGATATTAGAAAGGCTTAATTTTCCAAAAGACAAAATTGAGCCAGCGCTTGATGCAATTGCAAAACATGATTACACAACCCCCAATGAGGCTCGGACAAGTGTTTATGCAAAAATTTTGTATGATGCGGATAAATTAGACGCGTTTGGAAAAGTTGGAATTCAAAGGCATATTACTTTTTACTTAAACAAGGGAAAAACAGTTAAAGAAATACTTGAAATGATGGAAAAGCGGTGGGAAGGATTGTCCATTCCTGAAAGCAAAGAAGTCGGTAGAAAGGATTATGAACTTACACGAAGATATTTTATTAATTTAGGGAAAAAACAAAATAGATTAAATAGACTAAAACCAGCGAAAAAAACTATTAGGAATAAGAGGCGATAAAAATGGTTACACTAACCGGAAGAAAAATTTGTAAAGGGACTGCAGAAGGAGAAGCGCTTGTAACTTCTCAAGGAATAAGTTTTTTTGGAGGAGTTGACCCAGCAAATGGAATTGTTACAGAAAAAGGACACGAACTTGAAGGAAAAAGTATTTCTGGAAAAGTACTTGTTTTTCCGCAAGGAAAAGGATCAACAGTAGGAAGTTACGCTTTGTACAGAATGAAAAAACAAGGAACAGCGCCAGTTGCACTTGTTAACAAAGAATGCGAAACAATAGTTGCGGTAGGAGCAATAATATCAGAAATCCCTTGCGTTGACAAAATAGATATTTCGCAAATAAAAAACGGGCAAAAAGTGAAAGTTGACGGGGACAATGCAAAAGTTGAATTCTGAAAAGTTTTTTATCCAGAAATGCGATTATTTTTTTGTGATTACATGCAAAACCTTATTGTAATAAAACTTGGCGGTTCTTCAATAACAAAAAAAGCTGATAATAAATTCGAGATGAATGAAGAAATACTCAAGCAATCTGCTGTGGAGCTGGCTTCTGTTTTGAAAAAAAATCCAAAACTAAAAATTGCTCTTGTTTGTGGAGTAGGTCCTTTTGGTCACACTAATGTAAAAGAATATGATTTGAATAATGGCATAAAAACAAAAAGACAAGAAGAAGGTACACAAAAAACAATACAGGATTGTGATTTTGTTGCAGATAAAACAATTGAAGCACTAGAAAAATGTGGACTAAAAACAGAACACGTTCCTGGGTACTTAGTTTGTAGGCAAGATAACAAAAAAGTTGTTTCATTTGATGTTGAGCCTTACAAAGAAGCACTTGGCGAAGGAAAAATACCTCTAACAACAGGAAATATGGTAAAAGATAGAATCCTAAAGTGGAGCCCTATGAGCGGAGATGTTGTGGTTGCGCAGTTATGCAAACAATTACGCCCAGACAAAGTAATTATGGGGACAGATGTTGAAGGGATATTTACTGCAGATCCAAAAATTGATAAAAAAGCAGAGCTGATTGAGAGAATAACAAAAGAAAATGTTGAAGAAGTTTTAGAAAAAGCAGGGGAATCAAAATCAGTTGACGTTACTGGCGGAATGAAAGGAAAATTAGAAAAATTAGCTCAAACACTTGACGGGGTTCCAGCAGAAATATTTAACTTGCTAAAAGAAGGAAATTTAGAAAAAGTTCTAGAAGGAAAAGAGATAAAAAGCACCAAGCTACTATTATAATTATGGCTTTACCGGTTTTGACCAAAAGATTTTCTAGGTTAGCTGTGTCGATTAGACAAAAAGAAAGAAACGGTTCCTCGCTTTTGAAAGACAAATATCCTGCAGAGGAAAAAACAATTGTCCCTTTCTACGAGAGACGATTACTTGGTCTAAAAGGAGGGTCCCTAAAACAAAGAACCTTATTTTTTCCTAAAAGAAATTGCCTGATTATTGAATTAACTCAAAAAGGAAAATTAGTGGGGCATTTAAGGGCTGATATAAATAAATATAGTGGTGAGTCAGAAGCGGTAATAAATTGGAAAGAAGTTGATCCTAAATTGCAAAAGTCAGGATTAGCCACACAAATGTTAGTGGAAGCAATGAGTGTAATGAAAAAAGCGGGCGTAAAAAAAGTATCCTCCCAAGTTGTTAACGGACTTTCGATTTATAGAATGCTTGGCTTTTCTGAAACGCATCGTTTTGGTTAAACTTGGGTGTGGAAAGAACTATAATTATTATTCATTAAATTGGTGAAAGTGCCAAGTTTATTGAAGTTTGGTAGTAAGCCAATTGCCAAATATTCACACCTCGCTTTTGGTTTTTAAAGGTATTTGAAACCAAATCATTAATAATTGCCTTTACTTTTATATCTTGACTTGTGGTTAAATGAAACAGATAATAATTTTAGGGAGAGGAGGACAGGGGGCTGTTACAAGCGCTCAAGTACTGGCAATTGCTGCCTTTAAAGATGGAAAATATTCACAAGCATTCCCTAATTTTGGAGTAGAAAGAACAGGGGCTCCTGTGAGGAGTTACGCGAGAATTGATGAAAAACCAATAACACTAAGAGAGCATGTATACGAAGCTGATTATGCAATAATTTTGGATCCAACACTAGTAAGTAATCTTCATGAAAAAGTAAACAAATTAGTAATAATTAATTCTAACAAAAAGCCGGAGCAAATAAAGTTTGACACAAAAACTTCAAATGTGGCACGGGCAAAAATAAAGTGCGTTGACATTACATCCATTGCGATTCAAAAAATAGGAAAACCCTTTGTGAATATAGCTGCCTTAGGGGCATTTTCAGCACTAACAAAAGAAATAACTCTAAAGAGTTTGGAAGAAGCGCTCCAGCAACAAATGGGCTCAAAAGGAATGGTAGTAGAAAAAAACTTGGCTGCAGTAAAAGAAGTTTATGAAAAAGCGAAAAAATAATTAAAAAAATGATTTTTATGAAAAAGAGCACAAAAAAGCAAGGAGCTTCCTATTCTGGAGAAAAAACCACTAACACCCCAATGGGTGCGAGTGGGCAGGCAAAAACAGGAATAACTTTAACTTTAGGGGCAACAATCCTTGAAGCAGGTTCTTCAAAAAAATATAAAACAGGGGATTGGAGAACATTTAAGCCAGAAATTGACCAAGCAAAATGCATAAAGTGTGGAAAATGTTGGGTAACTTGTCCTGACGCTGCAATATACAAAGATAAAGAAGGAAAGTTCCAAATAAATTATGATTATTGCAAAGGATGTTTAATTTGTTTTAAAGAATGTCCTGTGAAATGTATTTCATACAAAGCGGAGGAAAAATAATGAATCCTAAAAATATATCTTTTATTAATGAAAAAGAATCCAAGATAGTTAATATTCATTATGGACGCTCAAAGAAGATTTACCTTGGGTTTTTAGTAATACTTATTTTGTTTGAGTTATTTTTGTTATTTAGGACAAATTTCATTTGGGGTTTTGATCACTCTTTGATAGCAATAGTAATTGCTTTTTTAATATTCTCCGTATTTTCTGAAAGGATTACTGTTGAAAAGAGGGGGTCTAGAATTTTTGTTAAAAAGAGTTGTTTTTTTATTCCTCGTTTATCGGAGTTAAACAGTAATGGATCAAAATTAGTGGCAAAAAGGATGTGGGCTGAGAATAGTTATGGATTAATGATTCAAAATCGAGATTTGAAAGTGATGTTATATTCTGGGTTTATGAGCAAATTTGAAGAAGGGCCAGTTTTTGGGTATTTTTCTCAGGCGAATATTAAAAAAATAAGTGATTTTTTAGGATTAACTGTTGAGTATATTTGAGTGATTTTTATGGTTGACACAAGAGTTATTGCGGGATCAGATGCTGTTGCACAAGCGGCAAGATTATGCCGACCGCAAGTACTACCAATGTACCCAATAACACCAAGCACTGTTATTCCTGAAAAATTATCTGAATTTGTTGCGAATGGTGAAATAAAAGCAGAACTAATTCATGTAGAAAGCGAACACAGCGCAGCAAGCGCATTATACGGAGCATATGCTGCAGGTTCAAGAAGTTTTACAGCAACAGCATCACAAGGGTTAGCGCTAATGCATGAAATACTTCCAATAATTGCTGCTTCAAGAATGCCTGCAGTAATGGCTGTTGCAAATAGAGCTCTGTCAGGTCCGTTAAATATTTGGAACGATCACTCTGATGCTATGAGCGAACGCGACCAAGGTTGGATACAACTATACTGCGAAACATCACAAGAAGCATTTGATACAATAATTATGGCTTACAAAATTGCAGAAAAGAAAAATGTTTTACTCCCAGTAATGGTTTGCTTGGACGGATTTATTTTAACACATGTATACGAACCAGTGATAATTGAACCCCAAGAAAAAGTAGATGCTTTCTTGCCAGAATACAAACCAGAAATTATTTTGGACACAGAACACCCAAAAACTTTTGGGGCATTTGCTCAACCAAATACTTATTTTGAATTTAAAGAAGCTGAACAAGTTGCGATGAAAGAAGCGCTAAAAGAAATAAAAAATGTTCATACAGAATTTGCAAAAACATTTGGAAGAAAATACGGTGATGGATTACTAGAATTAATTGAAATGAAGGACGCAAAATATGCTTTATTAATGGCTGGAGCAACGTGCGGAACCGCAAGAATGGTTGTAGAAGAGTTAAGAAAAAAAGGGAAAAAAGTTGGAATAATTAGAATAAAATCAGTAAGACCTTTCCCTCAAGAAGAAATAATTGCCGCAACAAAAAAATTGAAAAATTTAGGGGTAATTGATAGGCACGTTTCTTTAGGATACGAAGGGCCTTTATGTACTGATGTAAAAGCCTTACTAAAAGAACAAAAGAACGGACAAAAAACAAAAGTAACAGGGTTTATTGCTGGCCTAGGTGGAAGAGATATTGACAGAGAAAGAATAAGAAAAGCATTTGAAATAATTGAAAAAGGAAAAGACGGAGTATGGTTGAAGTAATCTTGAAAATGAATGTTGAGTTGTGATTTTTATGGCAATACTTGGATTGGAGGAAAAAGAATTTTTTGCAAGTGGGCACAGAGCTTGCGCTGGTTGCGGAGAAGCACTTGCGATAAGACACATACTCAAAGCCGCAGGGATTGATACTATTGTGGTAATGGCTACTGGGTGCATGGAAGTTGTATCAACTCCTTATCCTGACACTGCTTGGGAAATTCCTTGGGTGCACTGCGCATTTGAAAATGCCGCTTCGGTTGCTTCTGGAGTAAAAGCTTCGCTAAATATGAAAGGAAATGCGCACACAAATGTAATTGCTATTGGTGGAGACGGGGCGATGTTTGATATTGGGTTTGGCGCAATAAGCGGAGCAATAGAACGCGGACACAAAATACTTTACATCGCAACAGATAATGAAGCTTACCAAAATTGTTTGGCTCTTGACTCTTTAATAATGACAAAACAAGGACTCAAAAAAATTACTGAAGTACAAGTTGGTGATGAAGTGTACGCATTAAATCAAAAAACAAACGAATTGGTTCTAAAAAAATGCACAGGTGTTTTTAATAACGGGGTAAAAAGAGTTTTTGAGATAAATACTGATTCGCAAACAATAAAAGCAACAGGGAATCACCCATTTTTGGTTTTACAAAAAAATGGAAGAGGGGATAAAAATAAATTAATTTGGAAAAACGTTGAAGAACTAACAAAAGGAGATCAAGTTGTTACGTTAAAAAAATCTTTTGAAGGGAAGCCCTATGCCTTTTCGCCGATAAGTATTTCAAAAAAAGGGGATTACAAAGTAAATAAAATAAGAGAAGTCAATTTGCCTAAACAATCTTCTCTAGAGTTAATGAAATTATTAGGGCTGTTTGTGGGTGACGGCTGGACAAGAGCTAACAAAGCAGATCTTGGGTTTTCAATTCCTGAAAAAGACAAAGCAAGAAAAGAGGCTATATCGCTTATAGAAAAAGTGTTTGGCGTTAAACCAACAACACTAACAAAAAATGAAGTGCATTTATACTCAAAAAACGCTGTGACTTTTATTGAATCCCTTGGCTTTGGAAAAGGTGCAAAAAATAAAATAATTCCTTCGTGGGTTTTTACATTAACAACACAAGAAAAAGAAGAATTCATTGAAGGAATGATGCTGTCTGATGGTTACAAGTTTGGAAAAAGTTGGAGATATTTATCCGCAAGTAAAGAATTGATAAGAACATTAAGATTGCTGTTGCAAACAATTGAAACAAGAGTTGGTAAAATAACAATTCAAAAAGTAAAAAAAGGAAAATTTGTTGTTTATAGAAAGCTGTTAAAAGATTCAATATATTATTCAATCGCTTTTAGTCAAAGAAAAGGAAGAAAGGCGGATTATCCTTCACAATATAAATTTGATAATTTCCTTTTTAAAAACAAAAATTTTGAGATGAAAAAAATAAGAACTATTGAAAAAAAAGGTTATGAATCAACTCTTGACCTTAGAGTTGAAGGAGAACATAATTTTGTTGCAAATGGGCTAGTAGTTCATAATACAGGAATACAAAGAAGCGGAGCGACTTTTCCATACGCGGCAACAACAACCTCCCCGAATGGAAAACTAATTCACGGGAAGCAACAACCAAAAAAACCTTTGCCATTTATTATTGCAGCGCACGGAGCAAAATATGTTGCAACAGCAAGCGTAGCAAATGTATTTGACTTAAAAAACAAAGTACAAAAAGCACTGAAAACAGAAGGACCCTCATTTATTTCAGTATTTGTTCCATGCATGCCTGGGTGGAAAATTGATTCAAGCGCAACAATTGATATATCAAAATTAGCTCAAGACACACACGTTTATCCTTTATATGAAATAGAAGACGGAGTGCTTAAGATGAATTATATTCCTTCAGAAAAAAAGCCAGTAGAACAATACTTAATGGTACAAGGAAGATTCAAACACTTAACGCCCGACTTGGTTGAAAAAATACAAAAATACGTTGATGACAGATGGACTTACTTGGAAAACAATAATGGAAAAAAAATATTTGATACATTGTTTTAACACCCTACTTAATAATTCGACCTTTTCCGCCCCGATCCAAACAAACCAATTAAAGACTTTCTAACTCAATCCACTTATGCAGTCAAAAGAAATAATTGAGGGTATTCAGTCAATTTATGAAAAGTACTCAATTCCTTTAAATCTTCAGCGTCACATGCGAGAAGTGGCTGCTGTTGCAGAAATGATTTGCGATAATTGCAAAGAAAAAGTATACAAAGAAGACATTGTTGCTTCTTGTTTGATACACGATTTGGGGAATATTATAAAAATGCAGTTTGAAAAAGAAGAAGACAAATTGCTTTTAGATAAAGAAGACCACAACAAATTTGAAATTTATAAATCCTTACAAAAAGAACTTCACAAAAAGTACGGGAATAATGCAGAAAGAGCAAATCCAATTATCGCAAAAGAAATCGGGGCAAATCAAAAAGTAATTGAATTGACTAATCACAAAGCAATTCATTTAGAAGGAAACAGATTTGCTTCAGAAGAACTGGATGAGATAATTGTCGCTTATGCTGATATGCGCGTTTCTCCACACGGAGTAGTTAGTATGAAAGAAAGAATGAATGAATACTACAAAAGATACAAAATCGCAGAGGACCAAGAAAAAATTGAACACTCAAGAAAGTTTGACAGATTAGTTAAAAAGATGGAAAAAGATTTATTTTCAAAGTTAACAATAAAACCGGAAGATATAACAAAAGAATCAATAAAGAAATATTATGAAAAATATTGAGGTTTTTTGATGGCACTTTATTTTATTACAGGAAATGCAAATAAGCTTGAAGAGCTAAATGAAATACTCGCTCCGCAAATTAAAGTGTATCAACTAGATGTTGAATTAGCGGAAGTGCAAAGCATTGATGCACAAGAAGTAATAAGACACAAATTAATTGAAGCGGCAAAATACCAACAAGGAGAGATGATTGTTGAAGACACCTCTCTTTTTATGGAAGCCCTTGGTTGGAAATTACCCGGCCCTTTGGTTAAATTGTTTGTAAAAGCTCTTACCAGTAAAGGAATATATGAGTTAGCGGAAAAATACAAATTGTTCGGCGCGCAAGCAAAAACCTGTATTGGTTATTCAAATGGAAGAGAAATATTATTTTTTGAAGGGACAGTAAAAGGAAAAATAGTGAAACCAAAAGGCAATAATGGGTTTGGTTGGGATCCGATATTTGTTCCGGAAGGTAAGTCTAAAACATTTGCTGAAATGCCTTCTGGTGAGAAAAATAAAATAAGCCACAGAAGAAAAGCTGTTGACAAATTCAAAGAATATTACTTATCTAAAAAATAAGAAACGTTTTTGGCTTCACTTTATTAGAGCGTCTTGAACTGGTTTAGAAAATCTCACAATGTTTGTTTTTCCGTGCCCTTCAATTTCTATTACTCCGCGGTCAAGCAATCTCTGCAAAATTCTGTGACTTTTAACTTTTCCCAAACCCTCAATTCGAGTTATCTCTGATTGCAGAGCTTTTCCTTTTTCCCTAATTATTCTCTCAACAACTTTTTTTTCGTCCGCGTTCAAAAATTGAATAATGACTTTTGTTGCCTGCTCTAAATCTTTTTTCTTGTCGTCAATTTTTGTGGTCATAAAAAAGAAAACAAGGGCGCCGATAATTATTCCTGCTAAAATGAAAAGGGGAACTAAATGATAGATTAGTTCAAGTTGTTGTTCATGTTGGCAAACCCCATTAATAGCGCATGTTTCTGGCGCAAAGTGCTCCAAAATAACTGGAGAATAAAAAATGATTCCAATTAAGCAAATAAGAATAACTATGCCGGCAATTGTTCTTTTATTTGAAAAATCAACTTTTAGTTCCATAAAAAATCACAAATAAAAGGGGGTGTCCCTTTTTATTGATTTTCAGTATGCCCTGCGGGTTGCTCTTCAGGTTGAGCTTGTGAATCACTTTCAGTGGAAGCGGTTTGAGTTTTTGTTTGCTCCGCTGCATCTGCTTGAGTCTTTTCTCGTGTAGCTTCATCCTTTTTATTTTGAGCATCTTCTTCTTCATCAGTAATAAGTTTTGGTTTCTTCATGCCGTCAGTTTTTGGGCAAGTTCTACACATAGAATTCATCAAACTTGGTTCTTCAGGGCAGTCAGGGTATAGGCCCTTACATTTAGGAAACTCTCCAGCTAAAGCGATAACTGACTCGTTTGCCGATTTGAACCTTTTTGGAGCATCATAGTTTAATTTTCCACCCAAATAACCACCTAAATAATTACCCCAAACAAAACATTAAAAACCGATAACTTTGACCGAAAAAACAGAGAACTATCGCTGTTAGAGTAGCTTATTTTAATGCCACTAATTGGGCCAATTGACTTTTAGGATAATTTCCTTCATTCTCTTTAAAGTAGATTTTTTTTCGCCCTTGAAAACCTTCTTTTTAAAGGATTCATACCTTCTCAAGATTTCCTTTCTTGAGGCCTCTTTTACAGCAGAATCAGTTAGTATTCCAGTTTTAGCAAAATTAATGCCCATATCAGTCGGGGATTTGTAGGTGTGCATAAAATTGTTTTTACTTGCAGCTCTTGAAATAATTCTCTTAAGGATAGGAAAACTATCAATGTCGCGATTATAATTTACCGAATTTATCCCATATGCTTTTTTGTGAAAAGGATCAATCATTAATTTATCTAAAATATCTGCAGTAGCGGCTTCATAAGCGATATTCACTTCATGATTCAAAGGAAGATTCCAAATAGGGAAAGTTTCTAGTTTTGCATAACCTGCATTCACCCCTAGTTTATCGTAGTGAAAAATTTGGCTCAGACAAAAAAACAATTTACCGTTATTTGCGCCCGCGCCAGTAACAACAACTATCTTTTGGGGAATATCAAGCAAAGGTTGTGACTCAAAACCATTTGTTCCAAAAACATTTTCCAAATTATGCGGGTAACCTTTAATTTCGGTAGTAACAACAAAATTTTCTTTTGATTTTTTGAGTTTCTCGATAAAAGAAAGTGCGGTCTTTTCTCCCTCAAACCTGTTAACTGCAAAACCAACAACATTAATTCTTTTTCTTCTAAGTTTTTTAACTTCGCCAAAAACAACTTTTTCTAAAGTTAAACCACTATCGCTCCAAGTAACTTTTTTTTCCAGTTCCTTTGCGCTTACACAATAAACAACAGCAACTTTTTCTCCAAAACTCTTAATTAGTTTTAATTTGTTTTTAGGGTCGTATCCTGGCAAAACTCTTAATGCATGACCGTCAAAAAGTAAGTGCCCCCCTATTTCAAAATAAAGTTTATCAAATTTTTTTGCTCGGGCAAGAACAGCTCTTCTTTCTGCGGAAAGATATTTTTGATTACTAAAAGCTTTGAGCAACAAGACACCAATAACTAAAAGAAAAGCCATTAATAAAAAGCTTCTGTTAGCAAACAAGTAACCAAGTATTCTTGCATAAAAAATTGCTCAAGTTAAGGTTTCACTCAAACATATGTATGGTTTCAGTACCTAATTGATTAGAAAAGGTGGTTTATTGAATTGGAAAATTAGTGTGGAAGGAATGCATTGCAATGCTTGCCCAAAGTTGATAGAGCAAAAGCTTTCTACAATTGAAGGGGTAAAAAGAGTACAAGCAAACTTGCAAAATGAAACAGTTGAAGTAAAATTCAACCCAGAAAAAATAACAAAAGAACAAATTGAGAAAGGACTCAATAATATTGGTTATTCAATTAAAGGCGGAAAAAAAGCAAAACTTCCCTTAAAGCAAGCAATAATTTACGGTTTAATTCCCCACATTGGTTGCATGGGTTTTATAATTGCTTCAATTTTAGGGGCGACAATATTTGTTGAACTATTCAAACCACTACTAATGAACCCATATTTCTTTCACATTTTAATCGCAATTTCTTTCTTATTTGCGACAATAGCTTCTGTATTTTATTTAAATTCGCAAGGAATGCTTAGTGTTGAAGGAATCAGGCGAAAAAAGGGATATCTTGCAGTAATGTACTCTGTAACAATAGGGGTAAATATTTTACTAATGCTATTAGTGTTCCCGATGCTTGCCAATTTAGACACAGGGTCGTTTAATACAACAACACAGTCAACAAATTTTTCCAGCGAAACAACGAGCACTTCTACAAACGGAGTGGTTGTTTTAGGGGAGTTTACAATAAGCGTAGAAATTCCTTGCCCGGGGCACGCATCACTAATAACTGGAGAAGTAAAAAAAGTGGGCGGAGTAACAGGAGTGCGGTTCTTGCTCCCAAACAAATTTGAGATAGCTTATAGCAATATTAATGTGAAGGATAAAGTGATGGCGCTTGAAGTATTCAAGACCTATCCTGCAAAGATAATTTCAGAATAATCCATGTTAATTTAAACTTAGAGATAATTGGTTAAGAAAAATTGAAACAAGTTAAAAGGAGGGAACTTGATGAAGAAAATTGTTTTCATAGGATTAGTTTTAGTTTTGGGGTTATTTGGTTGCACGCAGCAAGATAATAGTGCCCAGCAAGCAAAAAATGATGTAATGGTTTTATCTGCATCCGATATTACTTCTCAAGCAAAATGGTATGAATATGAATCAAATGGAGTAACGATAAAATTTTTTGCGGTGAAGGGAAGTGACGGGGTAATAAGAACTGCTTTTGACGCATGTGATGTTTGTTTCGGAGCCCATAAAGGATATAGACAAGAAGGAAATATAATGGTGTGTAATAATTGCGGAAATAAATACGCAATAGATTCTTTGGGGACGGAAAATAAAAGAGGCGGCGGTTGCTGGCCCGGGTATTTGCCAAACACACTTGAAGGAGAACAAATAGTTATACAAAATGCTGACTTGGAAAAAGGAAGATATAGGTTTGCATAAAAAAGGTTTCCACAAAAGGTTTGTATATGAAAAGAGAGCAATTTATAATTGAGGGGATGCATTGCGCATCATGCTCCGCGCTTATAAACGGAAAACTTGGTCACACGAGCGGAATAAAAAAAGCCAATGTGAATTTTGCTGCAGGAAAAGCGTATGTTGAATATGATGAAAAACAAATAAGTACAGAAAAGATACAAAAAATAGTTGAAAGCTTAGGTTACAAAGCAAATATTGGAGTTGATTTGGAGAGGGAAAAAAAGTTACGCGAAAATGAAATAAACGAAATAAAACAAAAACTTATTTTATCCTCAGTTCTTGCAATCCCTGCGTTCATTATAGGGATGTTCTTGATGGGTTTTCCTTACAGAATATGGGTTCTTTTTTTGTTAGCAACACCTGTGCAATTTTATGTTGGTTGGACCTTTTACAAAGGGGCAATTGTTTCGCTAAAAAATAAATCAGCGACAATGGATACTCTAATCGCCATAGGGACAACAGCAGCTTACTTGTATAGTGTTGGTGCCTTACTTGGTCTTGTTGCGGAGCAATACTTTGAAACTTCTGCAGTACTAATAACATTAGTTCTTTTAGGAAAGTACTTAGAGGCGAGAGCAAAAGGAAAAACAAGTGAAGCAATAAAAAAATTGCTTAATTTAGCCCCAAAAACCGCTCTTGTTGAAAGAAAAGGAAAAGAAATACTAATAGAAGCAAAAGAGCTTGTTGTTGGAGATGTAGTAATAGTAAAGCCCGGGGAAAAGTTTCCTGTTGACGGGATAATAATTAGTGGAAACACATTTGTTGACGAGTCCATGCTAACTGGAGAAAGCATTCCTGTTGAGAAAGAAGTGAAATCAAAGGTTTATGCAGGAACACTAAATAAAAATGGTTATGTAAAATTTAGGGTTACTGGCACAGCAGAAAAAACCGTTCTTTCCCAAATAATAAGATTGGTTGAAGAGGCTCAAGGGTCAAAAGCAGAAGTGCAGAGATTTGCCGACAAGATAAGTTCAGTATTTGTTCCAATAATAATTGTAATCGCATTGCTCACTTTTGTTACGTGGTTTTTTGTTTTTGGTCAATTATTTTCTTTTGCCTTAGTAATGGCTGTTTCGGTTTTAGTAATAGCTTGTCCGTGCGCTTTAGGTTTGGCTACCCCTACAGCGATAACTGTCGGCGCGGGAAAAGGGGCAGAAAATGGGATATTAATTAAAAATGCGCAAGCGCTTGAAATGATTCCTAAAGTAAACGCGGTAATTTTTGACAAAACAGGAACACTGACAAAAGGAAAACCTGAAGTAACAAATATTGTGGTTTTAGAAGCAAAAGAAAAAGAGATATTAACAATTGCTGCTTCGCTTGAAAAAAGATCAGAACATCCTTTAGCTGAAGCAATAATCAAAAAAGCAGAAATTGGAAAGGCAAAGCTTGTTGAAGTTAAAAACTTTAAAGCAATAACCGGAAAAGGAATAACTGGAAAAATCGGTAAAGAAAATTATTACGTTGGAAAAATTAGTTATGCAAAAGAAATGAACAATAAGCATCATTTGTTGGACACCTTTGTTGTTAACTCTTTGGAAAAAGAAGGAAAAACCCCTATTGTTGTTTTTTCAAGAAAAAAAGTTCTTGGCGTAATTGGAATAGCTGATACTTTGAAGAAAGAAAGCGTTGAAGCAATAAAAAAGCTAAAATCAAAAAATATTGAGGTTTATTTAATTAGCGGGGATAATAAAAAAGTCGCACAAGCAATTGCGCAAAAAGTAGGAATTGAGCGGGAAAAAGTTTTTGCGGAAGTTATGCCTAAAGAAAAAGAAAGTTATGTGACAAAATTACAAAAAGAAGGGAAAATTGTTGCAATGGTTGGTGACGGGATAAATGATGCTCCTGCGTTAGCTGCGGCAGATGTTGGAATAGCGATGAGTACAGGTTCAGATATTGCAATCGAAGCGGGTTCAATTGTATTAATGAAATCTAACCCTATTGATGTTTCAAGGAGTTTGGAACTTGGAAAAGCAACTATGTCAAAAATAAAGCAAAACTTTTTCTGGGCACTAGCTTATAACATAATTGGCATACCGGTTGCTGCAGGGTTATTTGTTGGTGCAGGGATAACTCTTTCTCCAATGATGGCGGGAGCAGCAATGGCTTTTAGTTCAGTAAGTGTAGTAACAAATTCTTTGCTACTGAAAAACAAAAAACTTTAACTCAAAAGAGATGTTTTGTGTTTTAATAACTAAACAAGTCGTTGTACCCGTTCAAAAGGCAATCCGCTTTTTTCGCACAGCGAGACAACTTTTTCTTTGTTTCTCTTTAGTCCTTTCCAATCAATAACAATCATTTCCGCTCCGCTCAATTTGATCATCTGTTCAAGAGTATCCTCAGTTAAGTTATCTAAATTGTATTGAGGGCAAATGTGTCCGAAAGAAAATTCTTTGCGAAGAACTAATTTAGTAAATTCGGGAGCATAGTGGCCTCCCCCTAGCCCAATACAGACTTTGTCATTATTTTCTTTCAAAGTAGTTTCAACAACATTCTCCGCAACCATTCTTGCGTACTCTTTGTTATTCCATTCTTTTAACGAACTCCCAAGCTCAATAAAGCAAACATTTTTTCCTTCAACAAAAGGGCCGTGGTGGGTTACTTCCAGGCAAACATTAAAATGTTCGTGACCGCTTTTAGCTTCTTTTTCAAACCAACGCACATAATTACTTTGAACTTTTGGTAAGCAACCGACAAGCTTTTTTGCCTGTCCGCCAAAATCAGCATTCCAAAAATTTCCAATACTGTGCGAAGTTAAAGAAGTTGTTCCTGCAGCGCTTTGATGCTTTGAAACAACAATAATATCCCTCTCTGCGACTTTTTCGAGTGGAAGAGCAGTAGTGTCAATATCAAATTCGTAATAATTAGCCCAAGTAGGCAAACCAATTTCTTTCAATGCTTGGGCAATAGAAACACTTGCTTCATCTTTTAACGCGCAAACAAGGGCAATTTTTTCCATAGGTACTATTTGGCACAAAACCTTAATTAACCTTTTAAATGTTAGGAAACCTAATGTTTTCAATAAAGGTGATGGTAAAATGGTTGTAGAATATGGTGAATTTAAAGGAAACAAAATGATAATCCTGAAAAGAAACGATACAGACAACTTTCCGTTCCAGTTTGGGAAAGGAAAAGCAAGACTTATCGTTGAAAATATGGATGCAATAAAGAAATTTGCTGAAGAAGAATAAATATTATCGCGCTACTGAAAGTAGCGCATGTATTCCGCACTGCACTGCCGGAACTGTGCCGTTGAAAATATGGATGCAATAAAGAAATTTGCTGAAGAAGAATAAGAACCTTTTTTAGTTAAGTAATTTTTCTTTTAGGCACAGTTTTTGTGCCTATTATTAATTATTTTGAGATGTTTTTGCGAGAGTCTCTTTTTTTTCTCCACTTAAAAAGGCTTTAATATTGTTAGTTGCTTAGTTGTTCATGCTTGATACTCTTTTCAACCCAAAAACAATTGCTGTTATTGGGGCTAGTAATACTCCTGGAAAAGTGGGTTATGCGATAGTAAAAAATCTTATCGAAGCGGATTATTCTGGAGAAATTTTTCCAATAAATCTTGAAGAAAAAGAAATTCAATCAATAAAGTCTTACAAATCAGTTTCTGCTGTTGAAAAACAAATTGACTTAGCGGTTATTTGTGTCCCTGCAAAAGTAACTCCATTAGTTTTAGGGGAATGCGCAAAAAAAGGAATAAAAAATGCTGTAATAATTACCGCTGGCTTTTCTGAAACAGGAGAGCAAGGAAAAAAACTTGAAGAACAATTAAATCAAATTATTTTAGAAAACAAAATGAATGTTGTCGGGCCAAATACTTTAGGGATAATAAATACTGAAATTGGGCTTAACGCTTCTTTTGCCGCAACCTATCCTCAAAGAGGAAAAGTTGCTGTAGTTTCACAATCAGGGGCATTATGCACAGCTGTACTTGATTGGGCAAGACAAGAAAAAATTGGTTTTAGTAAATTTATTAGTACTGGAAATAAAACATACCTTGATGAAACAGAATACTTTGATTATTTAGAACATGATCCAAATACAAAAGCGGTTCTTGTTTATATGGAATCAGTTAAAGATTCAAAAGGTTTTTTGAGACAAGCAGCAAAATTATCAAAAAATAAAGTTGTTGTTTTGCTAAAGGCGGGTAGGTCAAAAGAAGGGCAAAAAGCTGCTTCATCACACACTGGGGCAATGAGTGTTGATGATAAAATATTTTCTATAGCTTGCAAAAAGTCTAATATAATAAGAATGAATTCTATTGAAGGATTTTTGGATATCGCAAAATTAATTTCAAAAATAAATCGAGTAAAAGGATTTAACTTAGCCGTAATAACTAATGCGGGCGGTCCTGGAGTAATAACAGCGGATTCTGCTTCGGCACATCACTTTCCATTACCTGATTTTAGCGCAAAAACACTTGCGACAATGAACTCAATAAATCCGTATGCAGCCAATCCGTTGGATTTAATTGGGGATGCAAAACCAATTGACTATAAAACTGCGTTAAAAACAATTCAGGATGATGAGGGAATTGATTTAATTTATTGCATTTTAACTCCGCAAAGCATGACTAATCCTGAAAGAGTGGCTGACATAATTGTTTCGCTAAATAAAAGAAAACCTATACTTTGTTCATTTATTGGTGGAACAGCTGTTTCTCATTCAAAACGTTACCTCAAAGAGCATGGTGTTGTAGAATTTGAAACACCCGAGCGTGGAATAAAAGCCCTTGCACGGTTGAAAGAATATTGCGAGCGAAAGAAAATGAAAAAATCTTTTGAGCAAAAAGTAACTCCTTCAAAAGACATAAAAAAAATGCTTACGGGCAAAAATCAATTAAGCTTGGGAGAGTCATTTAAATTACTAAAGTCTTTTGGTGTTTTGACTCCAAACACATCCTTTTTCGCGACTATTGATGAACTGCACAAAATGTTGGAAAAAGTCAAGTTTCCAGTTGCTCTAAAAACAGCTTCAGGTTTAGCTCACAAAACAGATTTTGGTTTAGTAAAAGCAAACATTCCTAATGAAAAAGAACTAATTGTGGAAGCAGAAAAGATGTTTGTAAAATCAAAAGAATTAAAGATAAGTCCTGTTTTGGCTTTGCAAGAAATGATTGATGGGCAAGAATTATTAATTTCTGCGATAACAACCGAATTTGGAAAAACAGTGACTTACGGGCTTGGAGGAATATTTGTTGAAGTTATGAAGGATTATTCCCAGAAAATTGCTCCTGTAACTGATAGCGATATTGAAGAGATGCTTAATGAAGTAAAAGGGACAAAAGTTCTTTTAGGGGCGAGAACAAAAAAGAAATATAATATTGGTTCGCTGAAAAGAATGCTTAAAACCATTTCAACAATTGCGTTAACCTACCCTGCGATAAAAGAAATAGAAATGAATCCTGTGATAATAAACGAAAAAGGGTGTTACGCGGTTGATGCGGTAATAACACTTTAACTCTTGGTGCTGTTGTATTCTTTTAATTTTATGAACAAGTTTATTTCTTTAAAACTTAAAGGCAAAGTATTTCTTGCGCCAATGGCGGATTACACAAATGCTGCTTTTCGTGAACTGTGCCACGAGTATGGAGCTTCACTTGGGTACACTGAGTTAATTTCAACGAAAGGATTGCTTCATAAAAGCAAAAAGACAAAAGAAATGCTTTTTGTTTCAGAAAAAGAAAAACCAGTTTTTTTACAGCTCTTTGGAAATGATCCGGAAGAATTTTTTAAAGCAATAAAATATGTTGAAGCAGAGTTTCCAAAAAATTTTGCAGGGTATGACTTAAATGTTGGTTGCTCAGTACCAAAAGCACAAAAAGGGATGTATGGTTCGTATTTACTTGATTATCCTGAGTTAGTTGGAAAAATAATTAAATCAATGAAATCTGCTACAAAAAAACCAATTACATTAAAGATACGTTTGGGGTTAAAACAAGAAACTTTTTTGGAGTGCGCAAAGCAAGCTGAAGAGAATGGGGCCGATGCAATATGCATGCATGCTCGGTTGGGTGCTGATGGTTACTCAGGAAGTGCGAATTGGGATAAAATAAAAAAATTAAAAGAAAGTGTTTCAATTCCTGTTATTGGTAATGGGGATATTGATTGCGCAGAAAAAGCTAAGCAAATGATTGAAGAAACAAATTGTGACTTTGTTATGGTTGGAAGAGTAGTAATAGGAAATGCTTTTATGTTTAAACAAATAAATGCTGTTTTTGCAGGAAAAAAAGTTATTGAGCGAACACAAAAAGAAAGGATGAAAGAAGCTTTGCGATATTTAGAACTTGCTGAAAAATATGGGTTAAAAGTGAACGATTTGAGGGGTTATTTTATTGGGTGGGCGAAAGGATTTAGCGGTGCTGCGGAGCTAAGAAACAAATTTGCCTCGGCACAGGCAGTTAATGAAATAAAAAAGGTTTTGCTTGACTAATTTATTTCGAAGTTCTTTTAGTTACTGTAAACCTTTCTGTTAGGAGTGGGTTTTTTTATTAAAGGCAAATTTGATTGTTGAAATTGTTTTTTGCATTTATCAGAGCAAAATTTGGGATCCTCTTTAACCTCAAATATAATCCCGCACTTAGCGCACATCTTTTTCATTATTCCACCATCCACCGCTGTTACTAACTCAGCAAATATTGTTTCCAGCTAACAGCTTAAAAAACCTGTTAATTATTGATTGAATTTAAACTTATCTTTAGTAAGGTTAAAAAACTAGGGTTGTGTAATATTAGCATGTCTAATGCGATGATAACAAATCCGAAATCGCGCGATTTGAAAGAAATTGAAATAAAGAAAAAGATTCTTTCGGATGCCGAAAATTGGTTAAAGAAAAAACAAAAACTATTGCACTTTTCAGAAATAACTTTGCACATAGATGATTATGATGATATATTCTCTGATTTTGACCCAAGACAATATTCAAGCAGAGCCCTTTCAGACGATTTTCTTTTGGAAATAAAACGCGCTTCACGGGATAAAACTACCGGAGTAATCGAGTTAAAATTCTTAATACCAAAACATGAAAGAAAATACAAAAATGAAGAAATTATAATAAAACGACTAAAAATGCATTTCAAAAGGCACTTTGAAATTGTGCGAAAAGAAGTAAACAAAGAAAAAAGACTTGGGGTATCAATGGTAGTGCTAGGATTTATTTTAGGCGTTTTGGCCGCTGTTGTATTACACCAAGGGGTGGGGGAAATAAATAACGCTTTGTTTTTCACTGATATTTCAAAGTGGATTATAACACTTCTCCCAACAGTGCTTTTAGTAATGCTTGAGCCCGCATCATGGTTTATGATATGGGAAGGATTCAACAAAATAGCATTTGACTGGCAAGACAAAAAATCGGATTATGACTTTTACGAAAAAATGACAAAATGCGAAATACTTTTTGAAGAATTTTAAACGTAGTGTTTTTTGAATAGTTTTGCGTTTGTAAAATTATTCTTCCAAGAATTGTTTGTCCAAATCAGCAGCGCTTTTTTTTAGTTGGGAAAATATTCTTTCAACATCTTCTTGAATTTCATCAATTGTGCGCTCAATGCTTCTGCTTCTTGCGCTGTAAAATTTTCCGTTCTTCTCAATCATTCCCGACCTTAGTAAAGAATTTAAGTGATTGATGACAGAACCACGGGACATTCCAATTCTTTCAGCAATTGCTGTGCTGGTTAGTGCTTCTCCCTTTTCAGTGGATAAAACGATTTCTTTGAAAACAGCAGCGGCGTTCTTATCTTTATCAATTGGTTCAAAAAAACCAAGTGAAGAACAAATCCAAGCGAATTGGTTATCAAAATCACTTTTGAAAGGTCGTTCAACCCTTCTAACAACTACTTTGAAATAACTTCTTTTTGGAGACAAATGCCTAACTGAAGCTTTCATTATTGGCAAAGAATAAACCTTTTCCTCCTGGGGAGAAGAACCGTCTTCTTGGGCGGGGTGATTTTCTTGATGAGAGAGGGTACTTTTGTTATTAATTGCTCTTTTTGGGTTCGAAATGTTCACAACAACTACCATAAAAGCGCCTTTTTGCTATAATAAAGCCTGTACTATACTATGGTGCGCAATCAATTTAAAAACCTTTTGACCAAATAATGTTGTTATTGTCTACACAATATGGACAATCAATGCAATATTTGGTGAGTTTAGTGTCTGAAGAACAAATTAAACAAAGCAAGCAAAATGAACAAGGCAGGCAAAGCGAACAAAATGAGCAAAATGGGCAAAATGAATCAAAGGGGTATGAATCTAGTCAAAAGGGTGGGTCGGTTGATAAATCAGTTGAAGAAAAAAATACAAAAACAATGGCCAACGAAATAAATGAAAAAATTTTCGGAAAAAAAGATGTTTCGCAGGAAAAAGTAGCTGAACTTACAGGGACATTGCAAAGACTGCAGGCAGAATTTGAAAATTATCAAAAAAGAAGTCATAGGCAAAACAATGAGTTCAGAGAATTTGCAAACGCTTCATTAATGGAGCAATTACTTCCAGTGCTTGATACGCTTGAACAAGGGGTAAAACACAGTAAAGAATTTGTTTTAGTAAATGAACAATTATATTTGGCGCTGAAAAAGAACGGATTAGAAAAAATTGTTGTTAGTGAAGGGCAAGAATTTGATCACGACAAAATGGAGTGCTTAATGCAGGAAGAAAATGAAAAAATAGGGGAAGGAAAGGTGGCAAAAGTATTGCTGACAGGGTATTTATTGAACAAAAAAGTTTTGAGACTAGCAAAAGTAAGTGTTTCTGCCGGAAAGAGAAAAATGCAGAAACAAGAAAGCGAAAAAGATTTGGGGAATGAAAAAAAAACAAGAGATTAAAAAAAACATTCAAGAAAAAGCAGAGGATAAAAAATAAATTATTTGTAAAAAATTATTTTTAATTAATGAGGTGTATAAAATATGGCAAAAATAATCGGAATTGATTTAGGAACAAGTAATTCAGCAGCAGCTGTTCTTGAGGGTGGAAAACCAAAAATAATTCCTTCGGCAGAAGGAAACACTGTCTATGGTAAAGCCTTCCCAAGTTACGTTGCGTTCGGAAAAGACGGGAAAGTTCTTGTAGGCGAACCTGCACGAAGACAAGCAGTAACAAATTCTGAAAGAACAATTACAAGAGCAAAAAGAAAAATGGGAACTGATTACAAATATAAAATTGATTCAAAAGAATATACTCCTCAACAAATCTCTGCATTCATTTTGCAGAAAATAAAAAGAGATGCGGAAGCATTCCTAGGCGACAAAGTAGAAAAAGCAGTAATAACTGTGCCGGCATATTTTGATGATAATCAAAGACAAGCAACAAAAGACGCGGGGTCAATTGCGGGACTTGAAGTTGTAAGAATAATTAACGAACCAACTGCGGCATCATTAGCTTACGGGCTTGACAAAAAAGGAAAAGACTCAAAAATCTTGGTATTTGATTTAGGCGGAGGAACCCTTGATGTAACAATAATGGAACTAGGTTCTGGTGTATTTGAAGTAAAATCAACTTCAGGGGACACCCAACTTGGTGGAACTGATATGGATGAAATATTAGTGAATTATGTTGTTGATGAATTTAAAAAAGAACAAAGTGTTGATATATTAAAAGATTCAATGGCGGTTCAGCGTATACGCGAAGCTGTAGAAAAAGCAAAAATTGAATTATCAACTGTTCTTGAAACAGATATTAATTTGCCTTACATTACAGCTGACTCAACAGGG
>CAZPWC010000008.1:0-39059 GCA_964590155.1 uncultured archaeon
AACAAATTAACAACTGTTTCGAAGAGACGAGTATTGAGTGCATTGGAACGACAAGAACTTTTAGAACTCAGAAAACGTATGCGTACACATATTGCGCCTTGGGCAATATTGAATGTAAGAAAAAAATTGAATAGGCGACTTTAAAAATATAAATCCCTATAAGATATATCGCCTGTGATGATGTAAATCCCTTCTGAGCACGTGAAGATTTAATCCAACTCTGAGGCATTTTTTGTGTTTGATTGGTGCTGTTATATGTTATCAATTTTTAGAAAATCAACAAAAAGTTTGGCTAATTTGTTAGCAAAGCCATTCATTTTCTTAAAGATAAGTCCAAATATTGTTTCTTTGCTCGGACTTGTGTTTGCTCTTATTGGAGCTTTTTTTGTTGCAAAACAGGATTGGCTTTTCGCTTTCATTTTTTTCATTTTAGCACCAACAATGGATTTAATTGATGGAGCGGTTGCTCGCGCGACAAAAAAGCAAAGCAATTGGGGAAATTATTTTGAAACAATGGTTGACAAGTTAGTTGATTTTGTAATGATTGGTTCTTTTGCCTGTGTTCCTTCTTTAGCAATTGCTAGTGTTCTAGCTTTAGGTTTCTCAATGATTTCAAGTTACGCAAAGCCAAGGGTTGCGCTCATAATAATTACTGATAATAGGGATTGGCCTGCGATAGGAGAACACGCTGACAAATTAGTTATTGTGTTGTTGGGGCTGCTGCTTGCTTACCTTGGATATAATTATTTGAGTGAAATGCTTTACTTAGTCGCAATAATTTCTTGTATTGGAGCGTTTCAGAGAATGTATTACGCAAAAAAATTAATTAAGGAAGCGGAAAAGAAAGGAACTTTATTACCTTATATTAAAAAAAGGAAAGAAAGGTAAAAGTAAGAGAAAAAGTTAATTTATTAAACAACTTTGGATACTTATTAATTAGGTGTTTTTTTGGCTAATTTGTTAGATTCTATTCCAATAGAAAGAAAGATTTCTATGGAAAGAAAGTTCGCTGCTAATAGGCCTTTTGAAAAGGTAGTGCTAGAGGCGGGGGTTTCTACAATTGAAGCTAGGACTTTTTTGACTTTTTTATTAAAAGAACGCAGACTTCCAAAAAATTGTGTTTATGTTCTTGCGGCGAAAAGAGCTGCTTTGGCAAGAAAAAAAGTGGTTGAAAGTAAAAGAAAAGCTCCTGCAAGAAGGACAAGAAGAGCATAACTTTTTAGCTTTTTGTCGTGTATTTTTTGTATTAAAGGAAGTGATTTTGTGGTTGAAGAAGTAATTCCGGTTGAAGCAAAAGTTGAAGATAGGGCTGAGACTAAAATTGAAGATAAGGTTGCAACTAAAGTTGAAAGTAAGGTTGAAACCAAAGTTGAAGAGAAAGTTTTATCTTTTGATGATTGGGTAAAGGTCGAGTTGCGTGTTGGTTTGATTGAGGGTGTTGATGATATTGAAGGAAAAGATAAATTGTACAAGTTGAGTGTTGATTTTGGCGAGCAGGGAAAGAGAACTATTCTTGCTGGATTGAAACCTTATTATTCAAAAGAAGAAATTCAAGGAAAGAAAACAACTTTTGTATTTAATTTAGCTCCAAGAAAAATGGCTGGTTTTGAGAGTCAAGGAATGATTCTTGCGGCAAAAAACAATGAAAACAAATACAAAATTACTTTCATTGATGATTCGGTTCCTCAAGGAACAAAGTTAGAATAAATAAGAAAATCCCCAAAAATTTCTTCTAATTAAGCAATTAAAGCTAAAATTGCGGGCAAAGCAAGTAGTGAGCCAATTGTTGCCCCCAAGTTAACTAGCGCAGCAACTATTAGTATGTGGGTAATATTGTTTTTGTAAAATCCGCCAATTGAAGTAACATTTGATAGTTCTTCAAAGTCTCTAACTAGGGGTGGATTAAATTTTGCTTCAGCGATTGCAGCAAACCATCCTGCAGCTAGTGCTGGGTGGAGAGTTGTTAAGGGCGCAACCACCATTGAAACTAATATTGTGATTGGGTGGGCGCGTGAAATTAATGCGCCAAGTCCTGAAAGTATTGCTGTTGAAGCTATCCAATAAATTAATACTCCTGAAACAGCGTCAAGTCCTTTAGTCCAGAGAGCATATGCAAGCATTAGTGTAAGTATAGCGGGTATTGCGTACGCAGCGTATTTTATTAAATTACTTTTTTTTGGTATCTCGTTAAGTTTTGAAATATCCATTTTTCTGTTTTCCTTAATATATTTCTCTATTCCTTCCAAGTGCCCCGCTCCAACAACAGCAACAATTCTTTTTCCAGGGCTGTGCTTTATCATTTCAGCAATGTAATAATCTCTCTCCTCTACAAGAACTTTTTTTACTGAAGGGAATTGTTTTCCCAAATCCTTCATTAAAGCATTAATTAAATCTTGTTGTTTTAGTTCCTCAATCTTTTTGGCATCAACTTTTTCTCCAAAACCTAAAAAGCCACCCGTTATTGAGCCGCCCATTTTTAATTTTTCAATTAATCCCATTGAATCAAAAGTTCTTTTCAAAGTGATTCTAACATCCCTGTCAAGTAGTTGCACTGGAACATTTTTTTCTTTGGCTTTTTTTACTGCGGCAAGCATTTCTGAGCCGGGTTGAATCCCCATTTGCTGGCCTATTTGTTTTTGCATATTTGCAAGCAAAATGTTCAATAAGAACAAGTAAGTTTTTCCAGTTTTTACAACTTCCATTATGTTGGTTTCTTGCCATTTTTTTCCGGAAAGAAGTTGACCCAATCTTTCTCTATCCAGTTCTACCCCGATAATGTCAGGTTGTTCCTCTTCAATTGTTTTCTCAACTAAATCAATTGATTCTTTAGAAATATGTGCTGTTCCAACAAGAATAATTTTTTTTTCGCCAAGAGAAATTCGTTTTATCATCTAAGTTAGAAAAGATAAAAGTGTTTATAAAAGATAGCTTGTTGTGAGGGAAAAACCTGTGTTTTTCCAAGGATTAGAGTTAATCTCCTTCTTTTATTATCAAGAATATTCCAACCAAAATTAGAATAAGCCAGAAAACATTTTTTACCATGTTTAATTCGTTTGGTAGTGGAGGCAATGCTATTCCTACTCCCATTCCTACAAGAAATAATCCTGCCGATCTTCGCGAGCCCATAGTTTGTTATACGCTCATCAGGTATAAAAGAGTAACGATGCTGTTTTTTACAGGACGCCGATTTGGGGTTGGCTAGAGTTAGGGGTTGTTTTGGGTGAAGAAGATTTGTTTTATTGAAGCGGAAGGAGTTTTACTTCCTTTCAAGGATTTTTTTCCTAACGAGAGGCGCGCAAGACTTTTTTTTGAACAATTAGCTGACTTTTGCGAGAAAAAGAAAATCCTGCTTTATGTTCTTTCCGGTTTTCATGAAAGTGTTGCCCACAAAAAATTTGATGAGAGTTTTTTGAAAGGGAAGTTTGACAAAAAGAACTTTGTGTGTGCCACTGAAAAGTATGTTTTAAACAAAACCGTGGCTGATCAGAAGATTTACCGAGAAAAAATCTCTTCAGATCCTGAATTTAATGATTCATTTTTCAAACAGGTTTTTATTGAAAGTGTTCTTAAAGAAAAAAAGGTTTCTCAAAAAGACGCATTGCTTTTTGGGGATGATGTTTGGGTGGATGGTTATTACACCATGCGTTTTTCAAAAATTGATTTTGCTCTTTTTGAAGAACATCTCGTGGATAGGGGCAACAAAGTCGATAGACTTAACGGTCTTGCTTATTTTTCCCTTGATTTTAATTCAGCAAAGATTTTGATTGAAAAGTTTCCTCAAATTAATACCGCTTCGCTTGACAAATTTGTTTTTGAAACAATGAAAAAAGTCCTTATTGGGGATAGTTTGAATGAATCTATGACTAAAGCAATCAAAAAAAGGATGGAAGATAATAAGCGGGGGTAATTATTTGTTTTTTGGCAAATCAGTAGAATCCAAAGATGTTCGTGGGTTGGTTGTGCCTTTGCTGACTCCGCTAAACGAAGATTTGTCCCTTGATTTTATTTCTTTTAAAACACACGTTTCTTGGTTAATGAATCGCGGAGTAAAAAACTTTTTTATTTTGAGTCCTTTTGGGGAACAAGAATTTCTTTCAAGAGAACAAAAACAGGAATTAATTATTTATGCTAAAGAAGCTCTCCCTAAGAAAATTAATTTAATTGTTGGTTGTTTTGGAGAAACCCCTGATTTAATTACTGAATCAGTTTCTTTTGCTCAACGCTACTCAAAACAATGTGTGGTGAATGTTCCTTTTTCCGCTCTCACTAACGAAATTTCTTTTATTGATTTTTTTGAAGAACTATTCAATCAAACAAAAGCGGATTTTTTTCTCTACAATAACCCTTTTTTGTTTAAGAGAAACATTCCTGTAGTGGGTTTTGATAAAATTGCGGGGTGGGAAAGATTATTGGGGGTAATTGACTATTCAAGAAATATTGATTACTTTAAAATTTTGTCCAAGTACAAACAGGCTTTGTCATTGTTTCAAGAAGCGGACGAATTATTTTTTGATTCAACAGGTTTTTGTGAAGGCTTTGCTCCGCAGTTATCAAATATTTATCCGCGATTTTTTGTTGAGTCAAAAGAAAAAGTTCCGGCGCTGGATTACGTTGGGTTAGTTCATAAGCAATCAGATTTTTCTTCTTTTGTAAGAGATTATTTTCCCTTACATTCAAGAATTCAATCAGCAAAATATTTGCTTGCTCAAAATGGGGTAATGCAGGAATTTTATCACTCTGCTTTAGGGGTTCTTTCTAATCAACAAAAAGAAAAACTCACTTCTCTTCAAAAAGAAAAAGAATTCGCTTAAGGGCAAGGAAAACCTTTTTTAACTTAAAGTTCGTTATTGTTTCGTGTTTTTATGTATTCTATTCGCGCTGTGAAGGCTAGATCGATTTTTGATTCTCGCGGTAATCCTACTGTTGAGTGTGAAGTAAAAACAGCTTTTGGGGTTTTCAAAGCAGCTGTTCCTTCAGGGGCAAGCACTGGAAAAAGAGAAGCAGTTGAATTACGTGATGGCGAAAAAAGATTTGGAGGTTTGGGTGTTAGTAATGCTGTTAGAAATATTAATGAAATTTTGAGTGTTGCTGTTATTGGAAAGGATTGCAGGGAGCAAAAAACAATTGACGAGTTATTGTTGAAAGAAGATGGCACTGTGCAAAAGTCAAAGTTAGGTGCCAATGCTTTGTTGGGTGTTTCACTAGCTGTTGCTCGTGCGGGGGCTGTTGCTAAACGAAAAGAGGTTTGGCAATATGTTTCAGAACTTAGTAAAAGAAATCCTTGCTTGCCCGTTCCTGCGCTAAATATTATTAATGGGGGAAAGCACGCTGGGACAGAAATTGCTTTTCAAGAATACCAAATACTTCCGGTAAAATTTAAAACATTTGAAGAATCTCTTTCTGCAGGGGTAGAGGTTTTTCAGCAGTTGAAAAAGAATTTGCAAAAAAAGTACGGAAAAGCAGCTATTAATGTTGGAGACGAAGGCGGATTCGCTCCCCAGATGAGTAAGGTTGAACAGCCTCTTGATGAGATTTTAAAAGCAATTGAGGGGTGCGGTTATTCCCAAGAAATGTTTATTGGACTAGATGTTGCTGCCTCTTCTTTTGCCCAAGAGGACGGGGTAGGCAAAACCCTTTACTCTGTTGAGGGGCATAAGCTTTCAGGAGAAGCATTGTCCAATGAGTATGAAGCAATAATGAATAATTATCCGATTGTTTCAATTGAGGACCCTTTTGCGGAAGAGGATTATAAGTCATGGGAGGCTTTTTTTGCCAAGTTTAATAAAAAAGTCCAGATTTTGGCTGATGATTTGACTGTTTCTCAGAAAATATTTGTTGAAGAGGCTATAGAAAACAAAAGAGCTACCGCTCTACTCTTGAAAGTCAACCAAGTTGGAACACTAACAGAAGCACTAGAATCAGCTAAAATAGCATTTTCTGCTGATTGGGCCGTTCAAGTTTCTCATCGTTCTGGTGAAACTAATGATTATTTTATAGCTGATCTTGCTGCAGGTCTTGGTTGTGGCCAGATAAAATCAGGGGCGCCATGCAGAGGAGAAAGATTATCAAAGTATAATAGATTGTTAAAAATTGAAGAAGAATTTGGATTAAAGTTTGCAGGAAAAAGCGCTTTTCCTCATTTAAAGTAATAAGAACTCCAAAGTATTACTTTTTTTTAAAAAGAAAAACATTCTTTGAAAACAGCCAAATTTTGTCAAAATAAATTTCCGCTATATAACCGCTTTATTTTAGCTTGAATTGCCAATATAAACGGGTAAAACCACTCGTCAGTTGTCGAACTTTCCCTCGTCAGGAAGCTTTAAATAGGGGTTTTCGTATTGTTAAGTCAAAGGAGGGGAAATAAGATGGCTTCACAAGCAATAGGGAGTTATGCTTTCTTGGTAGGTGTAGCTTTGGCAATCGTTTTAGGGATTGTTGGAGCAGTAATGCCTGACTTGATAGCTGGAATGGCTGGAGTTTTAACTTTGATCCTAGTTATTTTAGGACTAATAGTTGGATTCTTGAATATTCACGCTAAGCATATCTCTGACTTTTTGATAGCTGCTATCGCTATAACAATGGTTGGTGCAACCGCTGGCGGATTAGTAATCCTTGACAGTGTAGTACCTCCACTTGGGACAGTATTAGCTGCAATCGTTCAGGGAATAGTTGCTTTAGCTGCTCCTGCTGCATTAGTAGTAGCATTAAAGCAGATAATGACTTTAGCTAAAGAACAAGTAAACTAAATAGGTTTATTACCCTATGAAAAGCTTGGGGCGGCTTAATTGCCCCACTTCTTTTTTTTGTTAATTTGCAAGGCTTTTTTACTTTTTTGGCTTGCTAGGCTCTACATTTTTTGTTTCTCTGGATTGATTTTTCTATAAGTGCTTTCTTCTAGGTTTATTATTTCTTCTTTTAGTAATTGTGTAGGATTATTTATGAGAAAGCGCTCGCAAAATGTTAAAGAAAAGCACAAAGAGTATCATTATGAAGTTCCTTTTGTGTTTAATGGTTTTTTTGAAGAAAAAGAGCTTTTTGACGAGTTGCTTAAAACAATTTTTGTTCTTTTTGAAGGAAAAGAAATTGATTCATTTAAAGTTGCGGTTTCTTGGCCTATTGATTTAAAGGACGAGGCGGCAAGGTTTCATTTAAAACATTCTCTGCAAGGGGAACTAAATAAAGTAATTGAAGTTAAAGGAAAAAAAAGAATTGAGTTTTATGATCCTCACGCTGTTTTACTTATTAATTTTAACAAAAGAAAGATATTGCTAAGACTTAGTCCGGTTTTTGTTTACGGAAGGTATAGCAAGTTTTCAAGAAAAATTGCCCAAACAGAGTACTTTTGTAACAAATGTTACGGGAGGGGTTGTTGGTATTGTAAAGATACTGGCCATTTTAGTGAAGAGAGTGTTGAACAATTGGTTGGAAATTTTTTTAAAGAAGAATTTAGGGCGAAAGATATTATTTTGCACGGTGCTGGCAGAGAAGACCTTGACGTTTTAATGCTTGGAAAAGGCCGCCCATTTATTATGGAAATTATTTCCCCTGAAAAGCGTTTTGCTGATTTATCTGCTTTAGAAAAAAAGGTTAATTTGGGTTTAGAAGGGGATGTGTCAGTTAATTCATTAAAGTTTTCTTCAAAAAGCGAAGTTGCTCCGCTAAAAGATAATCCTCATGAAAAAATATACAAAGCGCTTGTTCAAACCCAAAATCCAATTGACTCACACAAATTAGGACAATTGGTTTTGGATAAAGAGATGGCTGTTTTGCAAAAAACACCTTCAAGGGTTGAGAAAAGAAGGGCTGTTCTTGAAAGAAAAAAGAATGTAACCTTGCTTGAGGCCGAATTAATTGATTCTTCTCACTTTAATTTAACTTTGAGAACTTCTCATGGGACTTATGTTAAAGAATTTATTTCAGGGGACGGCGAGAAAACCACTCCCAGCGTTTCTTCTTTACTTAGTGTTCCTTGCGCTTGTGTTCAATTAGATGTTTTAGAAATAATTGATTAAATTAGTCGGGGCGTTTTTTTGCTTTAGGGTCCTTCAAATAGCACGCTTACACTTTTTTCTTCATTAATGCATCGCATTGCTTTTCCTAAATACTCCGCCACGCTAATTACCTCTATTTTGTCGCTTTTTTTTCTCATTGGAATAGAATCAGTGATAAATATTTTGTCAATTTGGGATTTATCCATTTTTTCTACAGCATCTCCGCTAAATACCCCGTGTGTTGCGAAAGCAAATACCCTTAATGCCCCTTTTTCTTTCAGCATTTCTGCGGCATTTCTTAGTGTTCCGCCCGTGTCAATAATATCATCAAATATTAATGCATCTTTTCCTTTAACATCTTCTCCGATAATATTGAGTGCTTCGCATTCGTTATGCTCGCATCTAACTTTGTTAATTATTGCAAGTCCGCAGTTCATTTTCATTGATAATTTTGTTGAATTTTTTGCTGCCCCCGCATCGGGAGCAACTACTATGAAATTATTAGAAATTTCTTTTGCTTTCCTTATCATGATGGTTCTTGCGGGCATATTGTCTAAAGGAATATTAAAAAACCCTTGGAGTTGCTCGGAGTGTAAATCTAGTGTAAGTATCCTATTGGCTCCCGCCGCAGTTAATAAGTCAGCGACAAGTTTTGCTGTTATTGGTTCTCTTGGCGCGGCCTTTCTGTCCTGTCTTGCGTAAAAATAATTTGGGATTACCGCAGTTATTCTTCCTGCTGATGATCTTTTTGCCGCGTCAATCATTATTAATAATTCAATTAAATCATCATTTATCGGTTCAACAGCGGTTTGCAAAATAAAAACATCTTTTGCCCGCACATTTTCAAGAAATTGGACATAAGTTTCGCCATTAGCAAATTTTTTTACTAAAACCTGTCCTTTTTCTATGTTCAGTGCTTGCGTTATTTCTTCTCCCAATTTTGGGTTGCTTGAACCGTAAAAAAACTTGAGTTCCATTAAATTAGTTTTCTGTGCAAGTTCTTATAAAATAAGTGCCTTAACACAATCAGACGTTTTTTAATATTCATTTATTTTCATTTGGGATTTGTTAATTCCTTTTATTTTGCTTCTTTCTTTTATCTCAAAGTCATAGCTAAAATATTCGAGATCATATTTTTTAAGTAAATCAAGAGCACTTTTTCTTATGCTTGGGGCGAGCAGAATTCCTCGTGTTTCTACTCCCTTCATTTTTTGGACTTCTTCAGCGTATCTTTTTAATTGGGTAACCGCCCCATAATCAGCTTGTCTTCGTTTTAGTTCAATAACAACAAGTCTTCCTTTAGCATCTTCAGCAATAATATCGCAAATCCCTGTTCTAAAATATTGCTGCTGATTTATTGGTTTTAACCCTGCTTCTAAAAAAGATAAATCATCCATTAACGCATCATTTAATTCTTTTTCCGAGCCCACTAATCGTAAATCATTACTTTCCGGCAAGTCATAGGAATTAATATCAATTATTTCAGTGAATTCCGCAGTTATTGTTTCTTTTGGATTATTTCTTTTTGCTTTAATTATAAGCGTTTTTGTTTTATCATTTAGTTCGCATGATATGCTTGCTTTCATCATATAATTTGTTGGTCTGATCAATCTATTTTCATGTATTGAAATGCTCAAGTCCGCTTTTATTAGAAGCATTCTTTTTCCGCGCGGGAGATTTGAATGTGCTCTTCCATCATAATCAACAGCGCATTCGCCTATAACAATACACATTTCTTTATTTTTTAGTGCTTGGAGAATGCTTTTTTGTGATTCTAATAGTTTCATTTTATTCATCTTCTTTCTTTAAGCATTTGATGTGCACTTTTCAGTAGTGCTGTTCTTAGATTGGGATAGAGATACTGAAATTCTTGGAATTGTTTTTTGCCAAGCTCTTCCTCGGCTGTTTGATAAAGTTGGATTGAAGGGGGGTCGTCCTCGGGGTTTCTTCCAAGTTCTTTTACTACCTTTATTCTGTGTTGTAATTCTTTCCAAGTTGAAACAAAATCACTTGGCCAACCGTATGCTTGCGCTGCGATAGCTTTAATAGTTGTTTCTGTTGCGAGGTCGTCAATTTTTTCTCTAGCTTCTTCTCTCTTGTTAAATCCTTTTCCTATCGCACTAGCTAAAGCATCCGCGGCTTGCAAAACAACATTATGCTTGAGGTATTTTTGTATCCAATTAACATTTCTCTTTGTTATGCCTGCAAGTTTTAAATCAATTTTTTCTCTTCGTCTTCTAGTTATTATTCCTCGAATTGTTTTGCTCCGATAATTTGTTCTTTTTGTTGCAACCATCTTCTTCACCTATAATTCCTCAAATCCTTTTTTTGTTATTTTATAATCTTTCTCAAGTCTTATTCCGAAAGTTTTTTTATAAATTGCTGGTTCTATTGCAAGTATCATTCCTTCTTTTAATTTCCATTTTGACTTTTCCCCTATTCCTGCGGGCGCATCATGAACTTCAAGTCCTATCCCGTGCCCTATTGCGTGGGGTAATTTTCCAATATATTTTGTCGCAGTAATATAAAGTTCTTTTGCAAGTGTTCCTTCTTTTAGAACTTTTTCGATTTCTTTTTGCGCAGCCTCAACTTTTTTTCTTTCTTTTTCAAATTCTGCAAATCTTTTCCCGCTTTTTTCTCCAAACCAAAAAGTGTCACTCAAGTCAGCACAATATCCTTCATATTTTGCCCCCACATCAATTAAGATAGGCATATTCTCTTCAAGTTTTGTGTTTTTTGAATCATGGTGGATGTGTGAGGTGTTGTTTCCAAAAGCAATTATGCAAAATGCTGTTTCGCACCCATTTTTGCTAAATAGCTCTTTTACTTTTTCCTTTAATTGTTTTTCAGTAACTCCTTTTCGCAAATTTGTTTTTACTAATTCAATTGCTTTTTTTGTTTCAGTAACGGCTTTTTTTATCAGTTTTATTTCATCTTTGTTTTTTTGTTCTTTTGCTTCTTCGATTTCTTTCCCAGCGTAAATTAGTTTTTTTCCTTTCAGTATTTTCTTTAATGCCTTTACACTCGCGTAAGAAATAAATGTTTCGTTTATTCCTATCCTTTTTCCAGTTTCTTTTTTTATTATCTTTTCAAAATCTTTTCTTTCATTGAAAGTAACCACTTTTGTGTTTTTGAGTTCTTTTTTTGCTTGCTTGTAATTGAAGGGGTGTGATATAAACAAAGGATTTTTATTTTTGTAAATAATTAAGTATCCTTCAAATTTTTCGCTCGCATTGGTTCCAAGGTATTTGTTTATGTTTGGGTCTTTCCAATTATCATGAAAGTTGCGGAAAAGTACGCAATCAACCTTTTTCCACAAATCCAAATTGTTCTCACCATTATTGTTTTTGCATTTTTTTTCCATCTATTATCATATACCAATACCCATTTTCAACATAGGGTGCTTTGTCAATAGTAAAAGTTTTGCCGAGTCCATAGAATTCTATCGAAATTTTACCTTCGCTAATTGTTGTTTGTAAATTTGAAGCACTGCTGCTTAGTTTAACTGCCCCCTCTTGTGTTATTTCTTCATATGAGCCGTTTCCTTCTTTATTAATTTCAAGAATTATTTGGACTTGTTTTCCGCCAAACATATTCTCTGGTAATTCTGTATAAGTCCATGTTCCGATATAATCAGTTTTATCTTCAGCTATTGGGGTATAGCATCCTGAAAAAAGGAATGCTGTTAATATTAGCATCCCTATCAGAACTATTTTTGCATTTTGTTTCATTTAATCACTTCTTCGCAAAAAATGCTTTGTACGCTTTTACGCCTGCAAGCATATCAATTTTGCTTATTATTTCAAATGGAGAGTGCATAGCAAGTACGGGTATTCCTAAATCAACTATGTCCATATTGTACTTTGCCAATATGTAAGCGATTGTTCCTCCTCCGCCTTGATCAACTTTCCCAAGTTCTCCATACTGCCAGGGTATTTCGTTTTCTTCCATCATTTGTCTAATCCATGAAACATATTCAGCGTTTGCGTCGCTTCCATAATATTTTCCTCCGCTTCCTGAATATTTTGACATAGCTACGCCGTACCCCAATCTGTCAGAGTTCATTGGATCCATTGCATCCATAAATTTTGGGTCAGCTCCTGAAGTTACATCTCCGCTTATTGCTTTTGATCTTTCAAGAACTTCTTTTGCAGTTGTACTTTCTTTTCGCATTTTAATTATTTTGTCCAAAGTGTTTTCAAGGAATGCTGAGTCCATTGAAGTATTTCCTACACTCCCTATTTCTTCTTTGTCAACTAATAAAACCATCGCTGCTTTTGATTTTTTTGAATCAAGTATTGATTTTACCGCCATAAAGGAACAAACTCTGTCATCATGTGCTGGAGCCCCTACTAATCCTGCATCAATTCCAATATCTCTTGACTTTATTGCGGGGTACAATCCGATTTCCGCCGAAACAAAATCAGCTTCTGTTATATTGTACTTATCATTCATCGCTTTCATGAAAGTAGTTTTAATTTTTTCTTTAACTTTTTTGTCATCAATTGGGATACTTCCTCCAATAGCGTCAAGTTCTTCTCCTTTGATAATGTCTTTTGCAAGTTTCTCTTTATCCATTTTTTCTAAGTGGGGAAGCAAATCACTTATAACAAACACCGGTTCGTCTTCGTCTTCTCCGATAGTTATTTCTATTTTTTTCCCTTTCTTGTCAAAAATAACTCCGTGCATTGCTAATGGAACATTTAGCCAATGGAATTTTTTTATTCCTCCATAATAGTGGGTGTTAATTAGCGCAAATGTTTCCGATTCATAAATTGGGTTTAATTTTAAATCAAGTCTTAATGTATCAATGTGGCTTCCGATAATTCTTGTTCCTTCTCTTAGGTCGCCTGCTGAAAGGTCAATTAGCAAAATGTTTTTGCTATGGTTAGTTGCATATATTTTTTTTGTGGAAGAGGTTGCTTCTTTTAGTGAGATATATCCGTTTCTTTTTACCATTGATTCTACCGCTGTAACAATTTCTCTTTCCGTTTTGTTATTATCAACAAATTTCTTGTATTCTTTTGCTAAATCAAATGCTTCTTTCTTTTCTTTTCCTAGGGTTTCCCAAGCACTTTTTTTGTCAACAAATAGTTCTTTTTCTAACTTGCTTTTTTCGTTATTTTCCTCTTTTTTTACCAATTTAGCCATGCAACCACCTCTTAGATTTAGAAAAAAAGCCCTTAAAAATGGTTGCGGGTTGTGATTTTTGCAAATTAAGCTCTCTGCGGAGTTATTTTCTTGGCTTATGGAATTCGATTACGCTGTCAACAATATCTTCTTGTGCTTCTACTAAAGGATAAGTTATTTCCATGGCTTTGCTGTAAGAATCTTGCCACAATCCATCACGCTGTTTTTCTGTCAATGCTTCTACTTGTGTTCTTAATATTATGTCAGCATATAGTGACGCTGCAACAGCAATATCAAGCGCTTTGAGTCTTGGGCTTATTCTTCTTCTAAGAATACGTTGTACCTCGGATTGAATATTTTCGTCAGGATCAACTTTTGCCCCAACAAGTTTTTCAACTCTTTTACTAAATTCCGCCCAATGTCTAGTTCGTTCGCTATGAACTCTTTGAGGGACTGATAAATATTTTTTTACTTTTACCCGGTTTTGCACAAGTTCTTTTAGCCCTGCGCGTTTTTCTTTGTCTTTAACTCTTTTGAATAAATCTTTAATAGTGTCTCCATAAACATGTTCCCACATTTTGTCCTTTAGTTCTGCGGAGGTGAGTTTTTCAGGATTAATTCCTGAACTCTTCGCCATAGCAGGAAGGATGCCCATAGTGGTAAATCTTTTTACTGCATGATCTGCCGCTCTTGAAACTACATTATCAAGTGAAAGTACTTGTCGTAATTTAATTTGTCTTGGTGTTAGTCCTTGCTTGGCATAAAGACCTGTTTTTAGAGGGATTCTTCTTGCAATAACAAAAGCCTTAAGATTAATTCCTTTTCTTCCTGTGCTATAATAATCATTAAGTGAATTTTCGCGGGAAACCCGCCCCCGTTTTCCTCTAGTTATGGGGGCAACCGAAAATTGATTTCTTCTTCGTCTAGCCGTTATAGGCAAAGGTCCACTTAGAGGCATAAAAATTACCGCCGATTATTTATTCTTTTTTTATCATTGGTAATCCTGTTGTTTGGTTTTCAATTACTTTGTATCCTGTTGGTAAGTCAATTCCGTCTGCAGGGTCTTTTGAGAAAAAGAATAATCTTCCCCTTGCATGCAAGTAATACTTTCTTCCTTTTGAATTTGTGTGTTCATAACCCATATTATCACCTGAAATACTTAGTTTCCTTTTCTTTTTAACCTTTGTGTCTGGCCCCTGCTTTTCTGCCGGCACAACAGAACCAAGTGGTAAACCGAATGGTTTATATTTAAATAAATCTTTTATCCTTTAGAATTATCGTTTGTTTAATAGAGCTAAGTGGAAAGTTAGTGTTTTTTGTGGGATAAATAGAAGTTAGTGTTTTTTGTGGGATAAGTAGAAGTTAGTGTTTTTTATGGATAGAATTGAATTGGAAAAAATTCTTGAAGCGGCTCTTTTTATGAGCCCTAAGCCTTTGTTGCTTGAAGAGTTAAAATCTATCGCTAATATTGAGTCGCGGTTGCAAACAAAAGCTCTACTTGAAGAATTAATTGCTTTTTATAAATCAAGAAAAACTGCTTTGGAAATAGTTGAGTTGCCTGTAGGATATCAGATGCGTGTAAAAGAAGAGTACGAGGATAATGTAAAGCACTTTGCAAAAGATAGTATGTTTAGTGCGGGTGTAATGAAAACTTTAGCGTTGATTGCTTACAAACAACCAATTACCCAAGCAATGGTTGTTGCATATAGAAACAACAAAGCTTATGACCATCTGAAGGCGTTGATGGAGCAGGGATTTGTAAAAAGAGAACCAAAAGGAAGAACATTTGTTTTAACCACTACAACAAAATTCATTGAGTATTTTGGAAAAGACCTCGGGACAAAAAGATCTTTGGCTGTTGCGCAAACATCCTCTGATTCGAAATCAGGGGTTGCCCAAAAAGTGAATGAAGTAATGGAACAAGCAATTGAAGAAGTGCAAGAATGATTTAATTGGTTAGTTCGTTTTTTTTTGTTGGGTTTAAAATAGTTTTTTCTGTTTCCCGTCAAGTTTTTCAAGAGCGTTTTCGCACGTTTTCCAAAAGATTCTCGAAAATGGAGGGAGTTTTTCGTTTTCTTTAACATAATTTTCTAAAAATGCTTTCGTTTTTGGGTCCGCAGGATATCCCGAACCAAAGTCCCCGTATTTTTTACATAATGATTCTATTTCTTTGTCGCGTGTTACTTTCGCGATAATACTTGCCGCCCCAACAACAACATATTTTGAATCAGCTTTGTTTTCAGAAACAATTTTTGCTTTGGCATTTTCTTTTGATAAGTATTTTCGTATCCTTTTCTCAAAGTTGCTCGCAGGGTTATCCGGGCTGTCAACAAATATTTTTTCAGGGTTTTCATCCAATTTGTTAATTAGTTCACCAACTTTCATTGCCTCTATTTCGTTTAGAGAATAGCGTACCATTAGTGAGTTGATTTCTTTTGGTTCCATTATTATTGTATGATATTCAAGCGCTTTTTCTTTTATTTCTTCTAATAATTTTTCTCTTTTTTTTGGGAGAATTTCTTTAGAATCTTTTACCCCTGCAATCTTTAGTTCTTTTTCAATTTCTGTGTCAATTACTGCGATGCTTAGAGCCATCGGACCAAAGCAAGGCCCTCTTCCCGCTTCATCAATTCCTGCAACGATCATTAAACCACTTAAAAATAAGAAAATTGATACTATTTTTATTTAGGTCTTTGGGGTTTTAAATATTCTTTCGCGTTCAATCAAATGCCTTGCTCGGGCTTGGGCGGCTTTTAAAGAAAGTCTTCTCCTTTGCTCTGCTTCCCTATTCCTTTCTCTAATTTCAGCAAGATTTCTTTTTAGTAGTTCTATGTCAGATACCTTTGGTCGTTCAGGGGCTGGTTTGGGTCTTTCTCCGCTGTGGGTTCCTGGTTGAGGCATAGTCATCACATGTTTTTTCTAATATAAATAGTAATTGGTGAAGTTTATTTTTGCGACAAAATTTATTTTCGCACAATTAATGGCCATCATTTTTTTATTTTACTTCAATTAGTATTTCTTTTATTCTTGGTCTTTGTTTATCGCAAGTATCACAAGAATCAAGCGCGTCTAGTGAAAGTACTTTTGCCGCTCTGATTGCTTCAAGTTGTGACAGGGGAGCGTCTTTTATTCGCATCTCTTCAAAAGCAACTTTCAATAAATCATAAGCTCTTCTTGTTGTAGTTCTAGCCATTTCTCTTTGATCGTCAGTAGAGCGAAAATTCCTATAAGAGTGGCACAAAAAACAATTTCTTTTTGCGGTAGAAAATAGGGTTGATAGTTCTGAAGCCATAACAGAATAACAATCAAAAGAAATAAAAACAATAAGCTTTCACAAAAAAGAGGTTCTTATACATAATAGTATTTCTTTGGCTGTTTTTTTGACTTATATTTCTTTAACATAAAACATTCCTTGTTTTGTGTATCCTTCCGCTTTTGCTATTTTGTTGTAAAGGATTCTCATTTGTGCTTGTGCTTCTTTTTTAGTCATTCCTCTGCTTGGGAATATTTTTTCTGTCTGGTACCATCGAAGTGTTTCCGGTCGCCTTATTTTGATTCGTTTGAATCCTTTTCCTCTGGCTTTTATCTCAACCATTCTCAGCAAATAATTTAATGCAGGGGTATGTGTTGCTCTTCTAAATCGATTTAACTCAACTTTTAGATAAGAATTTGTGTGCATGGCCTCAATTATTACTTCTTCAGGAGCAAAACCTAACCCTATTTGAGCCACCTTGCCTGATATTTTTTCAAGTGTTTTTTCTCCAACAGAAAAAAGTTTAAGCGCATTTTGTGATTCGTGTATTGGTTCATGGGAACTTACTCTAAATTCTTGTCCTTGAGAAAAGCAAAGAGTTTTAATGTCAAATCCGTCTAGTAACTTTCTGCCATATAACGCATAACTTTTTTTTGTTGCAGTATCATACTTGTCCCGACCGCTTGTTACATTTGTGGTTCCTCTTTCCAAAAACATCTTTATCCGCGCTGACTTAACTTTTCTACCTACAGCCACCATAGTTTTTCTTTTAACTCTTCTTATAACTCCACTAAAACTCATACTCTTCACTTCTTTGTTCCGTCACTTACTTGTTTTGCAATTTGAAGCATTTTTTTTCTTCCCATTAGTTGTTCTGTAGATTTTAATTGCATTAAGCACTCCAAGTTTGGAGGTATTTTGCTTCTTATTTTGCGGTGCTTAATTGCGTGATGTAATCCTCTCAAAATTTCTCTTTGTCTCAAACTTAGAGTTAAATAATGCTTAAGCATTACTTCATTAGTTTCTGGTTTTCTTGAAAAAATTATCTCGATTAGGGGTCTTTTTATTCCTGCGTTAGTTAATAGTTGAACGCGTCTCCCATTTACTATAGTTTGGGTTTCTTGCGCGGGTCTCGTTGGCGCTTTTCTGTGTACGGCAGGTTTAGCCCGTTTTAGAGGCATAATAAAGATTTAGTTCTTGTGCTATTTATTATTATTGTTAGGGCTTTTTTTGCTAGGGTATTCAAAAGAAATTTGGGGTAAAATTTGTGCCAATTTTTTTGTTCTTTTGCATTTTTCACCCTTTTTAGTATGTATTTTTTGTTACACCTTGTTTTTGGTTCTATTTAAATACTCTCAAATCGTATTTTTCTAAATGAGTCAAGCTATTTCAATTAGTGCTAGTCAGCAATTTTGGTTTAGCTATGGCTTCTATTATTTTGAATAAACTAAGGGATAAAACCTGGTTTATTCAATGTTCATTGGATTGATTAATTAGGTTTTCGTTTCTCAAAATAATAGATCAAGCGTTGGGGGAATTTTTGTGATTGGAAAACAAATTAGAATGCAGAGAATTAGTGATAGGGCATCAGGAAAGTATTTGATAGTGCCGATTGATCACGGCATTTCTGATGGTCCTATTCCTGGTTTAATTGATGTGAAAGGAACGGTGTCAACTATTGCGGAATCTGGAGCGAACGCGATATTGATGCATAAAGGATTGGTTGGAGCGGGTTTTCGGGGGACTGGAAAAGATTTAGGTTTAATTGTTCACTTAAGCGCAGGAACTTCTTTGAGTCCAGATCCATTGAACAAAGTTATTGTGACAACTGTTGAAGAAGCTGTTTCTCTTGGCGCAGATGCAATATCCATTCATATTAATGTGGGCGCAAAAGATACGGGAAAAATGATGGTTGAGGCGGGAGAAATTGTAAGGGATTGTAAAAGATTAGGAATGCCTTTATTGATGATGATGTATCCTCGCGGAGAGAAAGTAAAAAACGAAAAAGATGTTGAAGTAGTAAAAATGGCTGCTCGTATTGGTGCTGAGTTAGGTGCTGATATTGTAAAAACAAATTACACTGGTTCAAAAGAATCATTCAAAGAAGTAGTTGAAGGGTGTCCTGTTCCTGTTGTAATTGCGGGTGGGTGTAAGGGCTCTGACCGAGATGTTTTGCAAATGATCAAGGACGCAATGGATGCTGGCGCGGCAGGAGTAGCAATGGGTCGAAACTCTTTCCAGCACAAAGAACCGAAAAAAATCATTGCCGCAACTTCATTAATTATTCACAAAAATTATTCAGTGGACGATGCAATAAAAGAAACTGGTTTAGTTGATGAATCAGTGTCAGAAAAAATTCCTGTGGACAAAACAGGTCACTGAAAGCAATTTAAGGTTTTGGTGGAAGTATTTTTTTGATAAAAGTATCAAGCAAAGAACAAAATGGCAAAAAAATAAAGTGGTGATTGGATGAGCGGGAAAGAATTAATTATTGATATTAGGCCTTATGATAAGGAACTTGTGACTTCCGCTCTTGAGTCAGGAATAAAAACAATTATTGTTCCGGAAAAAACAAGCGAGCAAGTTCACAAATTAGGGAAAATAGAGACAATTGCTATTGACGGTGACAAAAAACTTGGCATCGATTTTTTTGAACAGGAAATAAAATCTAAATTCGATGAAACTAAAGCGTTGGAATCGGCAAAAAAAAGTTCAGTTATTGTTCACGCAAATGATTGGAAAATAATTCCTTTGGAGAATCTTGTTTCAAAAGCGGAAAGTGTTTATGTTTCTTGCTCTGTTAAAGAAATTCCAACAATGCTTTCTGTTTTAGAAAAAGGAGTTAAGGGTGTTGTGATAAAACCGAAAAACCGTCAGGAAATAATTGATGCTGTTGCAACTTTTTCATTGAGCGGAGATAAAGTTGATTTAATTGAGGCAGAAATAACAAATGTAAAAACTCTCGGTTCTGGTGAAAGAAGTTGTGTTGATACCTGTAATATTATGGGTTTGGGTGAAGGGATGCTTGTTGGGAATTCTCCAAAGATGCTTTTTCTTGTGCAATCAGAATCAATGGAAGTTGAGTATTGCGCAACAAGGCCTTTTAGAGTAAACGCTGGGGCGGTTCATTCTTATGTTTTGATGCCTGAAGAAAAAACAAAATATTTATTGGAACTAAATTCAGGGGATGAAGCTCTTTGTGTAAATTACAAAGGGGAAGTAAAAAATGTTATTATTGGAAGAAACAAAGTTGAGAACAGGCCGCTTGTTTTAATTGAAGCGAAAGTTGGAAACCAAAGTGGTGCGGTTATTTTGCAAAACGCTGAAACAATTCGTGTTGTAACTCTTGATGGAAAATCAATTTCTGTGTCAAACTTAAAAAATGGTGACAAGGTTTTGGCAAAAGTTGGTGAAGCTGGAAGACACTTTGGTCAAGCTATTAAAGAAAAGATTCTTGAGTAAGTTTTTTTATTTTTTTGAAAAAATAGAAAAGGGTGTTGCAAAAACGCAACACCTAAATTAGTTTTATTTTTTTATTGTGGTGTTTAGCCACTCAGCTTTACATTACTTTCAAAAAGTCAGTTTCTTTATTTCTATCAATTAGTTTGTGCGCGTATTTCATTTCTTCAGGAGTATAAATATAAATTATTTTAAATTTTCCTGAAGTTGTTTGATTTGTCGTGTCGTGAGTAATTTCCAAAATGTGTATTAGTCCCCAGTAGAGCCATTTACCGTTAATGTTTTGGACTAGGAAATTGCGAACAGGCGGCTGTTGGTAAAATCTAATTTTTGGTTTGCTTTTGAATTCGAAAATTTGGTTTTTGAATTGTTCTGCTGTAAAAGGTTTTTTTAGGTGCTCTTCTAGTTGGAGTTCTTTTGGAAAACCTTGTTCGGTTGTTATTTGTAAAGTGTCACATAGTTCAACAAAGCTTCCCATATGATTCACCCGCAAAGGGATGTGCGGTAATTAAGCCGCAACATCAATGTTGAGTCTTTTCTTTAACTCTCTGTATCTGTTTCTAATTGTTACTTCTGTTACTCCTGCAACATTAGCAACTTCTTTTTGTGTTCTTCTTTCGCCTTTCAAAAGTCCAGCAATGTATACTGCAGCAGCAGCTACTCCAGTTGGGCCTCTTCCAGAAATTAATCCTTTCTTTATAGCGTCTTCTAAAATCCTGCGCCCTTCTTCTTGAACTTCTCCGCTCAAATTTAATTCAGAAGCAAATCTTGGGATGTAGTGGATCGGATTTGTTAATGGAACTTCTAAATTTAGTTCTCGAACCAAAAATCTGTATGTTCTTCCAATTTCTTTTTTTGTTAATCCGCTTGCTTCAGCCATTTCGTTAAGAGTTCTAGGGACGTGGTATGTTCTGCAAACAGTGTAAAGTACTGCGGCAACAACAGCTTCAATTAATCTTCCTCTAATTAATCCTTTTTTTACCGTTTTTCTGTAAAGCAAAGCAGCTGCTTCAACCAGTGTTTCTGGAATATTTAAGTAAGAAGCAACTCTTCTCATTTCTGTTAAAGCAATTGATAAGTTTCTTTGCATTGATGATGAAACAGAAGCTCTTTTGTGCCATTTAATTAAGCGGTACATTTGTGCTCTTCCTTTTGAAGATAATTTATTTCCGCGAAGATCAGTTCCTCTTCTATCAATCATTGTTACTAAACCTTTGTTTAGTTTAGTGTATTTCATTGGGCTTCCGCCTCTTGCTGAGTCTTCGTCACCCTGATCAAATGATCTCCATTCTTTTCCTGAATCAAACATTTCGTCTTCAGAAACAATTAGTCCGCAATCCATGCAAACAGCTTCTCCTTTTGCATGATCAATTCGTATTCTTTCACTATTACATTCAGGACACTTATGAGCCAATGATACCACCCTTTTTCAAAAATACCGATTCGAAAAACTCGCTAGAACCAGTCAGATATATAAACGGGCTCGAGGAAACTATATAAATCTTTTGGCTTATTTCTCTCTTTTTAAAGCCCCTAATAAAATAGCTTAAAATTGATATTTGGGCAATTCTGTTCTTTTTTGTTGTGGTTTTTTGCCCTTTTTTTGGGTTTATTCAATTAGAACGGCGTTTACTATTCCGTCTTGTCCTGGTCGTGAAGTTATCTTTGCTGTTTTTTCAGATCCATCAACCATTACTTTTATTGTTGCCCCTTTTGTAGAAATATTTGATCGGGCAAATAATCTATTAGCATTATTTTCTTTTACTGCAATTATTTCTGCTTTAACCATTTTGTTTGTCTTTTTGTCAAGTACAACATTAGCGTATTTTGTTTGAGTTACTCTTATTTTTGAGCTATTTCCTCTTCCTGATTTTACGTTTCTGGTTTCTTTTGCATCGGCATCAGTTTTTGTATTTGCTGCGGTTCCGCCCATCCATGCTTTTTTCTTATCACATCTATTAACGGTGCTTCTCTTTCCGCCTGTTTTTAACTTATTAGATTTAGTATGCCATTGAACCATAAATATCACTCTTCAAACTCACCAGAATAATTATTTCACCCACAGAGAGGTTTTTAAAGGTTGTTTTTGCTTGGATTTTTTCTTAGTCCTTTGTTTAGCCCATTGATTTTGATTATTTTTAATAATTATAATTCGTCCTCTTTTTCTTCTGTTTCATCAATTGGTTCTTCTATCCCGCCAGTTGATTCAATAAAGGGTTCTTGTTCTTCTTCTTTCTCACTGTATTTTGCGTGGATTATTTTTTGTATTCCTTTTGCTTTTTTCTTTCCAACTCCTTCCGTTTCCTGTAATTCTTCTTCGTTTGCGTCAATTATTGATTTGATTGAACCAAATTTTTCAAGTAAGTTGCGCGCAAGTTGTGGTCCTACTAAAGGGAATCCTTCCATTATGAATCGTTGTTTATCTTGAGTGCTTAATCCTTTTCGTCCAAATCTTATTCCGATTTCTTTGTCACGTCCAAGTTGTTCTCTTTTTGCAATAACATAAAGGAATTCGGCTGTTTCTTCCTGGTTTTTTGTATTAATTATTGGCACTCCATAATCAAGCGCGATTGAGCTTAGCGCTCCGATAATTGAGTTTCTGTGAATTTCTCTTAAAGTAAATAATTCTTCCGCGTTCCCTTCAAGAATTATCATTACTTTAGGGTAACTTTCTCTCAAAGAAACTAGTTGGGTAAATAATCTCCCATCAATCATTGAGCTGACAAAATCTTCCACAGTTTTTCTTTCAACACAAACATCATTGCTCAAAATATAATCCCCTATGTCAAGTTGTTTCATTATTATTTTTGTTTTTGGCATGTCAAATAATTTTTTTGTTACAGTGGAAGCTTGTTCGCGTGTATCGCAAAAGATAATTATTTCGTCTTTGTTTTCCTCGTAGTTCTGTAAAATTGTTTGCTGTTGGATTGTTTCATTTTTTTTCATTTCTCTCAGCGTTGCTTTCATTTTTATTTCTTTATTTCTTCCAGCCCAATAAAATGCCTCATCTCTAGTTCCTTTTGCCATTAAAATAATTGTTTTTCCTTTTGCAAATCTTCCTGTCCTTCCTCTTCTTTGGATTGTTCTTATTTCTGAAGGCACTGGTTCAAAAAATACGACCAAGTCAACTGAAGGGATATCAAGTCCTTCTTCCGCCACACTGCTTGCAACCAAAACATTGTGTTTTCCGTCCCTTAGTTCTTGCAAAATTTCTTGTTGGATTTTTTGACTCATTCCTTTCTCTTTGTTTTTTGTTGCCTGCCCTATAAATTTTGTCGCGTTAATGGTTGGTTCTTTTTGTAAAAATTCAACAACTTCTTTTATTGAGTCACGGTAGTGATTGAAGACAATTGCTTTGCTTTTAGGTTTTTCACTAAATTGCTTGACTAGTATTTTTCGCAACTCTTCATATTTTGGGTGTTGAACATTTTCTGCAAAAAGTTTTCTTGTAAGGGCAATTGCTTTTCGTATTCCTTCATCAGCAACAATTGCTTTTGCTGCTTTGCTTTTTCCTTTGTATCCATCATCTTCAACTTTGTCAAAATAATTTTTTAACGAACCTATTCCTTGTGTTTCTATTAGTTCTTCAGCGTGAGCAACTTTTAGTAATGCAGCGCATTTTGATGCCGCAACATATAAACTTGGTTGTGAACTTCCGTGTGTAATTATTCTTTGTCTTATTTTTGCCTGCATTTCAAGAATCCTTACTCGATTATAAAATCTTTTGTTTTCTGTAACAGCTAACCCAAATCCTTTAAGGACAATTAATTGTTTTCGCTGAAATTCTTCAAGAAAATGTTTTATTACCATAAAACTTTGGGGGAGTTCTACTTTCACCCAATCAATTTCTATTTCATTAACGTAGGGTTTAACATCAGCATCACTTTCGCTTTTTATTTCAATATTTTTTATATTTAAGTTTCTGCAAACATCTTGGATGTGTTCTTCTTCGCTTCCTGGGCTTGCTGTTAGCGCTAGCACTAAGCACTTGGGGTTTTGTTTTTGTAGTTGTAAGTTAACAAATACATAAGCATATTCTCCTATTGCTCGGTGCGCTTCATCAAAAATAATTAAACCAAAATTTTTGAGATCAATTCTTCCCGTTAATATATCATTTTCTATTGTTTGTGGTGTCGCATTTATTATTAGCGCTTCTTGGTAGGTTTGTTCTCTTTCTTGCGGTTTTGTTGTTCCTGTTATTGAAACAATTTTTTCTTGGGGGATTTCAAGAAACTTTTTGAAACTTGCTTCGTGTTGCACAGCTAAGGGTTTTGTTGGTGCTAGGAAAAGAATTTTTTTCTTGAGGTTTGATTCCTTTAGTGTGTGCGCTGCAAGCATTACCGCAACAATTGTTTTTCCTAGGGCAGTGGGTGCAACAACTAGAGAATTTCCTTTTTCAATTACTCTTGTAACAAGTACTTCCTGATACAGCCTTGCCTCAATAGTATTTGGTTTTACTAAGGGGTGAGAAATATGTCCCATGATGGAATATTTAGTTTGAAGGGTTTTAAAGGTTCTCTAAGTGGTGTGCCGGTGTGGAAAAATTGTTTAAAAGAAAGGGTTTGGGCAATGCCCAACCCAATTAAATTATTTATTTTCTCCACTTTTGTGTTTTATTTATTTTTTCCCATTTTTGTGTTTGTTTACTATTTCCATTAGTTCTTCGTTAGTTACTTCCTTTTTCTGCGTTGCAAGTTCTTTGAATATTGGGAATAGTTCGTTTATTTCTTCATCAGTCATATGCATTCCTAAGTAAACCAATCTGTGTTTTATTGCTGCTCTTCCTGAGTGTCTTCCTAAAACAAGATCTGATTCTTTTAGTCCTACTTGTACTGGGTCCATTATTTCATATGTGGATTTGTGTTTAATTAGTCCGTCTTGGTGAATTCCTGCTTCGTGCGCGAAAGCATTTCTTCCAACAATTGATTTATTTCTTTGCACGATCATTCCTGTTATGCTTTGAACTAACCAGCTGGAATTCATTATTTCTTTCGTGTTGATGTTTGTTTCCGCATCATAGAAATCTTTTCTTGTCCCAATTGCCATTACGACTTCTTCCATTGCCGCATTTCCTGCTCTTTCTCCTATTCCGTTAATTGTGCACTCTACTTGTTCGGCTCCGTTGTACACTGCTTCAAGAGAATTTGCTGTTGCTAACCCAAAATCATTGTGGCAGTGGCAAGAAATTTTTGCTTTGTCAATGTTTGGCACGTTTTCTTTTATTCCTTTTATTAGTTCTCCAAATTCTTTTGGTGTTGAATATCCTACCGTGTCAGGAACATTAATTGTTGTTGCTCCTGCATCAATTACTGCTTCGAATACTTCGTACAAAAACTTTTTTTCTGAACGTGTAGCATCCATTGCTGAATATTCCACATCCTGGCAAAAACTTTTTGCGTAAGTTACTGCTTCAACACTTATTTGTTTTGCTTTTTCTTGATCAATTCCAAATTGTTTTTCTAAGTGAATCGTTGATGTTGACATGAAGGTGTGTATCCTTGGTTTTTTTGCTTCTTTAATTGCTTCCCACGCTCTGTCAATATCTTTTTGATTTGCTCTTGCTAGTGCAGCGATTGTTGAGTTTGTTATTACTTTTGCGATTTCTTGTACTGCGTCAAAATCTTCTTTGCTTGCCGCAGGGAATCCCGCTTCGATAATATCAACACCCAATTTTTCTAGTTGTTGCGCTACTTGTACTTTTTCTCTCACACTCATTGAGCATCCAGGGCTTTGTTCTCCGTCCCTTAGTGTTGTATCAAATATCATTATTTTTTTGCTCATCTTATCACCATAATTTATCACCATTTTTTTGGGGCTTTTTCTTTTTAAAAAATCATAGGCAACGGTCTTAATTCAAAAAGCTCGAAAACTTCCGAGCCGTTGCCATTACAACCTAAGTAAGAGCAAGAGCAGCAATAACAAGTTCAACTTATTTTGTGAGCATTCTTTTCTATTTTCTAACTCCCCTTTTTCTGAAACATATTTTGTCATAGAAAAGAATTGTTCCATGCAATTATAGCGGTACAAGAAATATATAAAACTATTCAAAGAGGCCCCTTTTTCCTCTTTTTAGGCATAGATTTTTATTCTTCTAAGGTTTTATTGTTTTAATGAATGTTTTTTGTGAAAAGGAGTTGATTTTGTGACTGAATTGCCAATAGCGGCTGTGGATAGGATTATTAGAAAGGCTGCGGGGATTAGGGTTAGTGAGAGTGCGGCAAAAGAGCTTGCGCTTCATTTAGAGGATGTCGGGATGAAGGTTGCCCAAGAAGCTTCTCTTTACGCGAAGCACGCTGGTCGAAAAACCGTTACTGATGAAGATATTAGATTAGCATTAAAGAAGTAAGATTTTGGGGGGAGTTGATTTTATGCCGGGAGGAATACAAAAGAGAAAGGGTCCCAACCGTGGTTCTGGAGCCGGTTTTGGTTCAGGTCCTAAATTAAGCAAGGCAATGCGTTTACATATTCTTGCCGCAAAAATGAGTAGGACTGGGAATAAACCAATTCCAGTTACTTTTGGTCGCAAGCCGAAAGGTTTTCGCGCTCAAGGGTCTCCTGAAAAGAAATAGTTGCTTTTTTAGCAAGAATTTTTTTAGTGAGAATTATTTTAATGAGAATTTTTTTAGCATGAATTGTTTTTTTTAGAAAAATTGTTTTTGAGTAGTTTTTTTAAAGATTATTTATTTGGGTAAGTTTTTTATTCCTCAAAATTCATATTGTTTTGGTGTTGAGCATGGTTGTTGATGAATCAAAAGAATATATTGATTTGAGATATTCTCCTGACCGCGATGATGTTGTTTGTGAGTACTTAGTTTTTCCTATTCGCGGTGTTTCTTTTGAAACTGTTGCTAAAAAAATTGCTTCCGAATCAGGAATTGGTTCTTGGACTACTTTAAGCACTTTGGAAGAAACTTTGTTTGGTCATTTTTCTCCGAAAGTTTTTAGAATGAACAAATCACGTCACACAATAAAGGTGGCTTATCCTTCTGGTTTATTTGAATCAAATAATATTCCTCAATTATTAAGTGTGGTTGCTGGAAATATTTTTGCTATGCAAGAAATTAAGTCACTCAAATTGTTGGACATAGAGTTTCCTCGCAGTTTTGTTAGAAATTATTTCGGTCCGCATTATGGTATTAGTGGTGTTCGTTATTTGATGAGAGTTCAACACAGACCTCTATTGGGTGCGGTTGTTAAACCAAAAGTAGGACTTGATGTTTCGTCTTATTCAAAAATAGCTTTCGAATCTTGGGCGGGCGGTTGCGATTTTGTTTCCGATGATGAAAACCTCACTTCTTTGCCGACAAATAACTTTAACTTGCGTGTCAAAGAAGTTTTGAAAATGCGTGCACTTGCTGAAAAAGCAACAGGCGAAAGAAAAGCATACCTCCCAAATATCACAGCCCCTTATCGCGAGATGATTAAGAGGGCAAAAAGCGTTGTTGCTCAAGGAAATGAATTTGTTTTGGTGGATGTTTGTTCAATTGGATTTTCCGCTTTACAAGATTTAAGAGCACTAGATTTGCGCGTTGTTTTGCATGGGCATAGAACAGGTCACGGTGTTTTTACAAAAAGTCCAGAACATGGGATGAGTATGCTTGTTTTAGCAAAACTTTGTCGCCTTATTGGAGTTGATCAGCTTCAAGTTGGCGGAATTGGCGGGAAAGAAGGACCCGAAACAATTTCTTTGGGTGAAGAAATTGAACAAAAAATTATTACTCAAAAAACATTCAAGCACAGATTGCAGGAAGATTGGCTTAATTTGAAACCAATTTTTGCGATTTGTTCAGGGGCAATTCATCCGCGTAGTGTCAGGCCTTTAATTCATTCAATGGGCCGAGATATTATTATTCAAGCTGGCGGGGGAATTCACGGGCATCCTTTAGGTTCTTTTGCAGGGGCAAAAGCAATGCGTGATGCTATTGATGCTGAAATGTTTGGCGCATTGCCTTCTGAGTATGCAAAAAAAAGCAAAGAACTTTCTATCGCGCTAAAAACATGGAAATGAGTACTCTTTTTTTTCTAATGAAGTAGTTTTTTTCTGATTTTTTTGTTTTAAAGTTCGGGGCAAATCTTTTTATACTTGATTTTCATTTACTTGTCAGGTGTGTTGATGGTTATTCATTATGATGACGAGGATTTAGATATAAAGAAAGTTTTTCAGGTAATTGCAGCGAGTGTTGCTCTTGCTTTGGCTATTTTTATTGCTGTTTGGGTAATTGATTATTTTAATGCCTCAAATAATATGGATATCTTATCTAATATTAGCCTTTTTTTGACAACTTACTGGTCAGTTATTGTGGGATTTGTTTTCTTGATTTCTTTGTGGGACTATGTTTACCCAATTTATCGAAAGAAGTTAAAATATGTTAAGCCAATAATTGAGGCAACAAGCATAATGTTTGGTTTGTGGATTGTGGCAACTTTCTTGAAAGGTTTACTAGTTATAGTTAATGTAGGTGATCAAGCAGCTCCTTTCTTAACATTGCTTCATGATCTTTACTTTCAACAATTTGCTGTGCTTTATTTGTTGTTCATCTTTATTGGTTACTCAAGATTTTTTTTGGGTAACAAATAATTAGTATTTTTAAAAAAGAATCAGCGTTTTTAGTAGAATCCTGTTCTGCTGGGGGGTCTTTTTTATCTTTTAGATTATTCGTCAAATTCTTTTAACCAATTTAGTTCAAAGGTCTTTTTTGACTTTAAGTCGCTTAAGATTGTTCTTATTTTTCCCGCAGCAATAGTTGTTGGCACTAACACAAATTCTATTTTTTCTTTAAACAGTTTTTTAGCATCTTTTGGAGTGTGAGCCAAAACAATTAAGCTCAGTTTTTTGTCTTTTGAATAAAGCTTTCTTGTGAGAGTTATATTTGATAGCACGTCCATTATGGTTGATACAACTATTCTTGGTTTTGATATCAATATTTTTTCAATTGTTTCCAAATCAGAAGCATCCCCATAATAAAAGTCAAATCCTCTTTTTGTTGCTTCTTCCATTGAACCGGGGTTAAAATCAATTATTAGAACATCGCGTTTTTTGAAGTGACTCTCCAAAAATATTCTTCTTCCTGTTTCTCCAAAACCAATACACACAACATCGTATTTTTTTTCTTTTGTTTTGTGTAAAGAATCCTCAAAGAACCTTTTTGTTCTTAGTATTGGTAATTTTCCTGAAATAAAGTTGTATATTTGGTTATTGTATATTATCATATATGTTGACAAACTTATTGTTAGTACTCCTACAAGGGTGATTATGGAAACTACTTCGTTTGATAAGTGGCCTACTTTTTGACCCAAAAATATTATTATTAAAGAAAATTCGCTTATTTGCGCAACTGTCAAACTTGCAAGGAAACTTGTTCTTCCTTTGTAACCTAAGAAAAGCATTAGTAAAAATACTATTATTGGGTTTCCTATTAGAACAAATAAAGTAAATACTACTGCAGGTCCTAGCACAAGGTCGGTTGATGTGAAAACAAGGGAGGATCCTAGCACTACAAAGAATAGAACTAAAAAGAAATCTCTAAGGTATTTTAGTTTTCCGAGTATCTCATGAGTGTAAGGCAGGGAAGCGATTGTTACTCCTGCAACAAAGGCTCCGATTTCTTTTGAAAAGCCAAGATATATTGCTATTGCTGTAAAAAAGAAACACCAAGCAATTGAACCTAAAAAAAGAAGATCCTGGTCATTTGATAAGTAATCAAAGAATTTTCTTACAACAAATTTTGTTGCAAGGTAAAACAATATAATCATTATTATTATATTTGTAAAAAACAAAGTTATTTGTTGCGAGAAATTAGTTGAGAATGAGATGGCGCTTATCAATATTAACGCTATTATTGCAACAAAATCCTGCACCAAAAGAAAGCCTACAGATATTTTTCCGTAAAGGGAATTTAGTTCTTTTTTGTCTGTTAATAGTTTTACTATTATGATTGTACTGCTGAATGTTAAAGCAACCGAGATGTATAATGCTTCAATAAAGCCAAATCCAAAGAAAGTAGCAATAATAAATCCTATTACGGTTGTAAAAACAATTTGTCCTATTCCTGTAATTATTGAGGTTTTTCCTATTTCTTTTAGTATTCTTAGATCAAGACTTATTCCTACAAGAAAAAGAAGGAAAGCAATTCCAAGTTCAGAAAAAATGTTTAACAGTTCAGAATAAGTTATTGCGTTTAGAAATGAGGCGCCAAGAACAATTCCTGTTACTATAAACGCAAGTATTACCGGTTGTTTTAATTTGGAAAATATAATTCCCAATATAGTGGCGACTATTATTACTACGGTTAATTCCATAAAGAATTCTTGAACCATTTAGTCATACCCCGTTTCTCTTTATGTATTAATTTCTTTTCTTATTTAAAGGTTTTGCCGACGCTTTTTTGGCAAAATAGAAAAACTATCAAAGCGTTCTTGTAGTTTATTTTAGTTTATTCTTTTGCTTTTGTTGTTACTGTTCCATCTTTGTTATCAATAAGTACTATTCCTTCTGAAAGTAAGGTATTTCTAATTTCGTCAGCTTTTTTCCAATCCTTTTTCTTTTTTGCTTCAGTTCTTTCTTCAATCATTTTTTGCTGTTCTTCTGTTAATTCAAAGTACTTTTCCGTAAAATTAAGTATTCCTAAGGCAGAATCAATTTTTTTCATAAATTCTAGCGCTTCTTGTGCGGATTTTTTTCCAATTGATTCTTCATCAATCATTTTGTTTATTTTTTTAACAAAATCAAATATGTATGTAACTGCTTCTGGAACATTTAGGTCATTATCCATTGCTTCAGTAAATCCATTAAGCGCTTCATCAGTTAGAACTTTTATTGTGTCATCATTTTTTTCTGATTTTACCTCTCTTAGCCTTGAAATAAAGTTTTGCAATCCGTCAAGTGTTTTTTGAGCGTCTTTTACTGATTCAATGCTGAAATTTAGTTGCTGTCTGTAATTAGTATTCAAAAAAGTGTATCTTATCGCCATTGGTTTTAGCCCTTTTTGGGTTAGGTCCCTTACTGTGTAAAAGTTTCCTAAACTTTTTGACATTTTTTTTCCGTCAACAAGTAAGTGTTCTGTGTGCATCCAGTATTTTACAAATTTTTTTCCTGTCGCTGCTTCTGATTGAGCTATTTCATTTTCGTGGTGCGGGAATTTATTATCTATTCCTCCTGTGTGGAGGTCAAAACTTTCTCCTAAATATTTCATACTCATTGCGGAGCACTCAATGTGCCAGCCAGGTCTGCCTTTCCCTAATTTTGTTTCCCAAAATATTGGTCCGTCATTTTCGTCCCACGCTTTCCACAAAGCAAAATCCCCAATCCCTTCTTTTTCGTACTCGTCTTGTTTTATTCTTGCCCCATCCTTTAATTTTTTTACATCAATTCCTGCAAGTTTTCCATAATTGGGGAATTTTTTTATTGAAAAGTAAACACAATTATCTTCTCCCTTGTAAGCATATCCTTTGTCTAATAGTTTTTGCACTAATGTAACCATTTCAGGGATGTGTTCTACTGCAGAGCAATAAATTTCTGCGGGCAAAATGTTTAGCGCTTTTACATCTTCAAGAAAAGCTTTCTTGTATTTTTCAGTAAATTCTAAAAGGGTTTCTTTGTTTAGGATTGCCCCTTTGATTGTTTTGTCATCAACATCAGTAAAATTCATTACTTGTTTTACTTTATATCCTTTGAATAACAAGTATCTTTTTATGAGGTCTTCCCAGCAGTAGCACTTAAAGTTTCCAATGTGAATGTAATTGTATATTGTCGGTCCGCAAGTGTACATCCCGACATAATCTTTCTTTATTGGTTTGAATTCTTCCAATGTATTTCCAAAAGAGTTGAAAAACTTTAATACCATAATATCACTTGAGTTATTGTGTTTATATTCCTCTTCTTTTTATTGTGTTGATTTTTCGCATTTTTCCTTGTAATCTTCTTATCTTTCTTTGGGTCTCTTCAATTTCTTCTTTGTTTTGAGCTCTTTCTATTGATCCCATTGATTGTCGGTTTGTCTCCATGTATCTTTGTGTTGCTCGTATGGATGTTCTATTTTGTGCTATTAATGTTCGCGCTTTTTGTCTTGCTCCTTCAACTCTCAAACTTAATGGTCTTTTTGGTCTGGCAAAAAGTCTTTGCAAAAAATTCCTTTGCTTTGGAACAACTGGGGTCATAAATAGGATTCGTTTTCAATATTTTTAATTGTGTTGTTTTAAGGTTTTTTTCCTTCGCTCATTTATTCCATTTCTGTTTCATAATCCTCTTCAGGATCTTCAGCGTCTTCACTATCATCTTCCATTTCAAGTATTTTTGTTTCAATAAGTTTGTTTTTTCCTTTCTTGTCAAGAATCATAGTATATTCTAAGTTGCATTCGGGGCAATTAATGCTGTCCCCTTCTTCCAAGTCATCAAATTTTACTTCGAAACGAGCCTTGCAATCAGTGCATAATTTCTTCATATCCAAATCCCGCCCATTAAAGTTTATAAAGGTTTTTATCGGCAAAATGCAATTTAGTTAATAGCTTAAAATAGCGTTTTGCCCCATTTTAAGCCCAAATAAGCCTTTTTTTGACATTAAAATTGATCCGTTTTTGAGTAAATTTGCCTTGTTTTTGGTTTAATGGTTTTCTTTTACTTTCTTTTAAAATATTCTCTCTAACTTAGTGTATTATTCTTGATTTTGAACAGTAGTTCTACTTTAGAATATTATTCCTAAAACAATTAGAATTGTTAGAACGATTAGGCTGTGTAAAATTATTGCAAGAATCCAAGCCACAACAGTTCTTTTTGTGGTTGATTGTAGCGTTACTTTTATCAAAACATAAAGATTGTACAAATAAAGCAAGCTAAGTACTGAAAATGCTAAAACTACAAGCAATGATATTACTTCATTGTTTAGTATTACTGTTGCTAAAACAAGCACCATTAGGATGAGTGGGATTGTCCATAACCTTCCTGTTCCTGTAGCGATTTCTCTAAATGTCTTTTCGGTAATTTTTCTTCGCTTATTTTTCACCATAAATTCAAAAGAGTAAAGAATTGCTGTCAAAACATACCACTGGATTAGTAGGGTTAGTCCTGTAAAGAAAGAAGCGTATAAGTCATTAGAGTAGAGGAATGCTGCAACAAAAAGTATTGCTGCTGCAACAAAAGCTATTAGTACAGCACCTGAATAATCATCAGTATTTATTGCTTCTTCAAACACTTCTTTCGGCTTTAGAAAGTTGTAAAACATACCAATACAATCCTTTTTTAGTATTTAAACCTAATCATGGCAAAAACTTTGTGACTAATTCCAATCCAAGTAAGTTAAATTGAGGGGGAAGTTTGTTTTTTTCCTAAACACTTTTTTCTAGAAGTAGATTGTTTATTATTTTCCCGTGAAGGATTGAAGCTTTTTTTAAGTATCCGTATTCTTTGAAACCAAGTTTTTTGTATAAATTAATTGCGGGCTCGCTTTTTTCATCAACTTCAAGTAGGACCAGTTTTGTTTTTTCAGGAAGATTTTTTAGAGCAAATTTTGTTATCGCTGTTGCTATGCCTTTTTTTCTATGCTCGGGTAGCACCATTAGGGAAGTTAGTGTTGTGCGGTGTTTGTGTAGTCCTTTTCCAAAAACAATTTTGAGGTGTCCTATCATTTTGCCATCGATTTTTGCCACTATTCTTTTATCTTTCCCTCTTTCAGTGTCTTTTAGTTTTTTTAGGATTGATTTTCTTTTCCACGTTGGAAATAATGCGCTTAATTGGTCAATTGAAACCATGTCATGGCAACATAATTCTTCGATAACTAGTTCGCCCATTTTTTCCCTTCTTTTTAATTAAAAATTATTTTTAATCAATAATTTTTCTTTTGTCTTTAGTGTCTTGTGATTTTATACTATTGTTTGATTTGCTTACATCTATCATAAAGTTATTGTGGATGACGTCGCGTCCTATCAAAACAGAATAGGGTAATCCTTCTCTGTCTTCAAGATTGACTCTTGTTTTTACCGCTTTTCCTTTAACTATTATTGTTGCTTCCGCAATTGCTCTTCTCATATATCCTTTAGGCGCGCTTGCTGACTTTATTCTCACACTTGAAACTATTGGTCCAATTCCTGCGCGTGCTGCTGTTCTAACATCAACGCTTGATCTTGTCGCTCCTGTATCAAATAGTGCTCTTTTTCTTACGCTTCCCTTAAAGCCAACAAGTTCTATTATTTCAACTAACCCTATTACTCTTTTCTTATCCATATGAGTTCTCAGAAAAAATAGGGTTTTTTCGTTATTAAGCCTTTGGTTTTAAAAAAAGTTTTTCTTTTACATTGTTTTATTTTCCAATAATGCTTTTTGAAGAGGTTTATATGTTTTATGCTCCTATATGAGCATTATCTTAGTAGCGTTATTTTGAAGGTTCTTTTTATGAAAGTTCTTGTTTTAGCCGAGAAAATGAAGGAAGCTGTTTCGGTTATTTCTTCTTTTGGCGCAAAAGGAATTGAAGCAAAGTACTTGCGTTTATCAAAAGTTGTTTTGGTTAGTAGGAAAAATGAAACAATTATTCGCTTAGTGAATGACAATATAGAGGATTATGATGCGGTTTACTTGATTGCTTCCCCTACTTTGGCTCCTTTTGTTGAACCGTTAATTGAAGAGTTGTCTTCTCGCGGTTTTTATGTTAATGCTTCTCCGGGTTCTTTTTACTTGAGTCAAAATGAGCCTTTGCTTTTTGTTACGCTCGCAATGAATAATGTTAGCGCGCCAAGGGCAATTATTTCTGGTTCTGGCAAAAATATTGAGCTAATTTCAAAGAAAGTGTCTTATCCCTTGATTGCAAAATCTTTTGTTGGTAAAGATGTTCAACAATCAATTATTGCTAACAACGTAAAAGAACTGACTTCTTTTGTTAACAGTATAAAAAAAGAAGTTGACGGGTTTATGTTGCGTGAATTTATTGAAGCTGATCTTATTTCCTGCGCTGTTGTGGGCACTAATATTTTCTCAATTAAAAGAAAATTAGTTGATAACACTCCGCAAAAATTGTCAAAGGGGTCTTTTTACAAATTAACTGATTTGGAGAAAGAAAATGTTTTACTTGCAACAAAAACATGCGGACTTGATATTGCTCGAGTGGATCTTTCCAAAGGAAAAATTGTTTCTGTTGAACCAAAAATTCCTTTCAAATCATTTAATTCTGTTTGTTCAGAAAATATTGAGTCTTTTGCGGCTGATTTGTTTGCGGAAAAAATATCTAAGCTTGAGAGAAAAAGTATTTTTACTGAGTTAAAAAGCTTCAAAAGTATTTTCTCAAAAACATTTTTTAGGGGGTTTTTCAAATGAAATCCCCTTCTTTATTAATTATAATTTCCAGAAAAGCGAAGCACTCTACTGTGACAGCATTAATTGAAGAGGCTAAGAAAAAATTTGAATCAGTTGCTTGCGTTCCTGTTGATAAAATTCAGATTCAGACCTCTGATCAGGGAGTGGGATTGTTTTACAAAGGAAAAAACCTTTTAGCTTTTGATGTTATTTATCCGCGTGTTTCTTCTGTAGACTTCTTGCTGGCTGAACCGATTTTAAAAGCACTTGAATCAGCAAAAGCCTATGTCCCTGTTTCTTTGAGGGCTTTTCAAGTAACTAATCACAAATATTTTACTTCTCAAGTTTTATCAAACAATAATGTTCCAGGTGTAGTAAGCACTTTGTTTATTTCTTCAAGAAGAGCCGAAATGGCTGTTTCTGAAACAGGTTATCCTTTTGTAATGAAATTGATTTCTGGTTTTGCTGGAAAAGGCGTTGTTTTAGTACGCGAGCGTGAACAAATGGAAAGCATTCTTGACACGGTTACTTTGTTTGAAGAATTTATCAGTACGCAGAAATTTATTAAAGGGAAAAAATTTGATGTTAGGTGCTATGTTATTGGCGATCTTGTTTTAGCTGTGAAAAGAAATTCTAAGAAGGGGGACTGGCGCTCTAATATTTCTAGAGGGGGTTCGGCTCACCTAATGAATGCTTCTCCTGAACTGATTGCTATTGCACAAAAATCAGCAAAACTTTTGGGGCTGGATATTTGCGCTGTTGACTTGATGCTTAACAAAAATAAGTGGGTTGTTATTGAAGTCAATTTTATGCCAGGCCCTTTTATGAAATTTTTAGGGCTGACAGTTATTCACGAATGGGTTAGATTGATGTTTGAAAAATCTCTCGCCAAGCGAAGCAATTCTTAATTTTTTTAAAGTAAAGTAAAAGCAATGCAAAAGCAAAGTAATTAATTGTTCTTTTTCTTTTATCTTTAGGTTGTTTTTATGAAAACGGATTTTACTGATTACACAAAACTTGACCAAAAGCTTTTCCAAATGGCAGGTACTGTTGAAACAAATTTGTTGAAGTTTATTAACCCCCAAAATTCTGCGGAACAAAAGTCAAAGTTTTTTGAGCTTCTTGCTAAGGGTGAAAATTATGACCCCTCATTTTCTTATGTTCCAAGAAATCCTCTTTATTCTTATTTCACAATGAACCCCGTCCTTGATATTTATGTTCGCGAGTTAAAAGAAATGATAAAAGAGGTTTCAATGGATGAACTTGGAGTTATTTTTGAATCAGAAATACTTGACTTGCTTGACAGGATTGAAATGATAAAAGGGGTCGGGACGGCAAATTTTTCAGGGAACTCTGAATCCTATTATGGCGTAATTGATCATGGAACTCTTTCTGTTGCAAAAGAGCTTGTGGGAAAGAAAGTTGAAGAAAAGTTTACTCCTATATCACTTGATTTTGCTGTTAGTGAGATAAATCATTTTTTAGAGAAAAAAAAACTTTCGCACATGGTGAAAATTAGAGAACCTTCAGGGGCAAGATTTGCTGTTATTAATTCTACTAAGGAAGTGCTCGTGAATAATGATACGGTTTTTTCAAAAGAAATGCTTGCAAGATTAATCGCTCACGAAGTAGAAACACATATTTATCGTTATGAAAACGGATTAAGGCAACCCTACAAACTTTTAGCACAAGGGTTTTCTCGCGAGACTACTGAAACAGAAGAAGGGTTGGCCGTTTGTATTGAAAAACTTCGCGGGGTTAGTTCTGAAAAGCAAGTAAAAGAGTACGCTGGAAGAGTTATTGCTATTCATACAGCACAAAAACATTGTTTTTGTGAAACCTATCAAGAGATGTGTAAGTATTTTTCTGAAGATGATGCTTTTAGATTAACTTTGCGCGCTAAAAGAGGAACAAAAGATCAGGAAAAACCTGGCTCTTTTTTTAAGGATGCTTTGTACTTGCGCGGAATGCTTCGTGTTGAAGAATTCCTAAAAGAACATGATTACAAAGAACTTTATTATGCAAAATATGCTATCTTTGATATTCCTTTAGTAATGGATATTCCTGGTTTAAAAGAACCAAAATACTTGCCTGACTTTGGAAAAAAATGAGTACTTAATTTCAATGCTTGTTTTGTTTTAAGTAATTCTCCATGCTCCTATCGTAATTTTTTTCTTCTTCTTTTTTAAAATAACATGCTGGCAGTTCTTTTCTTTTCCTATGATAAGCAATGCATTCGCAACATATTCCTTTTCTTTCACAAGGGTAGGAACAATTACAGTTCTTCAAATTAGTTTCTTTTTTGCATTCCATAAAATCACTTTTCAACTTTAAACATTTTTCCGTGCCCTGGGATAATGTAATCCGCTATTTGCATAATCTTTTTTCTTGATTCAATTAGTGTTTTCATATTTGTTTCACTTGGGTGAGCATCATCTATCTTTTCAGTATCAAGTTTTTGTGTTTCGTTTTTTGTCCACCAGAATAAGTCTCCTGCAATCGCAAAAGTTCCTTTCTCTGTTGGAACAATTAGTGAGCAGTGCTCTAAGCAATGTCCGGGTGTCGGAATAATTTTTAATCCTTCTCCTAAAAAATCACTTTTGTATTCTTTTTGTGTGCTGTCTTCATATATTTCAACGGGGGTTATAACTTTTGCTTTTTCAAAAATTCCTGCAAGCAGTGCGTGATCTGTGTGACTGTGTGTTAATAAAACAAAATTTATGCTGTCTAATGCGAGTTTCTGTTTTTCTAAAACGGACAAAAGTGTTTTTCTATCACAGCCTGGGTCAACAATTATTTTTTTGCCTGCGGACTCCACTAAAACAACAGTGGAACTTGCAATCCATCCGCCGTTAATTTGTTCCGCTGTTCCTTCAACTAAAACACTTACTTTTGCCATGAAACCAACTGTTACGTTTTTAAATTTTACAAAAAAGATGCACGGGAGCAGGCTCGAACTGCTGAACGCACTAAGCGACTAGATCTTGAGTCTAGCGGGTTTGACCACTTCCCTACCCGTGCTTTTTTCTAACTTATCGCTTTGCTTTAAGTTTTTGGTTAATAGAAAAATTTGCGTTGGTAAGGTATTAAAGACTTCTTGTTGGCTTTCAAAAAAGCGTTTTTGCCTTGAAAAGTGCTTGGCTCAAAAAAGAGGTTTTAGTTAAACTCTAGTACGTCGTCGTATTTTATGAAAGGATTTCCTTTTGTTTTCATGAAAAGTGAGCCTTCTTCATTTTTGTTTAAGGCTCTTATTTTTGTTGAACCCATCTTTATTTCAGTTATTTCCATTTCTTTCCCGTTTGTTTCTGCCTTCATTTTTACTGATATTGTTCCTCGCTCAACTATTCCTGAAATCATTGTTGTTGTGCCGAAATCATAAAATCCTGTTACTTTGAATAAATTAGTGCTGTCGTGTGTTGTTTCTCTTATCGGTTTTGCTTTTTCTTTTACAGGGATTGTTAATTGTTCTTCTATTTCTTTTTTTTCTTCAGCAAAAGCTTTTTGTTTGTGTGTCATTTCGTCAAGTTCTATTAGGTTTGTTGGTTTTGGGTTGTCTTTTTTTTGTCCAAAAGTTGGTAAATCAAGTTCGTCTTTTATCTTTGTTTCTTTTTTTTGTCCTTTATCAATAAAATCAATTTCTTCTTCTGTCTTTGGTTTTTTCTTTAAGTCACTTTCGAGTGAATCGTTTTCCTGTAATCTTTTTTTTCTATCTTTTTCAGAAAGGGCGTGTAAAGGTACACAGGTTCCCAAGTCTTTTTTCTTTTCGTTGTGTTTTTTTAAAGCAATTTCTTTTTGGTCACTTTGTTTTGCTCTTAATTTATCAATAAAATCAAATATTTTCAACCAAACACCAATATAGATTTGCAAAGAAAAGAATAAAAATAGTGGATTTTCGCTAAAAACAACAAATTTTGCGGTTTTTTTATTAATTTAAGTGTTCGGTTGAATT
>CAZPWC010000009.1:0-15188 GCA_964590155.1 uncultured archaeon
CCATCCTTGCGCGACAACAACCAGTAATAGGTTGCGTCCTCTAAACAAACCAACATTCCAGTATAGTTTGTCTGCACAACATCGTCCCCAGTTTCCCGGGATTGGTTGTTCACAAAGGTAGGTTAGTTACGTGTTACTGAGCCGTTCGCCAAGCACTCTTACTGAGCACTTACGACTTGCATGTCTTGAGCCGGATTTCGATAGCGGTTCCCGCCAGTAGGATCAGCTGGAATTAATCCATACTTCCTCGAACTACTCTTCAAAAAATTTGAATTTTGTTCTGGCGTTTATAGTATTGATTGTGGAAACCTAATTAAATTGGCTTTGAGTTTTGCTTCTTACAATTATATGGTTGTACATAAATTATGCACATTTAAACCACTAACCAACATCACACTACAAAAAACTGTAGTGCTCACTTGCCGAATCATCGACAGCCAAAGCTAGCGATTATCGGACTTACATCATAAACCCAAAACGGGCTTAATCACATAAAACACATCCGAATCTTACTAAAAGTAAGGTGTTCAGTGCGAGAACTTGCACCAATTAGTCGAAACCAATTGATCAATAATACTCTAGCAATCATTGCCACCAGGCAATCAAAAATTGCTATATCTATTAGGTGCTGTCAAGATTTATAAACCTATTTGTTAAAATGCAATTTTGTTTGTTCTTTTCCCAATAGGTGAAGAGACACAAAATTTTGGTCCCTTTATAAGCCGCGAGTATTTAAATGAAAACTTAAGTAAAAATTCAAAAAAAATCTTTTTGACAATTTATTTTTTGTGAGCAGTATTGTGTTTATTTGAGGAAATAGATAATTTTCTTGTCCTGTTTTTTAGTACAGTTAATAATCTTTCTCTTTGATGGAATAAGACTTTTTCATGAAATTGACGATAGAGCTCATCTAATCCGGCATTATTTGTAACCACAACATTAGGATTTTGCTCAAGAGAAGTTATTCCTCTTTTTGTTCTAATTCCGTCGCTTTTTTGCATATGTTGATAGGCTTCTTTAGGCGCGAGATTATGTCTTGCCATTAAACGCTTCAATCTGAGCTGTGAAGTTGAATCAAGCTCGACTAAAACAATTTGATCTTGAGGAAAGAAAGACTGAATCTTTCTTACTTCGGCTAAAGAAAATGGCCCTTCAATAATCAACCCGTCTCTTTTTCTTTTTGCCACAATTTGTCCTTTAACTGCATCTAAATATGCTGTTTGTGATTGTTTCTCAAACCCCGCAAGCAATTCTTTTTCTGTTTTTGATTTGTCTAATTCCGCAACCAGTCTTCTTGTGTGCACAGCATTAAGCCTAAACTTTTCTTGGACATTTTTAACAAGCACTGATTTACCAGTAGCATTTCTCCCAAAAAAAATAAAAATAAGTCCCATAATTAAACCATATATTCAGCAATAAGTAAATTAATTTTATTTTTTGAATGTTGTAAAAATTGTTTCTTATCAACCCATTTAAATCTTGCATGTTCGCTTGAAAGAGTAATCTCTATGTCGGGCGTTTGGGCAATAAATAAGTGTGTTTTTACTTTTACTATGCAGCCATTTTCATTTTTGTATACATGATTCAACGAAGGAATTTCCCCTTTTATAACAAATTTAGTTATCCCTGTTTCTTCAAACAATTCTCTCTTTAATGCCGCATTAAATGTCTCGCCTTGATTAACTCCTCCTTTCGGAACAGTCCAATAATTAGATATTGTTGAGCGTTTCAGTATCAAGTATTTTTTAGTTTTTATATTTTGCAAAACTAAACCAACCGTATCTCTAACCAAAAATTGTTGGTTCCTAAGCACTGTTGCAGTTTTATTTAAGTTCTTTTTAAGTAAATTATGAAACAGCTTTTCAAAACAAGCATAGGTATAGAAGAGGTCTATGTGTTTTTTAGATTGTTTAATTTTGTTAGCATCAGCAAACAGTTTGATTTTGGATAATTTTGCCGCCTTTATTATTGCCTCATTTGTTGACATAAAATCCTCTCCATTAGCCAAACACACAATTTGTGCTAATTCCCCAAGTAAGTCCCCTATTTGATAGGATAAACTTCTTTTAGTAGTGCTTGTTGTGGTAGTTGAAGACTGAAATGCATGAATTGAATAAAAGGATCTAAAATTTTTTCGAAGTTCAAGGATTCTTTCACGTAGGTTCTCCTTTAATGCTTTTTTTGAGCGACGAATTTTCTTAATAAACTCATTTGTCAAATCATCGCCATAGATATACCACGCATCTCGATAATAGTTCAAACAACTAGTAATTCCAAAATCATTAGTGGTACTGCATTCTTCAAACATTTCCGACGGGCTACGGATTCGAAAAGTCATATGTATGGGGTATATTTTGTAAACTGATTTGTTGATTCTATTTAATAAATAAATTTCCCTTTTTTTTAATGTATCTTTTTTTAAAACCACCATTACATCAAGATCACTTAATCCAGGGACCATTTCCCCTCGAGACACCGACCCATAAATAAAAACAGATTTTACAAAAGAGGGTTGTGTCTTATCAAATTGTTTTTTTAGTTCAAGACCCATTTTATAAAACTGTAAAGATTCATTGTCTGAGTTCATCTGAGAATTCCTCCAAACACAGATATTCTGTTGATTTTGCAGCCATTTTATTTGCGCCTTTAAGACAGTTCTTTAATTTTATACCTTTATCATACAAACTAGCAAAAGTATACAAAAAGACATCCCCTGAACCGGTTGAATTCACTGTTTTTACTTTAAGTCCATTTACTTTTAATATAAGATTATCCGTTTTTAACTCTGCACCATTAGCCCCAAATGTAGTCAAAAAGTAATGTTGGCCATTAAAAACGACTTTGCTTTTTGTAAGTCCTTGAAGTTCATTTTGAGAAAGTTTAAAAAATATATTTGCACTCTTATTAAGAGAGATATCTTCGAAAAGAAGGATTTCATTTTTAGAAAATTTACCATCATCATTATTGTATAGGTCTAAAAAAAGTGCCTTGGGTTTATAACTTAACAATTTTGAATAAAATGATTTTGTAAACTCCGATATTACCGGCGAAACAACTACAGTATTTCCTCGAACATCTTTTTTTAATGCAAGATCCTCCAATATTTTCTCAGTTATCTTGAATTTTTTGCTTTTTAGCAACACTTTCCTTGTATTGTTTTTGATAATTAATTCAAAATTTACACTTTCTCGGACATAGTTTGGCACAAGGTTTTTGTGGTTCAAAGGAGATATTCGGGCAATATCTTTTTTTGATATATTACACACATTAAGAAATTTTATCTTTTTTGTTCTTTCGAAAAAGTCTAATACTATTCCCCCATAGTCCGCGGGTCCGCCCAAATAATAATTTTTGCCAATTTTGTCAAAAGTTATTGTAGAAAATGAGATTATCATAATTATCACGAATTATCTTTAATCCACCTACGCAAATTAATGAATGCTTCTCCATCAAAGAATTGCTTGATCGGATGTTTAAAACCAAATGCTGTTATCTCTGGAACCGTTCCAACATACCCTTTATTCTTTGCCATCATGCTAAGGCGTATCAAATCAATCATTACGCCTGCACTATTGGTTGAATCGTCTACAGATATTTTTAATTCAATTTCTATTGGTTGGTTTCCAAAGCCCTTACCATGAAAATTAATATAAGCAATTTTATTGTCTTTCAAATAAGGGATATATTCAGCAGGGCCGGCATAAATATTGTCTAGCTTATGTTTATACTGTGATTTTACGCTTTCAATTTTGCTTTCCCACTTCAACTTTAATCTTTTTTTGTCAAGCATATTCATAAAATCAGTATTACCTGCAATATTCATTTGATACGTGTTATCAATTATGGCGCCTCTTTCATAAAATACATTTGTTAAGACACGGTGTGTTATTGTTGCTCCAACTTGTGACTTAATGTCATCCCCTATTGCTAAAAGTTTTTTTCTTTCAAATTTTTCTACCCACTCTTTATTTGACCCAATAAATACTGGCATTGCATTAATGAATGATACCCCTGCTTGTAAAGCGCAGTTAGCATAATGTTGAACTGCATTTACTGAACCGACAGGGAGATAACAAATTAAAAAGTCGGGTTTTGTTTTTTTTAATGTTTTAACTACATCTACCGGTTTAGCTTTTGATGGAACAAAACGTAAATCTGGAGCAAAATTTAACATATGTTCTGGGAAACCATCTAATATAGGCCCCATTTGCACAATTGTATTAAACCCTTTGATTTTTGACTCAAAAACAATGGTGTTATTTGGCTTAGCAAATATAGCTTCCGAAAGTTTTTTTCCTATTTTCCTTTCATCAATGTCAAAAGCAGCAACGCATTCTATGTCAGAAACATCAAAATCCCCTAATTTTCTGTGTAGCAAACCATTTGTTAGAGTTTTGTTCTTTGTGTAATAATTAATCCCTTGAATTAGCGCAGATGCACAATTCCCTACACCTATAATAGCTACTTTTATCTTCTCCACCTTATCACCCCAAACCTTGGATAGAACCAACATAATACTATGCGAGGACGCGGTTTATAATAATTTGGTTTATACAAATACAACTTTTTAATTGAATTATTTGCACAGATTATTATAGTTCAAATACACATTTACTTCATGGAAAAATCAAGTTTTAGAAACGCTGCTATTCTTGCTGCAAAAGCCGCAGGGCAAATCCATCAAAATTATTTTGGCCGCAAAATTAAAATAAAAACAAAAGATACTGAGATTAATCGTGTAACTTGTGTTGATGTTTTGGCGCAGAAAAAAATTGTTTCAATTCTTAAGAAACACTTTCCAACTCACGGTTTTTTGGGAGAGGAAAATTTGGACAGTCTTCGCGGGGCAGAGTATGTGTGGATAATAGACCCTTTAGACGGGACAAGTAATTTTTCTCACAAAATTCCAATTTTTTCTGTTTCAATTGCTCTTGCATTTAAGGAGAAGATTATTTTGGGTGTAGTTTTTGATCCATGTAAAAACGAGCTTTTTGTTGCTGAAAAAGGCAAGGGGGCCACTTTAAATGGAAGAAAAATTAAAGTTACAAACAATTTTGACTGGGAAAATTTAATTGCAAGCACAGGCTTTGGTTATGAACGTGGGCAACTAATGAAAAAAAATATAAAAAATATCGAAGTACTTTTGTCTAAATCAGTGCTTGACTTGAGACGCATGGGTTCTGCCGCTCTTGAGCTTTGTTATGTTGCTTGCGGGAGGTTTGATGCTTATTGGGAATATGAACTTAATCCATGGGATTTTTCAGCAGGAAAATTAATAGTTGAAGAGGCTGGTGGCCAAGTATCTGATTTTAAAAATAGAGAAGTGAATTTAACTTTAGGCTCTGTTATTGCAACTAACGGAGTTGTGCATAAAAGATTCTTAGATTTGTTCTGTTAATTTTGCGTAGATTTATTCGAAGTCTTTTCTATGTTTTTCCCAGCCCCAACTCTTTCCTGTTAAAGCATATCTTGTCGCGTTCATCATATAATCAAATATAGGAATTTCTTTTACTCTCCTTGTAGAAGTTTTTACTGACATCTTTTTGTTAAAAACAGCTTTTCCTTTTTTGTTCAACCTCAATGAAAGATCCATATCTTCAACGACAACATTATCTGTCCTAAAACCTTTTGCTTTCATAAATTCTTTTTTTCTTGCGCCAAAATTAAACCCGGGAAAAATAGGGTACTTTAAATTTATTGAAGTTCTTGTCTGCGCGTCCCAAAATTTAAAAAATGCGTTCAATCTTTTTGAATCTTTTTCCAGTGATTGCATCGGCCCTGTGACAGCTATTCCTTTTTCGAGCCCTTCAATTAATCCTTCAACCCAGGTTTTTGAAACAATTGTGTCAGCATCGACAAAACCAATAAATTTTCCTGAGGCATGTTTTGCTCCGAAGTTTCTTCCAAAACCAGCGCTTTTTCTTTTGCACACAACTACTTTATCCGCATACTTTTTTGCGATTTTAACAGTACCATCATTGCTTGAACTGTCACTAACAATTATTTCATAAAACTTTTTCGGGACTGTCTGATTGATTAATGATTTTAGCGTTCTTGCAACAAATTTTTCCTCGTTAAGCGTCGGAACAATGATTGAAACTAAAGGCATTTTTTGTTTTGAATATTTTTTTTCTAAAAATTTGGTGCCTTTGCCAATCACTTCTTCATATTCTTTAATCAGCGTATCAGCATGTCTTTCAACATCGTATCTCTTTACGGCGATTTTTGCTTTCTTCTTTAATTTTTCATATTCTTTTGGACACTCTACTAGATCAATTATTTTTTCTTCCGGCTTTGATTTATACGTTAAAGCAAATTCTTTGAAAGGCTCATAAGCGGGCAAATCACGCAAAAGTACATTTAGTCCGGAAGAAGCCGCTTCTACAACAACTAATCCAAAAGTTTCTGATTTTGAAGGCAGCCAGAATAAATTAGCAGAGTAAAGAGCTTCAACCAACTTGTCCCCAAAAAGAGGTCCTGCAAAAATTAAGTTTTCAGGTTTGTTTCCTGCAACAATAGTTTCAATTTCGCCCCTGTTTTTTAGATACATTCCGTCAGGGATTTTCCCAACCCAAACAAAAGTGTATTTGGGCAACTTTTTTGCAATTTCAACAAAATCAAAAATACCTTTTCTTTTTTGTACAGACGCAACACAAATAACAACTTTTCTTTTTTTAGGAATATTAAACTTTTTTCTTAACATGTCTTTTTTGATATCTTTTCGGTCCATGAACCTATTTACATCAACAGGATAAGGCAAAAAAACTAATTTGTGTTTGATGCTCTTTTTCTTTTCTAATTCCTTCATTATGCTTGGCGCTGTAACAAAAATCTTTTTTGCAAGTTTTTGTAAGCCTTTTAGATAAGTATCAGCTACCCACATTAAGTGATCAGGCATTAGTCCTTCTAGTTCTTTTGGAGTAACATGAGTCGTTGTAACAATTTTTGGGTTCCCCTTAATTTTTGCGGTTAAAATCCCTAAGTGCGGTCTTCCATGAATATGAATTATGTCATACCCTTTGGAAAATTTTTCATCAATTGACACAGCAACCTTTTTTTTTCTAAGTACTTTTGCAATATTATTTGCGTAAACAGTTATCCCTGAATCGGGCCCTTCCTGTACAACAAATAAAACTTTCAAATAAACACCTAAACAATTAGTCTTTCTCTCTTAATTAGTTAAGCTTAGTTTTGTATAAAAAGCTTTCAGTGCTATTTTTGTCATGGTTAAGAAGAAAAAAAACTCCCAAAAAACCCAATCAAAAAAATGGTCATTATTTGAGAAATTGGCTGGATTTATTGAATTAAGTAGACCTGTTGAGTGGAGCAAACCTTTGCTGAATATGACCCTTGCTGCTTTCATGGCCTTTTTTGTTTACTCTTCACTAATTGATCCAGTTCTTTTTGTTGTTGGTTTTTTTAGTGTTGCATTTTTGTGGTCAGGATTGTATGCTTTAAATGATTACACTGATTGGAAGATTGATTTGCTTCACCCCGTGAAAAAAAATCGCCCTATCCCTTCTGGAAAAGTTTCTCCTTGCCAAGGAAAATGGTTTTCATTTACCTTGATAGCTTTTTCGCTAGCAATTTCATTGTTTTTGAACAATTTTTTGCTTTTGTTTTGCTTCTTATGCATGGTATTAAACCAATTGCTTTACACAACAAAACCTTTTAGATTAAAGTCAAGAAAATACTTTGACTTAATTTCCGGTTCAATGATTAACCCAATTTTTAGATATCTTTCAGGGCTAGTTTTGTTTGTTTCATTTTTTAGGTTAATGAATAACCCTTTCCCTATTTTGCCAATAATTTTTGTTGTAGGACTACAATTTAGTGGTTATTCTTTGTACAGGGTTTTCTCAACAAGCCATGATAAAAAAGTAAAAATGAATAGCACAGTTGCAATGCTTACTGAAGGCAAAGTAAAATTATTATCTTACTCAGCACTTGGTTTGGGGGTTTTAGCATACATATTAATTTTGATTAATGGTGTTTCATTTAAAGAAAAATGGCTTGGTTTTTTGCCTGCGCAATTCGCTTGGGCAATAATCGCTGCTTTGTTAGTTTTACCTTTGTTAAAAGACGCTATTTTGAACCCAAAAAAAGCGGATATGAAAACAAGTTACAGAGCAACTTATGTTGCAACAGGCCTCTTTATCGTAGCTAATTGGATAATTTTCTTGTTCTTTTAACAAGAGAGTTCTTTGTGTAATAAATTTAGAGGGCATAAAATAAAGATTAAAAAAATAAAAAAAGAAATTACTTTGCGGACCAAGCCGCAAAGCAGTAATAAAAAAAGCAATATTTATGATCTTGCTCTTTGTCTTAAATATCTTTTTTTCCTTTTTCTTCGTCTCATTTTTTTCTTAGACCATTTCCATCTTTGCCTGGCTTTTGTTTTCTTAAAGCGGCTAGAATCTCGTGCTCTTGAAGACATTATTTCACCATTTCCATTAGAAAAAATTTGCTCAAAAAGCTTTATAAAGCAACCTAAAGGACTTTCTTTAACCCTAATTAATTCACTTTTTTATAAGCATTTTTGCCAAATCAAGTTTTTCTTCTTCACTCAATGAAGCAAGTATCTTTTTTATTAAAGACTTCTTTTCAACCCTATTTAATCCACGAAAATAATCTAGTGCAAGCTCTTCCATCATGCTAATCCCTCACAATTTATTATAACCAAAAGCCTTTAATTCCTCTTCAAGGTCGGAATACTTTTTCCCGCAAAGAACTCCTCCCGCAATAAATTCTTCTTGTGTAACATCCTTTAAACAAAAGTCAGGAGCAACAAAAGAATCTTTTTGTGCTTCGTTCTCGAACTCAAAATCAATGAGGACAAGCCCTTTCAAATCATCTTGAAAAACATCAATTTCTGCCGTTCTTTCCCCAACAAGCAAGTAATATCTTATTTTGTGAATGCGTCTTCCCTCAATTTCTTTTTCAAGAAAAGTAAATTCTTTTTCTGTCAAATTAATTGTTTGCTCAATTAACTTCGAAGAGTCCCCCTCAACAGCAGGCTCTTTTTTTGTTAACTCATATTTGTCCCCGTTTTTTCTTAACCTTAAAGGAGCGTGTCCGCTAGGATATTCTTTTGGCATATAAATATCAAAAACTTCTTTGCTTTTTAACCCGTTTAAATCAGGGAGCTGTTTAGCTAAAAAAGTTCTTTCAAGTTCAATCATAACGTATCTCCTCTCTTTAAATTTTTTGCTGACTCAATAAGCCCCAAAAATAAAGGAGCGGGTTTTTCAAGTTTTGATTTCAGTTCAGGGTGCGCCTGAGTTGCAACAAAATAAGGGTGTTTAGTTTTTGGAATTTCAATAAATTCAACAAGTTTTCCGTTTGGAGAAAGCCCACTTAACACTAATCCTTTCTTTCTAAGCTCTGAATGATACTCAGGATTTACTTCGTATCTGTGCCTATGGCGCTCAAAAACATTTTTTGAGTTATAAAGTGATTCTACTAGGGATCCTTTTTCTAAAACAGCCTCATATGATCCTAAACGCATAGTGCCACCTTTGTCAACAACATTTCGTTGTTCATCCATTAAAGTAATAACTTTGTTTTTTGTTTCGGGATTCATTTCTGTTGAATCAGAATCTAAAAGACCGCACTCATTTCGAGAAAAATCTACAACTGCGGCTTGCAAACCCAAGCAAATTCCTAAAAAAGGTATTTTGTTTTCCCGAGCGTATTTTATTACTTGTATTTTTCCTTCCCACCCGCGTGTCCCAAAACCGCCTGGCACAATTAATCCATCCAATCCTTCCAATACATCAGAAATCTTTTTTCCAGTTTCAATTTCTTCCGTATCAATAAAAACAACTTCTGTGAGAACATCCAAATTTGCTGCTGAGTGTTTTATCGCTTCAACAACACTCGCATAACTATCCCCGAGTTTTGTGTACTTCCCGCAAATACCAATACAAATTTTTTTAGCGTTTTTTAAGTTAATCATTTTTTCTGCAAGAACATTCCATTCAGAACAAGAATTTTGTGGAGCCTTTAATCCAAGTTTTCTATCAATTACTTCGATAAGCCCTTGTTTCTCTAATTCGCAAGGAATCAAATATACACTTTCAACATCTTTTCCAGTAAAAACAGCGTTCTCATCAACATTACAAAATAACGCAATTTTTTTCTTTACTTTTTCCTCCAAGTATTCCGAACAGCGGCACACAATAACATCAGGCCATATTCCAATTTCATTTAGTATTTTTACACTCATTTGTGTGGGCTTTGATTTTTGCTCATTTACTCCGGCAGGAATAGGAACATAAGCTAAATGAATAAACAAAACATTTTCTCTTCCAACTTCGTGCGCTAATTGCCGCACAGCTTCTAAATAAAGTCCGTTCTCTAAGTCTCCTACAGTCCCTCCAATTTCAATAAATAATACATCCGCTTTTTCATCTTCGGCAACTTTTTTTATACAATCCTTTATCTCATCAGTTACATGTGGAACAAATTGCACTGTTTTGCCTAAATAATCCCCTTTTCGTTCTTTATCAAGGATTGATTTGAATACTTTTCCCATTGTGAGATTCCAATTCCCTTTTGCTGTTACCCCCATAAATCTTTCATAATGCCCAAAATCCATATCACACTCAGTTCCATCATCCAAAACAAAAACTTCTCCATGCTCTACAGGATTCATTGTTCCGGGATCAACATTTAAGTAGCCATCGCACTTGACAGCAGCGCATTTATATTTTGAAGACAAAAGTTTTCCAATAGAAGCTGTCAGTACGCCTTTTCCTAAACCAGAAAGAACGCCACCTGTAACTATAACAAATTTAGGCACACCAACACCAAATAATTTGTATCAGTCTCTGCTTAAAACCTTTTCTCGACATATTTATTGTATGAATTGCAGAAAAAAACTAATCTTGTTTTTTGTTATCTCACTAATCATTGCTATCGTAATATCACTTTTAGCATACCCCCTTCTTTCCGAAAAAATTGCTTCGCATTGGAACGCACAAGGAATTGCTGATGGTTTTTCAGACAAAGGATTTTCACTATTTTTTACACTCCTAATTATGACCGCAGTATTTTTGCTCTTTTTATGGATCCCAACTGCAGATCCTTTAAAGAAAAATATTGCAAAGTTTGAAAACGAGTATTATTTGTTCTGTAAAGCAATGATTTTCTTTTTCCTTTACTTACACATAATTATGATAATAGTTAATCTTGGCTCTACAATTAATATGATTCAATTCCTTGCCCCTGCTTTTGCGATTGTTTTTTATTTTTCAGGAAGATTAATTGAAAAATCAAAAAGAAATTACTTTATCGGGGTTAGAACACCATGGACTCTCACTGATGATGATAATTGGGAGAAAACAAGCGAAGCAACAGGAAAATTATTCAAATTAGTGGGCTCTTTATGCCTCGTTGGATTATTGTTCCCGTTGATTCTTATTTGGATAATTGGTGCAGGAGCGATAATAATTGTAATCTTTTCTTTTGTCTACTCTTACACCCTTTTCAAAAAAAAACAGAAAAGGAAAAAATAACAAAAAAGGTAATAAAAAAGAAAAAGTAAATTTCAACTTTATTTTTTTATTGCAATGAACCAGCTTCTTTCTTTTTCATATTTCGAAATATGGTTCCATATTTTGTCAAAATAGCTTAATGAATAACTTGTGCCTACGCCAAAGTAGGGGTCAATCAAATAAATTCTTTCTTTCGTGATTTTTTTTATAATAGAATAATGGTTTGTTTTTTGGGAAGGGATATAATAATCCACAATAATAAAATAATCTTTTTTCATTAGGTTTTTCAGCTCATCAAGGTAAGCGTTATTGCCGATAACATAGCTCCACTTCTTTTTTTTAGCAAACCTAAATAGGTTTTTGTGTTTTGTCCCGGACACTTTATTTGTTCTAAGTTCTTTAACCAACTGTTTCTCTGATTTGTTTAAATTAAGAGAAGAAAGAATCATCCTCATACAAGCAGGTCCGCAAGTGTATTCAGTTTCCTGTTCAGAAAATTTAATAGGGTTAATATTTTTTTTCATAAGAATAATTAATTATCTTTAATTCCTCAAATAATGCTTTCGCCGGTTATTTCTTTCGGTTTGCTCAACCCCATAATATTAAGTACTGTAGGCGCAATATCCTGCAATCCTTTCCCTTTCTTTAACTTTGCTTGTTTTAATTTTTTATCCTCACTCACTAAAATGAAAGGAACAGGATTCGTGGTGTGTGAAGTTGTCCAGTCTTTCGTCTGGTCCTCTGCATTTCCGTGATCCGCAAAAATAAGCAAATTATAATTCATCTGTAACCCTGCTTCGGTTATTTTTCCCACGCAATCATCAACTGTTTTCACAGCTTTTCTTATCGCATCAACATTTCCAGTATGCCCTACCATATCCCCGTTCACTAAGTTAACAACAATGAAATCATATTTTCCTGTTTTTATTTGGTCGCATAATTTTTCCGTAACTTCGTACGCGCTCATTTCCGGTTTCAAATCATAAGTAAGAACCTTAGGACTAGGAACAAGGATTCTATCTTCATTTTTGTTTGGTTCTTCTTTTTGCCCATTAAAAAAGAAAGTCACATGCGCATATTTCTCTGTTTCTGAGATTCTTAATTGCTTTAGTCCTGCATTCGCAATTACTTCCCCAAGAAGATTGTTTAATGATTGATCAGGAAATGCAACAAGAGCATTCATTGGAGAATAAAACTGCGTCATCGCAACATAGCAAACTCTTAACGGCCTTCTTTGCCACCCTTCAAAATTCTCCTCAACAATTGCTTTAGTTAATTGCCTAGTTCTATCAGTTCTGAAATTAAAAAATATCACAGAATCATCTGATTTTATGCATGAATATCCTCTTTTCTTTATTGGAATAATAAATTCATCAGTTTTCTTTTCATGATGACTATTTTTTATCGCGGAAATAACATCAACAAATTCTTTTTCTGTTTTTCCTAAAGCAATGCAATTATACGCATTCTGTGTTCTTTCCCAGCGCTTATCGCGGTCCATTGCAAAAAATCTTCCTTGCACAGAAACAATTTCCCCAAAACCTTCTTTATTTATTTTTTTCACTAACTTTCCAACATACTCAAGGCTTTTTGTGACAGGCGCATCTCTTCCATCAGTAATAACATGAATCTTAACATCACGAAATTTTTCTTTTTTGCACAAATCAAGCAAAGCAAATAAATGCATTAAATGAGAATGAACCCCTTCTTCCTGAATTAATCCAATTAAATGAAGTGAAGTTTTGTGTTTTTTCGCATTATTTATTGCCTCAATAAAAGCTGAATTTTTGAAAAAGCTTTTGTCCTTAATGGCCGCATTAATTCTTTCAAGTGATTGAAAAATTATTCTTCCTGAACCAATAGTCATATGCCCTACTTCTGAATTTCCTTGGTATCCTTTAGGCAAACCAACGCTCTCGCCAGAACACTTAAGTAAAGTAGTAGGGTAATTTTTCATCAAATAATCAGTATTGGGTGTTGGGGTTTCGGCAATAGCATTGCTCTTTTTTTCTTTTCTATAACCCCAACCATCGCGAATAACAAGTATAACTTTTTTTCTTTCAGCAACCAATTTATTCACTGCTTAAAATAGGAATTAATCCTTTTTATTCTAATCGCTCTTTGGTTTTTGCATGGTTGAACTGTATTGTTCTTGGTGCAAAGGCCTTCCTGAATCAAAAGAAGCGCTTAAAATGCTAAAAGATAGCGGAGTGTTTACCGGAATTGAACTAAGTAATACTGATTTTCAAGCAGATAAAATAATTGATGCAGGGTTAAAAGTAAGTATCCACAATCCTGTGCGAGAATTTAAGATAAATCTTGACAACGCCTCTTTCACTGAAATACTAAACGCACATCCAGAAATAATTAGCCACTGTAACAAAACAGAGCTTCCTTTTGTGAGCTTTCATACAAATTATATCCCTTCATTAAATCCTGCAACAAGTTACGAACTTGTTTTAAAAAATGTGAAAGATAATTTAAATAAAATAAAAAATACACTTTCAAAAAAAGTTTTGTTTGAGACAAGCTGCGGATTTGGAAAATCTCAAGAATATGTTGTTTCAGAGCTTCTATTCAAATGCACTCACCCAAGTTTTGCAAAACAAATTCTATCAGAAACTTCAGCAGGGGTGCTTATTGACATTTCCCACGTGCTTGCTTCTGCTTCTTTGCACAAAGTATACAACAATTACCCTAACGAAGTAAAGGACTTTTTCTTGGATTATCTTTCAGTTTGTTCAAAAAGCACTTATGAAATGCACATCAACTCAACAAGAATAAATGAGCAGGGATTGTATATTGACAGGCATTTTCCTCTTAATCCAGAAGAAAAAGAAACCCAACTTGCATTTGAGTGCGCAACGGAAGTGATTAACTCCTGCCCAAATATAGAAACAGTTGTTCTCGAAGTAGAACCAAACCTTGATCCAATAAATCATGTAAAATTACTAATACAGCAAGCACAGCTTTTTGAAAAAATGGTGCTAAAAAAATAGCTTCCAAGAGATAAAAAAATAATTCCCAAAACTAAAAAAATAATTTCCTAAAAAGTAGTTCTCCTCAGAAGAACAAGTGCATTAAAAAAATTGACCGTCAGGTTTATTTACCAGAAAATGTTAATTTAAGTAAGAATGGACAGTAAAGAAATAATTAGGTTGCAACCAAACTTTGCCTCGCTTTGGGTAGATAAAGAAGGTATTGCTCACGTAAAGTTTAAACCAAATTATGGTATTGATGTTCAAGAAGTTAAAGATTATCTCAATCGCGCATCAAAAATATCAAGCGGAAATCCAAAACCCGTGCTAATGGATTTTAGGGACCTTTCTGATATTTCAGAATTTGCACTTGGACAACTAATTAATCCAGAAACAGCAAAACTTACAAAAGCAAGCGCAATATTGACCACAAATATTTCACTAAAAATGACTTTTTATTTGGATTTTGTGCTAAAACTAAAAAAACCCCCTTTTCCTATAAAAGCTTTTGTTAATGAAAGTGATGCAATTACTTGGTTAAAACAATTTGTCGATAAAAAATCTGAACAAAAGTAGTTTGGCAAAAATAGTTTGGTCATATTTACTTTTCTTTTTCAGAAACCTTTTCCTCAACAAGTTTTTTGATTTTTTCAGCGCTCTTTTTGGGGCAAACTAGTAACGCATCATCTGTGTCAATAATAATTAAATCCTC
>CAZPWC010000009.1:15288-37650 GCA_964590155.1 uncultured archaeon
CCAGAACTTTTCATTTTCAAAAGTGATTCGTAAATATCAGGAGCGTGTTTTTCAAACAAATTCATTAATACTTCAGCACGGCAAACAAAAATTCCTCCGTTCCACAAAAACCCTTTTTTGATGAATTCTTCGGCTTTTTCTCTTGAGGGTTTTTCTCTAAATGACAAAACCTTGTTTTCTTTGGAAACCTCAATATACCCGTAACAAGTTTTTGGTTCTATCGGTTTTATCCCAACAACAACAATTGAATCATTCTTTTCAGCAAGCTCAATTGCTTTGTTTATTGTTTGGGCAAATTTGTCTTTTTCTTTAATAAAAGCATCAGAAGGGACAAATACAAGAACATCTTTTTCATTAAACCTTGAAGCACAAAGACCAATCGCTGCAGCCGTGTCCCGTCTCTGGGGCTCGACAATTAATTTTATCTGAGGCAAAAGCTCTTTTGTTTTTTCTTCAAGTGCTTTTGAGGTAGAAACAAAAACTTCATCAACACAAAGCGACAATCTTTCCGCCGTTTTTTCCAAAAAGGCTTTATCCATAAAGAGTTTCAGAAATTGTTTCGGTTTTTTTTCACGAGAAAGAGGCCACAATCTTTTCCCAGAGCCTCCTGCTAAAATTATTCCTGCGCGCATAAAAGAAATTAACCCAAAAGGGTATATGAACATTTACGGTGCAAAATCAGGGCAAAAAATAAGACAATTTTACTTATTTCAAATGGTCCAAAACTTAACCCTCATTTCAAACTACCCAAATCAAATGGAGTTTCTTGGTACACATAGTAATTCAACCAATTACAGTAAAGCAAATTCGCGTGAGAACGCCAAGAAACATTAAGCCCTTTAGCTGGGTTATTGTCCTGAAAATAGTTCTTTGGCTTTTTTATATCCAATCCTTTTGCTAAGTCCCTTTCGTATTCTTTTTTGAGTGTTTCAGGATCATATTCAGAATGACCAGTGACAAAAAATTGTTTTCCATCCTTTGATGCGACTAAATAAACCCCTGATTCTTTTGATTCTGACAAGATCTCTATCTCATCAATTTTTTCAATATCTTCAGCACGTACTTGTGTGTGCCTTGAGTGGGGAACAAAAAAAGAGTCATCAAACCCACGAAGCAATTTCACATTTTTTTTGTTAATTGTGTGAGAAAAAATACCAAACATTTTTTCTTTCAAAGGATATTTTTTGACACCATAATGGTGATATAATCCTGCTTGGGCGGCCCAACAAATATGCAATGTCGAGAAAACATTATGTCTACTCCAATCCATTATTTCTTTTAGTTCATCCCAATAATCAACTTCCTCAAAGCCAAGGGCCTCAACAGGAGCGCCAGTTATAATCAATCCGTCAAATTTTTTGTTTTTCACTTCATCAAAATGTTTGTAAAAAGCAATTAAATGATCTTTTGAAGTGTTTTTTGACTCATGATTTTTTGGATGAATAAAAGTAAAATTTGTTTGCAAAGGAGAATTCCCAATCAAACGCAAAATTTGTGTTTCTGTAGTTATTTTATCAGGCATCAAGTTAAGAAAAAGCATTTCTAAAGGCCTAATATCTTGGTGAATGGATCTTGAGTGCTTCATGAAGAAAATGTTTTCTTGCTCAAGGGAACGCGCAGCAGGCAAGTTATCAGGAATATTTATAGGAATAAACGATCACCAAAAAAAGTATCTTCTTTGTGTATAAAAAGGTATTTATCAAAAGGTATGGCTTTAAAAAAAATGATAACAATAACCAAAAAAATAGAGCTTGTGAGGAATGATATTTCTTTGCAAAATCGCAAAGGGAAACTAAATAAATAGGAATACACCTAATTTATTCATTCTAAAAAGGAAAAAGATTTGGAAAAGGTGATTTTAAATTGGTTAATAGATCTGTAAGTGCGATTATTGTTTTGGTAATGGTTATAATAGCGGCAATTGTTCTTAGCGGAACTTTTTTCCCTAATAATAATTCTTCCGTAATTAATTCAAACTCAGTTTTTAATGAGCCCTCAAACAATACTTCTACCACAGCTAATACTTCTCCAATTATTCCCGCATTTTCACCAAATACCGAACCTGTGTTAGCAGATCAGGGAAGATACATTGTAACCTTGCAGGACGCTGCTGTTGGTTTGCAAGGAGTCTCCCAAATAAAAGTCAATATCGGAAGTGTTAGAGCATATAGTGTTACAGAAGGGTGGACAACAATTAGTAGTACTGCACAAACAATTGATTTAATACAATTAAAAAACAGCGGAAAAAATGTTCTAATTGCGGACTCAAATTTACTTCCTGACAGTTACAATCAATTAGGGTTACTTGTGTACAGCGTTATTGTTGTTGACGCGCAAGGGGCTCATTTTGCCGCACTACCGACAGAATTTATAACACTTAATACGGAAGCAAATGTTAACGTAAATGAAATAACAGTAACTAGCATTGATATATTAGCCGACAAATCAATTTACACAACAAACAAAGGAGAATACATTTTTGCTCCAACAATTCAGTTTCAAACAAACGAAAATTCAGTTGTGAAAATAAATTCCAGCAACAATCTTACCCTTACGAGAGGAACTCCTAAAGTAAATGCAACAGTTGGAATGGATGAATACGGAATGATAGGAGAAGGGTTTAGTATTTCTCCAAACGCAATCCTTTCAATTGACGAAACAGGTGAATTAGTTGTTGGGTAAGTTAGTGCCGAACAAATTAATAACAAAATAAAAAAAAAACATTGAAAAAAGAATACATAAAAAACTATTAAAAAAAGTATTGTGTGAAAGGCATCGCCGAACAAGCGCCCACAAAGAACAAATAAGTTACATCTCTGAAAAAGAGAAACCATTACACTATACTTATTGCAATAATTTTTTAGCTAAGAAAATGATACACAGGTCTTATAGCCAAAATTAGTGCAGCAATCAAGTACACGTACCAATCAAGAGACAGCAGAACAGGCCAAAACTTCACAAGCATCAAAGTGAAGAAAAAAACGCACCACTTTGTAAAGCCAGTATCCAAAAAATCCATTTTAGCATGCATCTTGTTTAATTTATCCATCAACTTCATGACAAAAACCCCCTAAAGGTAAAATATGAAGAACTTTGAAATATAAAAACAAAACTACCCCTTAGAAAAATAAAAACAAAACTACCCCTCAAAAAACCCTATTACTTTGATACTTTCTTTATTCAACAAAAGTAACGCTTGCACCATCAAACCAAGGGCCATAAGTTCCTGACCAAAACTCCGCATCATCCCCATATCTTTCAAAGTAGATATATCTCAATCCAGAAGAATACCCAGTAAACAAGTTAGTTATCGTTGCCCAACTACCATTAGAAGTTAGTATTCCTGTATTGTAAGAAGTTATTACTGCGTGACTCGCATTCCTTAACTCTACTTTCACCCTGTAATAATCAGAAACATTATTGTATCCAATAACATGATCAATTATATTTATGTCAGGTGAAGAGTCAAGGTAATTTGTTGAATAACCTTTTGCAACCAAGTCAATTTCCTGGCTTAGTGTTGCAGGACTATAACTAAAACCAACTCCGTAAGAACCTTCAGTAGCTACCCCTCCAATACACATAACTAATCCAGAGAAAGTACAATGATCTGCAGTTTGTGCAGTAATACTTGCTGTCCAACCTGTATAATCCCCTGTTTCCATTCCAGGGTTTGTTAACAAATTTACCCCGGTTTCTCCAGAAACAACTTCTTGAGTGTAATTAATGTTTCTGTCAGTTACTGTTCCGATTAAACCATTAGTATCAGAACAATTAACATCCCAATAATGATCCCCTTCACCAAAAAAAGCAACATTCGCATCAAAAAAATAATTTGTGTCAGCAGAAATTGTTTCTAAATTTTGGTCAACCAAGTTCCAAACACTATCATCCTCAATGTAAAGATAACACGCATTAGTATCTTGTGATGAACTAAAAACAAATGAAACATTACTATCCGCATTTGTTATTGTGTTGTTATCTAAAGGCAAGTGCAAAGTTATTGTTGGAGGAATACTATCAGGAGGAGAATAAGTAATACTGTCAGCAATATTGCCAATATTTCCACTCGCATCAGAACAATTAATGTCATATTGGTGAGTCCCTTCACCAAAAAGAGCAATATTTGTGTCTAAAGAAATATTTGTGTCAGCAGAAACACTATTAGAATTACTATCCACTAATTCATCATTAATGTACAAACTGCAAGTACTTACTAATTCGTTTGCGGAAAAAATGAATTCAACGTTTGTATCAGCAGAAGTTAATGTAAAACTTGTTGGTTCTTTTAGAGTTAGAACTGGATTAGTAGTGTCCGGAATAATTTCTTCAGCAAAACTTTCTTGCGAAGCAATACTAGCAACACAATCAATAATTATTTGTTGAAAATCAGCCATTTTCGCCAAATCAGAATTAGTAGTGTAATAAATTTTTACAGAATAACTTTTCTTCTCGCCATTACAAGCCACTAAGTTCTGAAGTTTAAGGGATCTTTCATCCCCCGGATAAATAACTGCTGAATAATTATGATCAACACCATCAATAGTAATCTTTGTTACAGTAATATCAGTGCCAGAACTATTTTTCACAATTATCAAACCGTTTTCATCAGAACCAATAACAGCTTCAACAATACTTACCCCATAACTTCCTACTTTTTGTTTAATAGAAGAGGAACTTGCGGAAATATTGTCAGCAGAACCTTGCTCTGAAAGCAAAAATCCAACTGCGATCAAAGAGACCACAATAACTATTGCAATGATAACCAAATATTCAATTGTGCTTTGAGCTCTAAAACCGCAAAAAAACATGACAATAAGAACGAAAAAGGAATATAAAAAACTAATTAACGTACTACTTTTGAGCTTTGATTTTTTGATTTAACAGTAAGATACAAAGACACTGCAAAAGCCACAAATGACACTATCACTATATTGAGCAAATAATTTGTCACAAATATCATTTGTTCTAAAATATTTGTTGTGTCATTTGAATAATCCCTTGCCGAAATTAATACACTTTTTAGTTCCCCTGCATAAGAAGCATAGCTCCCAACAATCGGCATCATCCCACCTATGCTTCCTACAGTGTCCAAAATACTTAACGAAGGAGTAAACCAAGTGGTATGAGTTATATCATAAATTGTTTCAGCACTGGAATGAACAGAACGCATTTCTTCTAAGTGCGGTGTCAAATAAAAAAAAAGCATTAACGAAAAAACAAAAACGGCGAATGAAAAACCGCAAACAAAACCCAGAATAGTTTTATCCATTAATCATTTAATCTAACTATCAATTAAAATAAGTTTCTTTATTCGCTTCGCTTTTTTTGGCAATTTTTTGGCAAAAACTCGCAATTATTTACCAAACGCATTATTAAACTTTAAGATAATTAATAATTATATGAAAGAAAGAATATCAATTACACTTGATGCAAAGTTAATGGGTAGTTTGAATTCAATTATTGACGGGGTAACAATTGCAAACCGTTCACAGGCAATCGAGTACTTAATACGAAAAACCCTGGATGATCAAAAAACTGCGGTAATTTTGTGCGGAGGAAAACACATCGCCCTAGAAAATGGATTTTACAAAGTATGTGCTCCTTTCAACGGAGCAACAGTTATTGAACACAATATTAAGACTCTTCGAAAGAACGGTTTTGAAAAATTCTTCATTGCAGGAAGTAAAAAAGCCCTTATTGAGGTTTTCAAGATAATTGGCAACGGAGAAAGCTATGGCATTTCGGTAGAATATGTTGAGGATGACCCAAAACCAAAAGGATCCATGAACACTTTATCAAAAGTTAGGCAGATAAACCAAACTTTTTTGGTTTTGTCCGGAGACGAAATACTTGGAGACGTAAATATTTTATCTGTTTGGAAAGCACACATCCTAAATAAGAGCCTTGCAACTTTGCATGTGCAGGCAACAACAAGCAAAATGGAAAAAATGGGGACGGTAATACTTGAAGGAAACTTAATAAAAGAATTTGTGGAAAAAGCCCCGACCAAAAACTCTTTAATACACTACAGTGGATTTTTTGTCGCGGACCAAGAATTTTTTAATCAAAAAGGAGACAGTTTGGAGAAAGATGTGTTTCCAAAACTTGCCCAAAAAGGGTTGCTTTGCGGACAACACACCCCGGGGATAGTACATCACTTTAATACAAATCAAGAATTGAAAGAAGTGGAAAAAATCCTTAAAAAAATAAAATAAATTATTTAGCTAGATTAAATTATTTAACTAACAAGAAAAGTATTTAATTAATTAATCTAATATAACAACTTGTTTTCTTTGTTCCCCATTAAATTGTTCATTGTGTACAAATACAATAACTTATTTTGTTAAATGAATAATATTATTAACTTAAAGAAAGTAATCAATTCATTCTTCAAATAGGACAATCATAAATTGAATGCTTAATGACAATTTTTTTCTAGTTATTATTGAAGAAACTTTTCTTTACTCTTCAACCTAACTTGTTTCAATAAATCCAAGACTATGACTACTGAAAGTGAACTGACTGCTCCGAAAACCCAAAAAATCACATTGATTGGTGTTGTTTCAAACAGCACATTCAGCGGAGTATAGATTACTATAACTGTAAGAACTAATGAAGCCACTGAAGCATAAATTAAGTACTTATTTGTATTCAAAGGCAATTCATGAACACCAGATCTAAATGATCTAAAATTGAAAGCGTTTGCTATCTCAAAAAATATTAGCGTTACTAAAGCGATTGTTCTTGAAACAACCAAATCATTGTTGAATAGGTTCAAAGAAGCCCAAAAAACAAACAATGTTGTCAAACCCATTATTGCGGCAGAAACAAACATAAAAAGCATTGATTCTTTATCAAGCAAAGAAGGATTTCTTCTAGGTTTTACGAGCATAGCGTCTTTCGAAGTCGGATTAAAGCCGAGAGTAATTGCAGGCAAATCGTCCGTAACAATATTCATAAACAGGATTTGCAATGCGAGCAAAGGCAAAGGCAATCCTATCAACAACCCCAAAAAAATTATTGTCAACTCGGCTATATTGCAAGACAATTGATAAGCAACAAATTTTCTGACATTAGCATATATTGTTCTTCCTTCTTCAATAGCAATAACAATTGTCGAAAAATTATCGTCTTTTAGAGTCAGGTCAGCTGATTCTCTTGAAACATCAGTGCCGTTTTTTCCCATTGCAATCCCGATATGGGCTTCTTTTAATGCAGGGGCATCATTTACTCCATCCCCTGTCATCGCAACAACTTCTCCTTTTTCTTTTAGCGCCCTAACTATTCTAAGTTTATGCTCAGGCCTAACTCTTGCAAAAATACTAATCCCTTGAACAATTTCGCTTAATTCTTTATCACTTAATTCATCCAGTTCAGAACCCTCAATAACTCTTCCATTAAAACCAATTTGTTTCGCAATAGCAATAGCTGTTTCTTTGTGGTCCCCGGTAATAATTTTTACATCAATCCCCGCTCTAAAACAAGCCTCGATTGATTTAGAAACTTCTGGCCTTGGAGGATCTTCCATCCCAACTAATCCCAAAAAAATTAAACCATTTACTTTTCCGTCAGAATTAAGTTTTTTTGTAGGAGCATAAGCAAAACCGATAACTCTATCCCCCTGTTTGGCAAGCATTAATTGTTTATCCAAAAAATTCTTTTTAATAGCAGGAGTAATTTTTACTTTTAAATTTCCTTTCAACACATACTCGCACTTGTTAATCAAAATATCAGGAGCGCCTTTTTCATAAACTACTGAATTATTGTTTTCTTTGTAAAGAACGATCATTGATTTTTGTTCCGAAGTAAAAGGAACTTCCTCAATTCTTTCCCCTTTCAAATCTTCTTTATACATACCAGCTTTTGCCCCCATAACAAGCAATGCTCCTTCAGTAGGGGTTCCGCGAACTTCGAAAAAATTGTCATCCCCTGTTCGCTTAATCCACGCATCATTACAAATAACACTCGCGCAAACAATTTTTTTGAGGGCAATATCTGATTTGACATCAATTTTTTTTCCGTCATACATTAACTCTCCGTTTCCTTCATAACCAACCCCCGTAACATCAACAATTTTTTCATAAGTAATTATTTTTCCGACAGTCATTTCTCCTTTAGTTATTGTCCCTGTTTTATCGGAACAAATAACTGTTGCTTCACCAAGCGTTTCAATAATTGACATTCTATTAACTATCGCGTTTTTTTCCGCCATTTTTTTTGCGCCCAAAGCCAAGGTAGTGGTCAAAACAATAGGGAAGCCTTCAGGGAAAGCGGAGACCGCAAGAGCAATAACAACAATTAATATTTCTATTAACACTTCGTTGGTTATTTCTTTTGCTCCAAAAAATAAAAGCAATCCAGTTAGGATAGAAACAACAATAGCAACAAAAACCATGAAACGAGTTATGTCATTTACTTTATTTCTTAAGGGCAACTCTTTTTCCGCGGTAGAAATCAACCCAGCTATTTTTCCAAATTGTGTATTCATCCCCGTGTGCTGGGCTTCAACAACAGCTTTTCCGCTAACTACAAGCGTACTCATAAAAAGTTTGTTAATATCAAAAATATTTCCTTTTCCAAGAAAAGCTTCTTTGGTTATTTCTTTTGATTCTCCCGTCAAAATAGATTCATTTACTCTTAGATTATTCGCTTCCCTAATTATACAATCAGCGGGAACTTTTTCTCCCGAACGCAAAAGAATAATATCCCCAGGAACAATTTCGTTGGTTAGAATTTCTTTTTCTTTGCCGTCCCTAAGAACAATTGTCATAGGCACAATCATATTTCTTAATGACTTAATCGCTTTTTCAGCGCGATACTCTTGAAAAAAACCCGAACCAATAACAATGAAAATAACCAATCCAACAGTATACCCTGTAATTGATTTTCCTATTAAAAAAGACAAAACCATTGCGACAAAAAGCAAGTAAACAATAAGATTTGAATAAATTTGTCTGGCAAAAATTTTTAGGATAGAAACCTTAAACAATTCCTTTATCTCATTAGGGCCATACTTTGCGAGCCTCTCTTTAGCAACCCTACTTGATAAACCAGAAACCATACCTAAAGAACTCTAACAAACTATAAAATGTTATTGTTGCATTTTTGGATTGCCTTCATAGCTTTAATTAAAATAAATAAAAAAATAATAAGGAAAAACAATTTCCAGCAGGCTTTAAAGAATTCGCATTATTGATAATTGTATGGCTCTTGACATTCAAAACCTTTCAATTACGATAGGCACTAAAGAAATACTAATTGACCAAACTGTAGGAATTGGGGATGGAGCAAAAGTCGGAATTATTGGCAGAAACGGGGTAGGAAAAACAACTTTTCTTAAAGCTGTTTTGGGCCAAATTGATTATAATGGTCAAATAAAGTTCCATGGAAAGGCTGCTTACTTTTCTCAACAAGTTGATTTGGATTCAAGCAAAACAGTTAGAGAAACTATTGGAGAAAGCGCAACAATTCATCACCAAAATGAATTCGAAAAAGAAATGAAAGAAATTGAAGACCTTCTTTCTCGCCAAGAAATTTATGAAAACCACGAGAAATTAACTAAACTCACAGAAAAATATGTTGAACTACAAACCCGCGCGGCAAAACACAACACACCGCACGCGACAAATAAAATTAAATCAATTTTAAGCACGCTTGAAGTGAAAGAGGAATGGCTTGACCAAAAAATCGGGGCACTTTCAACAGGGCAAAGAGCAATTATTGCTTTAGCTCAAATTCTTTCTTCTGACGCTGAATTACTTTTACTTGACGAACCAACAAATCACTTAGATTTTAAAAGATTAAATATCTTGGAAAAATATTTACGTGAATTTAAAGGGACAGTAGTTATGGTAACGCACGATAGATACTTTTTGGACGGAGTATGCGACACTATTTTGAAAATCGAGAAAGGAAAATGGATAAAATATAATGGAAATTACACAGCATATGTAAGAATGAGGAAAGAGACATTTGCGGCACAACAATCAGCTTACGAACAAGAACAGGAATATATTATTAACGAAAAAGATAAAATTGCACGAATAGGTAAAAGCCCTTTGAAAGTAAAACAAGGAAAATACAGGGAAAAAATGCTTGAAAAGCGTGAAATAGTTGAAAGGCCTGACCTTGACCAATCAAGATTTACCACAGTTATTGAAGCAAAACCGATTCACGCAAATATTATCTTAGAACTTGAGAACTTAACAGTAGGATATGATAAACCACTAATTTCTAATATTAATTTTAAGCTCCACGTTGGCGAAAAATCTATTCTCACAGGAGAAAATGGGATAGGAAAAAGCACTTTGTTTAAAACTATTGAGGGCCGCGTAAAACCTTTATCGGGAAAAGTACTTTTGCACTCGCAAGGAAAATTAGGTTATATGGATCAAGAACTAAAGGATTTGTCAACCCACGCTACCTTGTACGAGGAAATACATGAATTAATGAAAGATAATGCGAAAACCCGCCAACAATTATCGATGGTCGGGTTCATCGAGGATGAAGAAGTTTACAAACCAATTTCTCAATTATCTTTTGGAGAAAGATCAAGACTTAATTTACTAAAAGTACTAATTGAAAAGCCTAATTTGCTTTTGCTTGATGAACCAACAAATCACTTAGATTTAGATGCGTGCGAAATAATTGAAGAAGCATTCCTAAAATATGAAGGGGCAATTTTGGCTATTTCTCACGACAAGTACTTTATAAAAAAAATCGCTGAAAGAATACTAAAAGTAGAAAATGGTTCAATAAAACAAATAGGAAGGAACTAATTCAAAAAAGTAAACAAAAACACAAGAAAAATCATTAAAAAAAGCGAACCTTTAATAGCGCCAAAGTTTTATTAATTTAGATAACCTGTGTTAGAAAAAATTCTTGAAAAAACAAATTTAATTGATGTGCCAATATTTCAAAAAAGCGTCCTTTAGTTAGAACGCTATTTGAAATACACTTAATAGAATTACAAGAACTAATCCTGGTAAAAAGTGCAACATAGTTAATTAAAAACTTCAAAATCAACTATAATCATATGGATTCATCAGTTTTTCTTATTGACACAGGAGTGCCAATTCTAAATGAAATCATTAAACTTCTTTTCGCAAACGCATTACAAATAACAATTTCTGCGGCCCTAATAACATTATATGCTGTAATTATTTGGCATTACTATAGATCTATGGCGAAAAGAGATTTTTTCACAACAAAAGAAAAAGAAGGAAAAGGAATGTTGCTTTTCATTTATAATTTTTTCTTGAAACTCGGAACAATAGTGCAATACATTGTCCTCTACCCATTAATGTCATTTAGTTTCTTCACAATATTTGCTTTACTTTTATTTTTACTTTCAAAAGAGCAACCAATCGCAAGCATCTTATTTATTTCAGCAGCATTTATTTCCGCAATAAGAATAACTAGTTATTATTCTGAAGACTTATCACGCGATCTTGCAAAAATGGTTCCATTAGGGCTTCTTGGAGTATTTATAGTAGATTCAAGTTTTTTTTCATTGCCACTTCTTATTGAAAGAGTCCAAACAATACCCCTATTTGTGCTAAGCATATTTTCATTTATTTTATACTTTTTATTACTAGAACTTGCGTTAAAAATCCTTTACGGATTAAAAAAGTTATTTTTAGGAAAATCAAAAAAACTTGAAGAAACTAAAGATTAATCCTAATACTTTTTCAAAAAAGCTATTTATTAGAATAATTAATATTTAGGTTTCCATTTTAGAACTTTTGTAACAAAAATGTACAATAAAACAATAATAATAACTAAATTTAATGAAGCACTCAAAAAAGAACCAATTCTAATATTTATTTCACCAATAGGCAAAATTAAATCTTCCCAACGAACATTACCGCTTGAAATAAATGGGCGAATAATTGGCAAAAGAACATCATTAACTAAAGACAATATAAAATTTGAAGCAGCTAAACTTACAACAAATGCGACAGAAAGTGCGATAATTCTATAATCCCTTAGAAAGTTTTTAAAATCTTCAAGTAAAGTCATGCAATTAAATAAACTTTTGAAGTTTATAAAACCACTCGCAAAATTTAATACCCCGACCGGCTAAACAACAACTTTGTTTAATTTACTTATTATCTGCTTTGCAGGACAACTAAAAAATATATATTCCAAAACCTTTTTAAATATATTATGTATAAGATAATATGTGTGTCCAAGTAAATGTGACAATAAATTTAGGTGTATTAACTGTGGGATAGCAGTCACAATAAGAACGTCAACTCCAGATAAATATCTCGTTGGTTTATGCCCAAATACACAAAATGGAGAACACAAATGGCACAAGATACATCGGCAAGACACTCTAAGAGCATTTAAAAATAATCAATAGGTAATTAAGTTATGGTTAATCTAAAAATAGTGTCTCTTTTTTCGGGTTGTGGCGGACTCGACCTTGGTTTTGAAGGAGGATTTGAATTTATTGGAAAAAAGTATGCTAAAACTAATTTTGAAGTTGTTTTTGCAAATGATATTATGCCCGATGCGTGTAAAACATTTGAACAAAATTTTAAATCACTTGTTGTTTGTGAAGATATACGTGAAATATTAAAAAATAAACAAGAAATTATTCCTGATTGCGATGTTGTAACTGGCGGTTTTCCTTGCCAAGATTTTAGCTTAGCTGGGAAAAGACTTGGTTTTAACTCTGAAAGAGGTTTGTTGTATCAATCAATGAAAAAAGTTATTGAATTAAAAAAACCAAAGTTTTTTGTTGCCGAGAATGTAAAAGGACTAATGAATTTAAGTGGCGCATTAGAAACAATAAAATCAGATTTTCGTTCAATTAATCCGCAATATGTAGTAACACACAAGTTATTTAACGCTGCGAATTATGAAGTCCCACAAACAAGGGAAAGAGTGTTAATTTTTGGAGTTAGAAAGGATATTCATGAAAAGCTTGGTGAGTATGCTCCGCCAATAGAAGTACTTGATAAAACTCATTGGATTTCCTCAAAGCAAGCAATTGATGATTTGCTAACTCATAATAAACAACTTAAACATCAGGACCAATATTCAAAAGCAAAGAATTATGGGGCGCATATGCAAGGGAATAAACCAATTAAAGCCGATATTCCAAGCATAACAATTAGAGCTGAACACCACGGAAACATTGAATTTCATTATTCTGAGTCAAGAAGATTATCAGTTAGAGAATGCGCTCGATTGCAATCATTTCCCGATTCATTTAAATTTTATGGATCTGGATCAAGCATCTATAAACAAATAGGAAATGCGGTTCCACCAATTCTTGCTTGGCATGTTGCTAAATCGATTGAAAAATATTTAAGTAAATTAAACTAATTTTATAAAAATTGTTTAATTTTCCCACGCTTCAACCCATCTTGCGTAAATGTCAGGGCATGTATTTTCTGCTATCCAATTAACAGGTATTCTAAGAGTATCTTTATCTGAAAGTAACAAAGAAAGTGCATCTTTACTTAATTCAACTCCTCTTGGATTAGTTCCTTGTTTTGGTAGTTTAATATAATTACTTCTGCCCATTTCTACTAAAATACGTTCTTGTGTTTCTTTTTTTATATAAAAAAGTCCACCACAATCTTTACCCCAAAACATTTGAGCGATTAACATATCGCATGAAGGTTTATAATTTTTGGCAAATTGTATAGCTTGAATAGCATCAACTGTCCATATTAATTTAATTCCACTAAGCCCAGTTAATGTTTTAATTGAAATTGGTTTATCAAACACTTTTACATCAATCTCGGGAGCAGTTATTGGTGTATCAACAATTACTGCTTGTTTTCCGAATTTTCTAATTAATAATGCGATAAGTATCTTTTCTCTTACCGAACCAACTTCCATGCCAATTTTTCCATTTCTCGAACACTCATATTCTGCAATTCTAAAAAAGGCAGGGAGTTTTTGCTGAATAATCTTAATAATTACTTTGTCAAAAAACAAACTTGATGGGTCAGAACGCATAATTAAAGAAGTACAAACTCCTTTATTAATCTGCAGACCGCTCTACTTTTACATTATGCCATAAAACTTAGCAAAAAATCACATATAAAATTTGTAATGATTTTGTAAATATCCGCTTGGACTCAATTCGGATAATATTTGACCAACTTTGCCAGCAAACCCCAAAGTGATTGGCATGTACGTTGCAAATGCAGTAGTATTCCAGTTTAATTTTGTCAAACCAAGTATTTCATCACAGATTATATTATTACTAGAATCACCCTCGTGTGTAATCAATAATGGGCGAGGAATGCTGTGTCCAGGATAGGTCCTGACTCTCGGAGTATACCCTGAAGTGTATAACAAAAATTTATTCTGTTCCAAATTTATTAATGTCCCCCTTAGAACTGGATAAGACCCTAAACGCAAGAATCGAATTCCAGTCTTATTTGAAATAGTAACAAAGTCTTTTTTTATGTTGGGAATGTTAAGCTCATTAATTGCTTTGTTGAATCCCTCTTTTTCCGCTACAGTATAGAGTGAACTTTTGTGAATCACTATCCTCGACGGGTTTCTTGCAGCTTTTTGAATATACCTATTGATTGAATCCTTTAGCAAACTATAAGCTTGATTTTCTGTTAAGTGGGGCTCTTTTGAATTTTCTTCAAGGTAAACCTCAGTACCCCTTAAAACTAACCCTTCCCCATTATGGGTAAAGACTTGTGCCATCGAAGTTTGAATTTCTTGGTTTGGGCTTAGTTTGTTTCGATAAAAAGATATTCCGATATAGCAAGAATCCTGCGCCAATTTTGCCAATCTCCAAGGTTTACCATTTGCTTTGTAAAACATGGCTGTTGAAAAATTCCAAGCAAAGGATGCAGGGTCTTGTTTTGTCGGTGCTTTTAATTCCCCATATTTTAATACAACATCCATTGTTGATTCTCTTAGTAACTGAATTGGCACTGCATTTTGCAAGTCCATAACTTTCCCTTTTAATGAGTTTCTAAAATCATAGCCAAATGTTTTTTCCTCTACTTTTTGGCTTACATCAACACCCCATTGAGTTAAGAATGTCTGATTTTCTTTCTTGAATTCAGCAATGAGCTTTTCAAGTTTAGTTACTTTTGGCGTTTTCGCTCCACGTGTTCTTTCAGAGATTCCACAGTATTCCTCAATTTCTTTTGGAAGAGTGCAAATAATCACGGCTGGGGGATTATCCTCGCTCAAAATATTCTTAATTTTCTCAATATAAAGTTTCACTGCGGCACCTATTCTTTCGTTTGCATCAAGTATTTTAAGTAAGGAAGATATTTCGCTAGTTGACAAAGTCTCTTGCCAATTTATTGATGTGACAACATCACATTTGAAATTAGTCTTTTTTGATATTCCTGGAAATGGAGGAAATAACCATTTGTTCGAAGAATCAACCGGAATTTCTTTCTTTATTAATTCCAATATTGAATTTGCTTTTTGGATTGTTGCAGAATCACCAATTAATCCGACTTTTATAATATCTTGTGCATCGTTTTCGGATTCATATCTGTAGGGGCCATAATATTTTAGCCCAAGGCGCGGATCTTTCTCTTCATTCTGATTGCCAAAAACTAGATTTCTTTCTTTAACATATTCAGCTTCAAATGTCAAGAGTATCACCTGCATCACAACACTTAACATCTTTAATTTCAAATTTAAAATCAGTTGAAGGTCTATCAAATATGATACCATGGCTTAGTTTAGTTGAAATCAAATTTGGGCTAATTTCAAGATATTCAGCAATTTTTATTGTGTTACCATTTTTGAGTTGGCTAACCCAAAACAAAATGTTGTTACGTTGGCTATCATTATATTTGTTGTAAGAAAGTCTTGTTATTATTGTGCCCACATTCATGCTCGTGAGGGGAGAATGCCCATCTGACGTTATAACAAAAGAAGGGTTAATTTCTAAATAAATTTTTCTGTCAATTTGGATAAAGCTGGGTTCAAATGCTGCGTGAAAATATACATCGCCCCCTACTTGACTTGCAAACATTTTTGCAGCAACCGTTCGCGTAGACTCACTGTATTTACTTTTCCAAGAAATCTTTCGAGTATCTTCGTTAGTAGGGTAAAACAGTTTGTTTTTTTCTTTGAATAGAAACATATGCTTTCCTACAGCATAATGCCTAAGCTCTTTATTTAATAGTTCAATAATTATTTTTGACTTAGTCCCGTCTTGAAGCCAATCTGAAACCTTTTCCTTTTTGATTGTTCCGGCAATAACAAGCCCAGAATAAATGTTTTTTGCATCTGTTAGATTTTCAAATGTCACAAAGCTATTATCCCATTGCTTAAATTTATAAAAGAATTCAGGAAATACACCTTTATCCCTTAAGTATTGTTTAATAGTAACATCGTCATTATCTGGTCTGTTTGCCCCAAGGTATATAAATTCAGGAGATTTGCTAATGGGCAAAAGGTTTGAATAGATTACTTCTTCAATCTCGTCAGGCTCTCCACTAAGCAAGGAAAGGCGATAATTCTCATTCTTAACCCGTTGTTCAATTAACTTTTTTTCATACTCTGAAGGAATAGTGCTCTGCGAACCACGGCGATAAAATAACTGTTCTTTTTTAAAAACAATTCTATCCTTTTCCCCTTTTTTATATTTGCCCTCTTTATTTGGAACTAAAACTACGTTAGATGGCGGAACAAATATCGCAGCAAAGCGACAATTTACTCCATTAAATAATAATTCAAATTCCTTATACTTTAGTTCAATAGGGCTATCAACAAATGAATTGAATTTTTCTTGCAATGTCGCCCCATCAACAGCATATTCATGTGGCACACCCGTAGGCACAAACACATTTGGCTTTACTTCTTTCCACCCAACCAAAATCCACCCTCCGCCGTAGTTTGAGAACGCAAAGATGTCTTTCCCAAGTTCAGGAAAATCAGAATCTTTCCCAATATGAATAGTATACTTAAAATCTAAATAAGGACATTCTTTTTTCTGCGCAGTTAAAAATTCTATTACATATTCACTAAGCGGTTCTACCTCAACCTCGTTTATACTGACACTAGCATATTGTTTATTCATAATAACTAAATATGCCCTTGTCCGAATTAATTATAAGTATTTGCAGAGTGATTTGCCGACGTTCATTTAACCATATCATCCACCCTAACTGAAACCAATGCTAGCCTATTGCAAAAACAGTACTTTTGAGAATTAGGCAGTTATAAAAGAATAAACAACCTCCCATATTTAGTGATTGTTCTGTATTTGTTACCAACAGGGTTTGTTCAGTTGATTCAAAAATTCAAAAATGATCGTGCTGATGAACCAGAAGAACTCGATTCAAACGAGAATATTTGGCGAGCTTTAGCACATAATATTTTTTTCGGACAAATGACAACTGATGCAGATGTTAATTATATTGCCTATTTTTTTAATCAAAATAATCTTTTTGACCTTCAGACTATAACGAATATGTCTCAGGATGAATGGTACAATTCTGCAAAAGTAATTATTGAAAAAGAATTAGCGCTTGTGGATGGGAAAAAACACAAAACGCTTAGTGATTTACTAACCACTTCTGAATTAGCATATGGGGCACGTTCAATAAAAGAAGCAAATAATTTATTTAATAAAGAAAATATATGCCCAACATATTTGAGAGAACGCACAAACACTTATGAAAGCACAATAAAACTTATTGATAAACTCTGTATAGTATTCTATTTAAAATATACAAAAATAATTTTATGGTTACAAAACTTTGGTCTAGCTCCAGATTTGTGTCCCCCGAGTAGACAAATAATTAAGTTTGTAGAAGATGACCTAAACGAGCAATTTGCCCACAGGGATTACAAAAATAGAATACATGGAGATGAAGATGCGTATCTTGCTTTTCCGTGTATCAAAAAAATAAAACAACTAACGACGGAGATTTCCCCACAAATACCAAACTTAACTGTCACCTTAACTGGAAAAGTAATTTGGCTATACAAATCAAGTCAAAGCTTAATTACCTCACCAAAGTTAAAGAAAAAATTAACGCCTTACGCATTAATTCAATATATGGACTATTCAAAAATAGACACAAATGAATTCATTTCTCAGTTAGTAAATATAGACAAAGTAGAAATCCTAACAAATGATTTGAAAGATTTTCTTGAGAATAACTAATTTTCGAAGTTCATTATTTAATGATTCTTAAACTAATGACCCAAAATAATTATTAAAATACATTTAAAAATAGCGAAATGGAATTTATATTATTGGAACGAAATTTGTTTTTTGTGAAAACGAAATTATGAATCTTAATATTGCTAATGAGTTAAAAACGGGTCCGCGAACTGAAGAAGGGAAAGCTATTACTCGACTCAATGCTTTGAAAACTGGAAGATATTCTAAACTCCTTAATGAGTTAAATTGTAATGTGTGTAAAAGAAAAAGTTATTGTACTTACTTTAAAGAAAACTCTAATTGCTCTTTGCGTGGTGAAATTGCACAAAACATATTAATTGATAATCTAGATTCAGTAAGCGAACTAGCTGAATTATATAAGCTTTCAATAACTAAAGGTGTTGAAGGAATGATATTTGAAACAAACGATAGTGTAAAATGGTTTAATCTGGCAGTAAAACAATTAGAGCTAATCGATAAGATGATGAACCGCCCAGAAAAATATGACGTTTAAGGAAACAGCCGATCCCCGGCTGTTTTCTTTAATTTTTTAAAGACCTAAAGGATAATGGGCTATTTAACTAATGTTTTCTATTTAGAAATGAGGCAGATAAAGCAATAGTGTTTATTAGTAATAAAACAATGAAAATAAAGAAGTTCTGTCCAATTTCAACTAGCTCAAGGCTTTGCATAAACAAAGTAAAACAAATAATAATAATCAATATTAACTCCACAGCAATAAGCATCAATTGTTTTTGCGAAAATGCCATCTTTTTTGATTCACCTGATAAACTAATCTGTTTTTTCAAATATAACAATGCCCCTATTAACAATAGGACATATACTGCCATAGCCACTATTGACCCAAAACTTATGAATGCCATTGGTCGTGCAAAATTTTCATATATTCCTAAAATTAATAAAAGAAAACTAATTAACGCTACAAAACCGCCAGCAATAATTCTGAACATCTTAAATATTTCTGTTCTCATCTAGTTCACGCTCAAGATATGATTAACTTTGTTTATGCATTCTTCTTTTTGTAAATCATTATGCATTATTTTATTACACGCATCAACGTCTAAATCTCTTAAGCCAACTGTGTAAAAACAATTTGAATAGGTGTCGTGCCCAACACCATTTATTTGGTCTCTTAAAGTTACACACTGTGCCTTTGTTACTTGCTCGCCTAATTCCTTTAAAGCATCTCTAGCACAAGCCCCTGAATTTGATGAATAATTACACAATAAGATGTCTTTGCTTCTATTCTTGACTATGTACTCATCAAGACAACTTTGTTGTTTTGCTGTTGTTGAAAGCTCATCGCATAAATTGCGTTTATTTTGAGTTAAGGCAACTGCTTTATAACAATCATCATACTCAAGCCCAAATATTTCATCACATTTTGTATATTCAAAAGAACTATCTTTTGAAGCAATATCTAAATAGCATTGTTTACGGGAGTAATCAATCAGATTTAGATTAGTTAGTGCATCACATAAGTTAAAATCACTAATTTTGTCTGCTAGTTCTCTTGCACAAGTACCAATTTTACTTCCTGCTGTTAAACACAAAGTAACATCATTATTCCTAATTGCAAAATCTGAAACACAGTTTTCCTTAAAAACTTTGAACTTGGAAGTATAATGGATTCTATTCACTTCATCATGAATAACACTGCAATCTTCAACTGTACTGGCTAACTCTAATATACACTCATAAGTGTAAGTGCAATACCCAACTGAATAGCCGCATTTCTCACAACCTTTAATCTTTTGTTCCCAATCTAAACCAGTCGAACTATTCCCAACTTCATTAATTAAATTATTCGCCCCTAAGTTTTCAATATTTTGACTAATCACATTTAAGTCAGAATTAGATGGAGGATTATTTTCCAACTCTACTTGAGTTTTTTCTATACACCCTGAAAAAATAACAAAGGCTATTAGAATTATTAATAGATAATACTTTTGAAATAGTCTATCCATAAGCATCAGTTAATTTCAAATGCATATTCGTTCTTGTAAGAGTAACGACCATCCCAGGTCCCCATAGAATAATCAGTTCCTGCTCGATATTCAAAATCTTTTTCCAGTATTTTTTCGTCAATTTCCTTCAATTCAAAGAGAATATACCCTTCTAGTTTCATGTCGGGTTCTAAGTATTCCAATCCAGAATCAAGTTCAGAATAATAAGAGTTTTCATACTCTTTTCCAGAATATTTAATTTTAGGATATAAATAAAACGGTTGTTTTTTATTAGAGATATTTTCAACTAATATATCAAATCGAGCATATTCCTCTATTTCGGAATAACTCGGTTTCTTAAATAACCCATATTTTTTTAAGGTTACTTTAAAATCTCCTTTTGATACAATTCGCCCATCTACTTTTGCCGTTTTCAAATACTCTTCAGTTAATAATTCATCTTGTTTTGTTTTAGAAAGTTCAGGTAAAGAAGTTAGGTCATCAGTTGTTTCAAATGAATCCGTGGTTGTCTGTAATTTAAATTCTGCCTTTGCTCGACCATTGAAACTTGCCAATATTTCTTTCGAAGGGAACGCAAACGAATACCGATTATATTCATAGTCAGATGCATCAATAACATATATTTTTTCAAATAACTTTCTATCAAGTACATCACGCAATTCAAATTTCAATGTTCCTGGCACTGCCACATCCTTTCCTTTAGTATCAGCAATTTTAAAACTACACTTCATCAAGTCAACATTTTTTATGCAATAAGCACTTGAAAAACCAATCAAATCCAAATTATTTTGAACAGACACTTCTGGACTAGGACTAGAAATATCAGTGTTGTTATTTGTTTGATTTTGATTAAGTAATACTTGATTTTTCTTGTCAAGGCATGCTTTTGTAACTTCTGAAGAATCACCAATTAGTTCAGTATTTACATAAACTATTGAAGGAACACTAACTTCTAAACCAGATACGGTTTCATAATATGCCAAATTATTACTTTCACCAAAAACCTTTACAACATCCCCTTCTAAAAGTCTTTTATTTCCAGAATAATTCCAAACATAAATCACATCATCTAAATCAAAATAACAATCAGTAAATGTTACTGCAATTCTTAAATCAACTGAATTATTGTCATTATTAATAACTTGTAAAATCTCGCCAATGAACACAACTCGATTTCCATCATAATCGCTAATATTTCTGAAAAAATCCTTATATTTTAGGGAGGGATTTTCGAGTTCCACTAACTTAAATAAATCAGGAGCATCCCCATAATTAGAATTATTGTTGTCTGAAAGCCCACTATTCACTACAAAATTGTTGTCCTTGTTTTTATCAGTGTCAACACACCCTAAAAATAGAAACATAGCAAGAACTAGGAGTATTGTAAATAAATATTTCATAAGAATCTTATTTTCAAAACCCTTTTTAAATATATTGGGCAGATATAAACTATATTGATAGAGTGATTATCTCCTTTAAAGGATAAACCTGCTAATTAAATTAGTGGTTTTTCGATGAGATATGCTCCAAAAGAATGGAAAGGGGTTGCAATCCTAATGAGAGACTCATCATACAAAGTAATAGAAGCCCTAATCGCAGGAAAATCTACTTGGACTGACATCAAAGGACATGCCGATTTAACTGATGGCGGACTCCAAAAAGTACTCCGAGAACTAATCAAAAACGGACTAGTCGAAGAAGGATTAGAAAAAACATCCACTGGAATTAAAGCTAAAAGATACTACTTAAGCACAAAAGCAAAAAAAGAAAAAATATATGAAAAAGCAAAAGAACTGAAAGAAAGCTTAGAAAGAGTAGGGAAATAGTTGGGGATTGTGGCATGGCTGATATTTTGTCACTCCTAAATATTCTAGCGCAATATGGAATAATGATTCTAACTTTGGCAATGGTCATTATAAGTTCAATAAACATATTTCACACAAAAAAACAATTAGAATTGTTTAGAAAACAAACAATAATAATGAGAAATCAAAACTCCCCAATTATAATAGTAAAAGAAGTTAAATTCAATGGAAATTCGATTGAAGTAGATATTCAAAATAAAGGAATGGGGGTTGCGATTGACCTAGGCATTGAAGCTAATTTTCATCTTGGTACTTTTATTAAAGAAAAAGAAACAACAACAGGGCACTATGGACGATTCAGTTATGATTCAACTCCACTCCATGATAAATTTAATACTCAAATATATGACAACGGATATGTAAACTTTGCTAAAGA
>CAZPWC010000010.1:0-37371 GCA_964590155.1 uncultured archaeon
AAAATAATAAAACTAATCAAGAAATAAAAAAAAAGAATAAAATAATAAAACTAATCAAGAAATAAAAAAAACAAAAATAAAAAAAATAGAAAAAGTGCTGCAAATGCAGCACCGCAAAGAAAGCTTTTAAAAAAAGCTTTAATTTAGTTCAAACAAAATTTGATTTAAGTAAATTCTATTCCTAAATCAATTTCTTCGCTTCCTTTCTTCCCCACTCTTTCAAGGTAAGGGAATTTTCCACCAGCGATAACAACCATTGCTTGAATATGATTTTTTGGCATATCCTCATCAACCATTGCACCCCAAATTATGTGACTTGAGTTATGAATTTTTGTTGAAACAGTTTCAACAATCATTTCTGCTTCTCTTAAAGTCATATCAGTTCCGCCAACAACATTCACTAATGCTCTATTAGCGTTTGATATGTCCACATCAAGTAGTGGAGAAGTTAAAGCGTTCTCAACTGCTTCTAATGCGCGTGATTCAGCGCTTTCTGTTCTTGAAGATTCTCCAAGACCAATCATTGCTGCTCCGCCTCTTGATAAAATTGCTTTCAAGTCAGCGAAGTCAAGGTTAATCAGGCCTGGTTTTGTAACCATTTCTGTTATTCCTTTAACAGCGTTTGTTAAAACTTCATCCGCAACTTTAAAAGCCGCATTAATCGGCAAGTCAGGAGCGATTTCTAAAATCTTGTCATTTGGTATAACAATTATTGTATCTGTGTGTTCTTGTAATCTTTCAAGCCCGTACATTGCGTTCTCCATTCTCTTTCTTCCTTCAACAGTGAAAGGCAATGTGACAACCGCAACAGTAAGTGACTTCATTGATTTTGCTACTTCTGCTACTACTGGTGCTGAACCTGTACCTGTTCCTCCACCCATTCCGCAAGTAACAAAAACTAAGTCAGCTCCGCTTAAAACATCCTGTAATTCGTCAATTGATTCTCGTGCAGCTGATTCACCAACTTGTGGATCAGAACCTGCTCCCAAACCGCGAGTCAATTTTTTTCCAATTAATAATTTTTTATCGGATTTTGTTGATAATAAGTCTTGAGCATCAGTGTTTATTGCAAAAGTCATTGCTCCTTGAATTCCTACTTCAGCCATTCTTTCAATAGTGTTACAGCCTCCACCGCCGCAACCCACAACCATTATTCTTGCTTGACTTTCTTCAAGCATTTGGATAAGTTCTTGGTCAGAATGAGTACTTTTTTTCCCTTTTTTGGATTTTTCTTCTTTAACACGTTTTGAGGGCTTTTCCTCACTTTTTGGTCTAAAAAAAGATTTTCCTAAGAAACCTTTTTGCTGTTGAGCTGGTTTTTTAGAGCTACCAGCCTGTGCTCTTGCTATAGCGCTTCTTACAATATGATCCATCAAAAACCCACCTTGAGAATAATTACAATAATTGCCTTAGCAACTTCTTTAAAAGCTTTTTCAAAAACACAAAAATCTAAAATATTGCTTTTGCTAATATCAAACACTAAAAATTGGTCGAAAAAGCGCTTAAAGAGTCAAAAATACAACAAGATTAAATATGAAAGAAACTAGCACAATTAAAAGCAAAGCAAGATTTAAAATAAAAAGCTCTTTTTTTCTGGCAAAGAACAAATCAAATGATTTTATCACAAAAAAAACAATTATCAAAATTGCAAGAAGCATTATAACTGTGCTATTAATCATAGAAATAGTTGATCTACCGTCAAGAGCCGCCACAATAATCGAAAAGGGTGGCGCTAAAAGACCCAAAAGACCAAAAAAAAGCATAAAATAAATATCTGTATTATTGCCTGACCCTTTTTGAAGTATTTTTGAAGTACTCACACTATTGTTTGAATCACTTTGAGCCATTCTAGAATTAAAGAAAAACTAGTATATATTACTTACAGCACAGCTGCAATACAACACCCCACCGAATTAAAACCACTAACAAATCAAAAAAAGCACTATTTTACACATTTTGTAGGACTTTATATCCTTTAAAAACCCCCTTTTTAAACCTTTCATTATTCCTTTTAAATAGCATTTCGCCACTAAGTTGGCTTTGCGGGGTGTTGTAATGAAATACACTATTGTTAACATGGTTGCTGCTGCTTCTCTTGATCAGCCTCTTGACCTATATTCGTTGGCTGTCGGAATACCTAACATTGAATATGAGCCTGAACAATTTCCAGGAGCTATTTTAAAAATCAAAGAACCAAAAGTCTCTATGCTTTTGTTCAAGAACGGAAAGATTATCTGTTCTGGAGCAAGTTCTGAGGAGCAAATTGCGCAAGGAATTAGAAAAGCAAATAAAATGATTCACGAAATTCAAAAAGATGTTAAGATTAAAAGGAATGTTGAATTTGAAATAGTTAATTTTGTTGCAACAGCATCTCTAGACATGAATCTTGACTTATTTGATGTTGCAGTAAATATTGACAATGTTGAATATGAACCTGAACAATTCCCTGGAGCAATTCTTCGACTTGATGAACCAAAACTTACTTTCTTGTTATTCAAAAACGGGAAAATGATTTGCGCAGGAGCAAAAAAGGAAAGCCATTTAAAGCAAGGACTAAAAATCGTTGAAGAAATGGTTTCAAAGAGAAAGAAAAAGAAAAAATAGTTAGCTTTTTTTAGTTGCTTTTGGTTAAACCCAAAAGCAATATTTATATTTTAAGAGAGCGTGTTTTTGTTATGCCTCCAAATTTTGCTGCAAGAAAATCAGGTTGGCTCTTAAGAGAGCATTACAAAAGTGTTATGAGACAAACACGAGAAAAATTAAGAGCAAGACAAAATGACCCCAAATTTGATCCGCACAGAAGCCCTAATTATAATTTCAAGCGGGCAATGTATAAGAGCGCAGATTTGCCAAAAATAGCCAAGCTTTTAGAAGGGGAAGTTGCTGATGGAAGAATCTCACTCAGCCACGCACAAGGGCTTATAAGTAGTCTTTTGTCAGGAAATACTGTCGCATATACTAAAGTACTCAACAAAAGAGGCATTGATAAAGTGACATCAAATCCTAGAAAACCGGTCGAAGAAAGCATTGGAGCAGAAACAAAATTAATCGCGCTTCCAGCCAGAGACAGAGTTACAGGAAACATTGTTGAATTAACACGTGAACAAAATGGAGATATTAAATTACTAGTAAAAAAGCCAAAAAACCAACCTTTTTAAACGTTCCAGTTGCGTATTATATTCGTAGGCGGCCATACCGCGAGAGCAACACCCGGTCCCATTCCGAACCCGGAAGTTAAGTCTCGCAGGGATTGGTTGGCACTGTCCTTTGCGATGGAGCTCTCCGAACGCTGCCTCACTTTTTGTATTTATTTTACATATTTTCCAAAAAACAAACTTTTTTAATTAACAAAACCATATTCTAAGCATGAGCAAAACCATTGATTTTTTCAAACCGAGCTGGAAAAAACTTTACTGGTTCATTTTGGTTGTTTTTGTCGCACAAATGTATAATTACTTGCTTATCGGTTTTGTGCCAACAAGCATTATTGCTAATTTTGTTAACTTTATCTTAAACCCCGCAAATGTTTTGTTTGAAAATTTTAGATTACTTGATTCACAATTAACAGACCCTGTAGCTAATACTTTGAACATTATTTGGCAATACTTAATTGGAACTATCCTTGCGAAAGAAATTAGCAAAGATAAAGAATAATTGTGCAATCAGTGCTATTGCGGAGCAATAGCAACCCCATACGCCCGGTGGGCCGGGCTGCGAAAGAAGTTAGCAAAGATAAAGAATAAATTAAGCACAAAAAGAACAAAAAAAGTTAAACCTAAATTTCTTCAAAAGTTTTTTTCAAAAGCAATGCGTCTTCTTCAATGTTTGGGCTTTCGCAAACAATTATCCCTTTACAATCAAATTCTTTTAACGCGCGCAAAAGTTCTTTATAATTAAAATCGCTTTCTTTCAAAACTAGATGATTCCTTTCGCCTTTTTCAGTATAAGCAATCCCAGAAACATGGCAATGCATATTTTTTAAAAATTCCTTTCCCAAGGCTTTTTCGCTTTTTTCTAAAACCGCAAAAAATTCTTCATAAGAATTCATTTTACCATTGCTTCGCGCATGCAAATGAGAAAAATCAATACAGGGAAGAACGTTATCAAATTGAGAGGATAAATCAAGCAATTCTTCAAGCGAACCAAATTGTTTTCCTTTCCCTGTTGTTTCTGGTCTAATAGTTATTTTATTTTTAGTAGATTTTAACTTAGATTCAATTTCTTCGAAACACTTTTTTATATTAGAAAAAGTTTGTTCGGGAGAGTCTTTTAGATAAAATCCTGCGTGAAAAGTCATAGAAACTGCCCCCGCCTCTTCAGCTCTTCTTGCACAAGAAAGCACTCTTGAAACAGAAGCGTGCATTTTTGCTCTCTCAACAGCATTAAGATTTATGTAATAAGACCCGTGAGAAGTTAGAACAACATTTTTTTCTTGAGCTAACTTTTTTATTTGAGGAGCAATTTCTTTTGAAACATGAATTGAGTGGACAAATTCTAACTCCATCCCGCCTAAACCAAGTTCGTTAACCCTAAAAATCCCATTAATTGTTGAACGTTCAGGAGTTGAAATTGGAATACCTGCTGTACCAAAAAGTAATTTACTCTGCTTAATCATAAAAACCAGTGTTTAAACCTAAATAATTGTACTAACTATGTTTTAAAAAAGACCTTTTGCTCTTATATTATGAACGAGAAAATTTGCGTTGTCGGTCTTGGAGAAATAGGAAAAGAAGTGTTTAAAGAAATTTCAAAAACTAAAGGAAAAGAAAATGTTTTTGGGGTCGACATAAACAAAGAGGTGTTAAAAGATTTTCTTGAAAAAGGATACTCTGTTGGCGAAGTCGCTCCAAAAAGTGATGTTTACATAATTTGTGTTTACTTAACCAATCAAGTTGAAAAGGTAATTAACTCGCTTGATTTATCACTTAATCCTCTAATTTCAATTGATTCAACAATTTTGCCCGGTACTTCAAAAAAGGTTATTGAATGGAAACAAAAAGAAAAAAGAGAATTTGATTATGTTCTTTTCCCACACAGGTTTAATCCGAGTGATTCAAAACACCACATATTCAATTTAGACAGAATAATGGGCGCTGAAAATGATAAAGCACTAAAAAGAGCACTTAACTTTTTTTCACAATTCATGGACATAAAAAATATACATACATTTTCTCTTGAAATTACTGAACTTTCAAAACCAGTTGAAAACGCATATCGTTTCATGGAAATTGCAATTGCTGAACAACTAAAAATGTCTTGTGAAAAAAAAGGAATTAGTTTTGAAGATTTACGCACTGCAGCTTCAACAAAATGGAATATAAATATTTTAGAGGCTAGAGAAGGAATTAGCGGAAAATGCTTGCCAAAAGATACTCAACTTATTAATGAGTTCTTTTTAGATAATGATTTGTTCAAAGCAGGATTTGAGTTTAATGAAAAATACATGGAATGGCTCAAGGAAAAGAATTAATTCAAACTCTTTGCCTTTTGCGAGCATAATAATAGCAGCGCACAACAATGCAAAAACACTCAAAAAAGTAATCAAATCAATGCTGGCTCTCAATTATCAAAATTATGAAATAATTATTGTTGATGACGGAAGCACTGATGATACCGAAGAAACTGTCAAGCTTTTTTTAGATAGCAAAAAAATCAACTACTTTCGTTTCAGCAAAAATGTAGGAGTTTGCAAAGCCCGAAACAAAGGAATTGAATTAGCAAAGTACAATATTGTAGTAAACATGGATCATGATTGCATCCCCCAAAAAAATTGGCTTAAACTACTTGTTGAAGGGTTTGATTCCAAAAAAGTCGGAATTGTAAGTAGTTATGCTCATTATGGAGGAACATCAACCGCATTTAGAAAAAACTTGCTAGAAAAAGTGGGCGGTTATGACGAGGACTATGGATATTATAGAGAAGACACTGACCTAAGTTTTAAAATAATGGAACTAGGTTATGAGTTCAAACTTGTCAAAGCAGATTTTTTACATGACCATACTGAGGCTATGCCACAAGGATTAACTGGAATGGCAAAATATGTTTTAAAGAGATTAAAGTATCACCAAAATGATGTTTTGCTTTACAAAAAACACCCTACAAAAACTTGCAGAGAATTTTTGCACATAAAATATGGTTTTCTTATTGACCCCTACAAGGACTTTTCTGTAGCAACAGGCCTTTGGCAGGGAAAATTTAATTTAAGTTCGCCAAGAGGGCTTGTTTTTTTGAACGCTAACGCTTGGTGGAAAAAGGCAATAATAATCATTGCAGGAATAACTTATGTCTTTCTTGTAAAAAGTTCAAGATTAATAGGATCAATAAAACACAGAAAATTATTGCTCTAAATCCTTCCAAAAGTAATTTTTGCAAGGCAATGCAAGAAAGGGTTTATGAACGTACCAAACAAGATTTATAAGCAAAAAAGCAAATTATATAGTGTAATTGATGAAACTACTAGTAACAGGCGGGCTTGGCTTTATTGGAAGTAATTTTATAAGAAAAGTTATTAGAGAAACTGATTATGAGATAGTTAATTTAGATAAAGTGACTTACGCTTCTAATCCTGCAAGTCTAAATGACATTAAAAATGAAAAACGTTACAAATTTATCAAAGGAGACATCTGTGATAAAGAAAAAGTCAAAGAAGCAATAAAAGACGTGGATGTAGTTGTTAATTTTGCTGCAGAAAGCCATGTTGACAGAAGCCTTGCTGATTTTTCTCCATTCATTGAAACAAACATCAAAGGAACAACTGTCCTGCTCAATGAGACGCTAAATTCAAGAGCTTCATTGTTCTTGCAAATATCAACAGATGAAGTATATGGACAAATAATGGAAGGGTTTTTTACTGAAAAAAGCCTTCTTCAACCAAGAAATCCTTACAGCGCATCAAAAGCCGCTGCTGAAATGTTTGTTAATGCATTTAAAGAAACGTATGGACTTCCAACAATAATAACAAGGTCATCAAACAATTACGGACCCTACCAATTCCCCGAAAAAGTCATCCCTCTTTTTGTAACAAATCTCCTTGAAGGAAAAAAAATTCCTCTTTATGGAGAAGGAAAACAAATAAGAGAATGGATACATGTCGAAGACAACTGTGAAGGAATTCTTACAACGATAAAAAAAGGAAAAAAGGGAGAAATTTATAACATCTCTTCTGGAGAAGAATTAAAAAATATTGATTTGACAAAAGCAATTCTCTCGAAAATGGGTTTTGGAGAAGAAATGATTCAAAAAGTAGAAGATAGAAAGGGACATGATTTTAGATATGCTCTGGATTCAAAAAAAATTATGGAACTTGGTTGGAAACCAAAATATAATTTTGATGAAGGTCTAAAACTTACAATTGATTGGTATAAACAAAATGAAGCTTGGTGGAAACCGCTAAAGGAAAAAAAATAAAAAGGTTTTGAGCAGAGTTTTAAATAAAGTTGTATGTTGATTATATTTTGGTGAATCTATGAAGAACAAACTAAAACAAATACTCAATGCAAATCCAAAAATACATGCAGCGCTAAAAGTTTTATTAAAACGTGGCCAGATAATTGTTTTGGATTATCCGACAAACCCCAAACCAAGATATGGTTATGGAAAACCACCTCACAAAAAAATCTATGAAATTATTAACAAAAACAGATTAAGTTACAAAAAAGTTTTGAGAGACTTTCTTAAGTATGATAAATATTTATTGGAAATAAAAAGAGAAGCAAAAGAAGAAACAACCGAACCAAAATGGGTAAATCCTTGGTTCACTGGACTTGACGCGGTTTCTCTTTATGGTTTCATTCGAGAAAAGAAACCAAAAAGGTACTTTGAAATTGGTTCAGGTAATTCAACAAAATTTGTAAAAAAGGCTGTTGAAGATGGAAACTTAGGAACAAAAATTGTTTCAATTGACCCTCACCCAAGGGCAGAAATCGACAAAATTTGTGACAAAGTAATTAGAGCCCCAGTTGAGGAAATAAATCTAAAAATCTTTGACGAACTTGAGCGCGGAGATATTTTGTTTGTTGACAACTCACATAGGGTATTCACAAATTCAGACGCAACTGTTGTTTTTTTGGACATCTTGCCAAGATTAAAATCAGGGGTAATAGTGGAGTTTCATGATATCTTACTTCCGTTAGATTATCCATTAAGCTGGAAAGAGGCATATAACTCAGAACAATATTTGCTGGCGTGTTATTTGCTCGCTGAAGGAAAAAAGTTTGAAATATTGCTGCCAAATGCATTCATTAGTGAAGACAAAGAACTAAGCAAAGTTATAAGTCCTCTATGGAAAAACCCTAAATTAAAAGGAGTTGAACGTGGAGGAGGATCCTTTTGGATAGAAATTTGCTAAGTAGAGAAAGAATTGAAAAATAATGGGGGCGGGAAGATGGTTTTGAAAGGAGTAATTCTTGCAGGAGGAACTGGGTCGAGACTAAGACCTTTAACTAGTGTGACAAACAAACACTTGCTTCCGATATACGACAAACCAATGATTTATTACCCGATTGAAACTTTGAAAAGTGCCGGAGTAAAGCATATTTTAGTAATTACTGGAAAAGAACATGCAGGAGATGTTTTTGCTTTACTCGGATCTGGAAAAGATTTTGGAATAGATTTTACATTTAGAGTTCAAGATACAGCAGGCGGATTACCCCACGCAATAAATCTGGCAAGAGATTTTGTTGGGGATGATAAATTTGTCTCAATTAACGGGGATAACATTTTGTTTGAATCAATTGAAGAATATGCAAAAGAGTTTGAAAAAAGCAACGATCTTTCAAAAATTCTTTTGTACAAAGGAACACCGCAAGAAGCAACTCAAGCAGGAGTTGCTGTGCTTGATAAAAAAAACAAAGTAATTGAAGTAATTGAAAAACCAAAAAACCCCCCAACTACCGAAATAGTTATAGGAGTTTATTTTTACACCCCTGATGTGTTTAATATCATAAAAAGTTTAAAACCAAGCGCAAGAGGAGAACTAGAAATAGCTGACTTACACAATCATTATATTAGACAGGGAAAATTAAGCGCCTCAAAATTGAAAAAACATTGGCTTGACGCGGGAACAATTGATGAACTTGCGCGTGTAAATGAATATGTTTCAAAGAGCAAAAGATAATCAAAAAATAACCCTAACAGATAAGCCAAATTTGATAATAATACAAAGAACAAAATATAAAAGTTCAAATTGATAATTGATTATTAAGATTAAAAAAAGAGTTAATGTGTTTAACAGAAGGATTCAAAATGAAGATAGCGGTAGTATCAAGCAATGAAGAAAAAAACGGGGTCGGCATTTATGCTAGAAAACTTTTTTTGGAATTAAAAAAATCAAACAAAGATATTAATTTTGAATCAATACTTCCAAACGAGTCTCCTTTATACTATTATTTACGAGGAAAATCCGTCGCAAAAAAGAATTATAACCTAATAAATGTTCAATTTGATTACCCCCTTTTTGGAAAACTTGGGGTAAGCGGGGTATATGCCCCTCTTTTTTATCTCGGACTTGGGTTAAAAATTCCAATAATTAGTACTTTTCACGATTTTACAATTTTCAAAGGGCCAACAAGCCTAATATTTAATACAGCGCGAAAAGCAATAAATAAATTTGTTTATTTATACTCAGATCGGGTTGTGGTCCCAGATAGTTATTCAAAAAACAATCTTGTTCGAATGGGGGTAAGTAAAGAAAAATTAGAAGAAATACCCCTAGGGGCTTTTTTTACTAGAACCGAAGTAAAGAATGCTAAAAAAATTCTTCAGCTGAGAGGAAAAAAGATTATTTCTATTTTTGGGTTTGTATCAAAGCATAAGGATTACAAAACTGTTTTCAAAACGCTAAAAAGTTTAGGCAAAAAATACCATTTAATAATTGCTGGAGGGTCAATGAATAAAGATAATACTTTTATTGATGAGCTTAAAACAGAAATAAACAATGAAAAACTTGAAAACCAAGTAACAATTACAGGATTTATTCAAGAAAAGGACTTTCCAACTTATCTAAGCGCAACAGATATTTGTATTTTACCATATAAATCAATGGTCGCTAGCTCGGCAGTACTAAATCAATTAATGAGCTTCGAGAAAATTGTAATCACAACCAAACTGCCAAGCTTAGTTGAAATCGAAAATGATTATAACTGTATAAAAACGTACAAGGATGAACAAGAATTGAAAAATATAATAATAAATATCAGCAAGCACAATAAAAATTTGAAAAAAGGAATTAACAAATATAAAAAAGAATTTGCATTTCAAGCCATCTGCAAAAGATATAATAATTTATTTTCAAAAACAATAGAAAATAATCTAAAAAAAAGGAATTGAGCTGATGAAAAAAAACAAATCTAAAAAGATGATAAAAATTTGCCTTGCATGTTCCGCGGGAGGACACTTAACAGAACTTTCCCAGCTAAAGAGTATATGGAAAAGTAGAAAACACTATTGGGTAAGCGACGCAAGAAGCAATGCAATTGAATTGTCAAGAAAAGAAGAAGTATATTTTGTAACAGTTCCTTCAAAAAACCCTTTAAAACTTGCAAAAAATATAGCTGAAAGCTTTGCAATCTTTTTAAGGAAAAACCCCGATATTGTTATTAGTACTGGTGCAGATGTTGCAGTTCCAACTTGTTTAATTGCAAAAGCACTTGGAAAGAAAGTTATTTACATTGAAAGCTTTGCTGCGGTTTTCAAACCAAGCGAGAGCGGAAAAATAATGTCAAAAAATGCTGACTTATTCTTCTACCAATGGAAGCAATTAGCAAAATACTATCCAAAAGGAAAATATGGGCGAGTGCTATAAAAAAATAAGGTGAAAATGTGAGAAAAATTAATATTTTTGTTGAAGTTGGCAGTCACAAAATGCAATTTGAAAGGCTCTTAAAAGAAATAGATACTTGCATTGAAAACGGACTCAACGCAAAAATATTCGCCCAAACAGGATATACAAAATACAAACCAAAAAATTATTCTTCCAAACCTTTTATTTCTGAAAAAGAATTTATAAAAAGAATCAAGCAAGCTGATCTAGTAATAGGTCACGCTGGGGCGGGTAATATAATAAGTGTTCTAACCCAAAAAAAACCCCTCGTAATTGTTCCACGAAAAGTAGAACTCAAAGAGCACACTGACAGTCACCAAACTGAACTTGCAAAAATACTAGCTAAAGAAGGAAAATGCATTGCAGTTTTTGATGAAAAAGAACTTAAAACTGCGATAGAGCATGCTTTGACAATGAAAACTGAAGTAAAAAAGGAAAGAATGACCCTAGAAAAACAAATAAACTCGTTTATAGTTAAATTAGAAAATAAAGTGTGAGTGTGAAAGATGAATGAATAGAGTCAAATACATAAAAAAAAGGTTGAATGGTAAAATACTTGATGTGGGGTACTACGCATGCACTCTTCATGAAGAAGTACTAAAAAGTGCTGGAAAAGAAAACGTTTATGGAATTGATACTGAAACAAAAAGAGAGACAAAGCACTACAAAAAAGGAAGCGCAGAAGAAAGAACACTTTTTCCTGCAAACGAATTTGACACCATACTTGCAGGAGAACTAATTGAACATTTAAAAAAACCGGAAAAGTTTCTTAAAGAAGCAAACAGATTATTAAAAAAAGGAGGAAAAATAATAATTACAACCCCAAATAAAGACAGCTTAATGAATAAGGTTTTTCACAATAACGAAGCCCCGCTACACTTCTCTCTTTTCAACACCCAAACACTTACAAAAATTCTAAACAAAACCGGTTTTGAGGTTGAAGATTTTACTTACTTACCATACACTATTGAAAGCTCTGAAGGTTCAAATAATCCATGGAGCTTTCCAATAAGACAAGCGATTAGCATTATCTTACCAAAAAAATTTAGAGAAGAACTAATCGTCACTGCGAGGAAGAAATAATGGAAGCAAGCATAATAATTCCATGCTATAATTGCGAAAAAACAATCAAAACTATACTAACAGCAATTTCCAAGCAAACATTAAAACCGAAAGAAATTATTGTTATTGACGATGGAAGCACAGATCGTACAAAAGAAATTATTTTTGAAGTACTAAAAAAAGAGAAATTAAATATTAGATACTTTTGGCAAAAAAATTCTGGTCCTGCAAAGGCAAGAAATGAGGGGGCAAAAAGAGCAACTGCCGAAATTATTACATTCGCTGATTCTGACTGTATTCCGGAAATAAATTGGCTTTTTGAGATGATTAAACCATTTGAAAAAAAAGACGTTTCAGGTATTCAAGGAGCATACAAAAGCAGACAAAAAGAGCTAATAGCAAGATTTGGACAAATTGAAATAGAAGAAAGATACGAAAAAATGAAACACTCAAAAAACATTGACTGGATTGGAAGTTATTCGGCAGCTTTTAGAAGAAAAGAATTCCTTTCACTCGGAGGGTATGATGAAAGTTTTCCAATTGCTTCGGGAGAGGATCCTGAATTCTCTTTTAGGCTAGCAAAAAGAGGCGGAAAATTAATCTTCAACCCTAATGCAATAGTATACCACACACACCCAAGCAAATTAGTGAAATATTTGAAAACTAAATTTTTTAGGGCATATTACAGACCAAAAATGTACTCAAAACACAAAGAAAAAATTCTTACAGATTCTTACACCCCGCAACTGCTGAAAATTCAAATACCTCTTTCAGGGATAATTATTGCAGCACTTATAACAGCACCCATAGTTGGATTTACCACACTAATAGCAACAACCATAATATTTGGGATAACTACCCTTCCATTTGTATACTTTGCCTCTAAAAAAGATTTCACCGTCGCAATTGCTTCACCAATTTTAGTGCTGTTTAGAAGTCTAGTATTTGGCGCAGGGCTTATTAGCGGAATACTTACACGAGGGAAAAAATGACAACACCTAAAAAAAAATTAAGAACAAAAATACTTCACTACACTAATAGCTATTATCCATTCCATGGAGGAATAGAGATAGTTATTGAAAACTTATGTAAAGAACTAAACAAAAAAGATTTTCAAAATGACATACTTACTTTAAACTCGGTTTATGGGAAAAAGCTACCAAAAAAAGGGAAACATAATAGTAGTAACATCTATAGAATTCCTTTCATTGATTTTAAGTACTATAAATTTTCAAAAATCCCGTTTGATCTTATAAAAAAATATGACATAATACATTTGCATTCACTTGGTTTTTTATCAGATGTTTTGCTGGCAACAAAACCCATTCACAAAAAGAAGATAGTTCTCTCAACGCATGGAGGAATCTTTCACACAAAAAATGTGCAAACATTAAAGAAAATATACTTTTTTGGCTTGCAAAAACAGCTTCTGAAGAATGTTGATAAAGTAATTGCGGTGAGCAAACAGGATGAGAAATTATTCAAACAAATACTCCCTAAAGAAAAAGTTGTCCTGGTGGAGAATGGGTTCACTGCGCCAGAACCAAAAGGAAAAAAAGAGAAGAACTCATTTTTATTTGTGGGGAGATTATCAAAAAATAAAGGGCTCTTTGACTTAATTGAGACTTTCTCAAAAGTTGAAAAAGAATTCAAACTAAGCATTGTAGGCAAAGATTTTGACAAAATTCTTCCTGAACTAAAAGCAAGGGTAAAAAAAGTGGGGCTTGAGAACAAAGTTTTGTTCGTCGGAGAAGCGTCAGGAGAAGAACTTAACAAAATTTATTCAAAATCCGAGTACTTTGTGTCCGCATCAAAATATGAGGGGTTTGGAGTTACCGCGATTGAAGCAATGCATTACAAATGCATTTGTATTCTTAATTCAATACCAACATTTACTCAATTTTGTTCAGAAGGAAGAGGAATAGTTGTGGATTACACAAATCATACGAGCACAGCAAGAAGAATTGAAAAACTGCTTGGAGAAAGCGCGAAGGAAAAAAAAGCAAGGATTAAGAAGGCTAAGGATTACTCAAAACAGTTCTTGTGGAAGAGCAAAACAAAAGAGTTTGAAAAAGTATACGCAAGTATTTTATGAAAACTTCTCAACGAGCTCTTTTATTGAAATGGAACTGTTTTTTTTACAAATAATAAACGTTCCTTCTCTCATTGAGGCTGGAAGAATTTTGTTTAATACTTTTCTCAAAGAATTATAATTTCCTCCACTTGAAGAAGCTTTTGGCGAACCATAATCATAACCTTTATGTTTTATTACTTGAAATCCATAAAGAGAAAGTAACTCTTTTAGTTGCTTTGGAGTAAAAACTGATTTGTGTGGAAAAGAATCTCTAAAAGAAGTGCTAATTCTTGCTTTTATTATTGGATTGCCTGTTTTTATATTCGCGGCAGAATAATTTGGCAAAGACCACCCTAATAACAAAAATACTCTGTTGAAAAAACTAGCAAGATTTGGCGTTGTTATTACAAAGAACCCGTTTTTTGTAAGCATATTATTTATGTTAACTAAAGCCTCATCAGATTTGACTAAATGCTCAAGCACGTCCATAAAAATTACAATATCAAACTGCTTAATTTTTTTATTTGTTTTTGTAACATCGAAAAATAAACCATTTTTTCCGCAGTCCTTAAGCTCTAATTTAGAATTATTTGAAACTTTTACCTTTTTAAAACCAAGGCTTTGAATAAACTCAAGATCATATTTTGTGCCTCCGACATCAAGCACACTACATTTCTTGTCACACCCTTCAAGAAACTCCTTAAGAAGAATCAATTTTGCTTTGCCAGTAATTGTATATTTTTTAGAACTTTGCATAAAATCAACACACCATTTTCAACTATTTTATTATCCGCAAACCTTAGTTTCTAGTTATTATTTCTTCTTTACAAATAAAAGCTTTTTCACTGCTAAAAAACCTCTTATCAATAATGCAATCCCTTTTGAATAAAAGAAAACTATATCGGGATAAGTCGGGATTAAATCAATTTTATACCCTTTGTACCGACAAATGAAATAAAGTGAAACCCCAAACATTACTCTTGATATGAAAAGAGTTATTGCTGCACCAACAAGCCCTTGTGAAGGAATTAAGATAAAACCAAAAATAATAGTGAGCACAATATACAAGACATAAGCCAAAGTAAGCATGTTATTGTTGTTTGTTGCTTTAAGTAATCTAGAAAGAGGAGCGCCAAAATAAAGAGTGTACCCTAATGCAATTATTGGAAATATCATAACACCTGCCAAAAACTCCGGAAACAATAAGGGTAAAACAAATGGAGCGAGCAACAACGAGAAAATTGCTATAAAAATATTTAAAATAATTTGAAATTTAACTACTTTGGAAGCATATAAAATTAATTTTTCAACCTTTTCTTCTTCGCTTAAGAAAGGCAAGATAACTTCAGAGATAGCGACTTGGGGCGTTTCAAACAAATAAGTTGATAGTTTTTTTATAAGATAAAATACCCCAAAATCAGAGAGGATTAGAAGAAATCCAAACACCCAGATTTCTACTTGCACCATTAATCCTTTTGCAACATTAGAAATCCAAGACTGGGATAAAAACTTGTTTATTTCCTTATCAGGAACAATAATTTGAGAAAAATCTAATTTACTTATGTAAAAAACTGTCAAAAGCAATACGATTATGGTGGAAAGGATTGTGGAATAGAACAAGGATAAATAATCCTGCTTAAGAACAAACAAAAAAATTAATAAAAATGTTAAGTCAAGAGTTTTTTGAACAAAAACCAGCAAAAGAAGTTTTCCAAATTGTTTAAACCCTACCAAAACTGACTGGAAAAAAATAAGTAAAGGAACAAAAAATATTACTGCAGAAAAAAGTACTACAAGCTCTTTTGTACCCTTACCTGCAAAACCAACAACTTGTTCAGAAAAAAATACGGATGCCACTGTCAAAACTAACAAGAAAAACAGGGTTGGAAAGACAATTTTCCTTACAAGACTACGAGATTTATATTTTGCAAAAAATACTTTTGCTAAATCATAAAATGTTTCAACCCCAAAAATTGATGGAATCCCTACAAGAAAACCCATTAAATAATAAATTAAACCATATTTTTCAGGACCGAGAACATTAGCTGCAATGAATGAATAAAATATTGCAGAAACAATTGTCACAATCTGTGCAACATATTGAAAAGCACTTAACTTTGCAAAAGATTCAAGTTTACCCATCTAAAACACCTCAAATAAGTTCCTCATATTTTTTTGAAATATTCTTCCACAAAAATTTTTCTGTGGGCTTTGGAACAGTTCCACAAAGTTTTTCAGCTTTAGAAATTGCCTGTGCAATACTTTTTGGGTTTCTCTTGTCAACAAGATACCCATTTTTTCCATTAATAACAATGTCCTTTGCCCCAGTTCCTTTTGATGCAATAATTGGCAAACCCAAACAAAGCGCTTCGAGATATACAATTCCAAATGATTCATAAATCGAAGGCATTGCAAAAATCCCTCCTTTCTTATACTCCTTAAATAAATCTTTTCTTGAAGAAAATCTTTTGAACTCAACGTGCTTGCAATCAACCAGTTTTTGCAGTTCTTTAATTTGATTACCATCAACCCCCACTGCAATAATTTTTTTGGGGCACGGCAATAATTCGTTTGCTTTAATTAAATAGTGAAGTCCCTTAAGCCAGTAATGGTTTCCTACAAAAAGAATTCGACTAGTATCTATTTTAGTTTTGCTCTGTCTCATTTTAAAAAATTCCTCTTCAACCCCATTAGGTATAATCGTTGAATCAACTCCGTAAAATAATTTAACATCACTTTGTGCAACAGAAGAAACTGCAGTAATTGCATCACAATATTTTGCAAACCTTCCGCGAAAGATTGAAATCTTTAAATTTAAAATGAAAGTAAGCTTTGGCTTTGCATTGCCAAGTTCAATTTCTTTTTCATATTCTTTTGACAGCCCAAAATAAGTTCCGTGCGCAATTGAAACAATTTTGTATTTAAAACCAAACAATTTTTTTGCAACCACCGGGTCGAAACTTGCTTCAACCGAATGAACCAAAACAACTTTCGGTTTGGTTTTAAAAGCATTAAAAGCAAAATAGAAAACTGACAAGAATGAATAAAACCAAAACTTTTGATATTTTCCAAGGGAAAGAAAAGTTTGGTCAAATGGCAAATATTTTGAAATGTTTAATGCAACATTTCCCACCCCTTCGGTTTCCTTTAATTCTGAAAGAGAATAAATCAACATTTTCATAAATAATGTTTATATTTCAGCAATTTAAAGGTATTGAGTCAATCATACAGTATGCTTAACTTTACAGGTAAAGAAAAAATTAAGGTATGAGAATTAGAAAATTAGTGCTTTTTGTGCTTAATTATTTCATCAAAAACAATTTTATTAGCTACTTTCCTATCAAAATTATTCCTTGCAATCGAAACCCTTTTTTTGCGCTGCAAATTAGAAATTTCTCTTTGTTCAATTTTAATCTTTTCAAAATCATCCCAATTGTCAACATATTTACCAATAGAGTATTCTGAGAAAAGGTTTCTAAGAGATCCTTTTTGAGGCCCTTTTGCAACAACAAACAATCCTGTCGCAGTGTAATCATATGTTTTTACAACAATACAATAATTCATGTCGCTTGGTACTGTACTTATTCCAACATCACTTGCAGAAAAGTATGCAGATAGTTGTTCCATTGGCATAGTTTTAATATCAACAACCCTCATTCTTTTCCTAAGCATTTTCTGGGCCATTTGTTTTAATTTATCATAAGCACCTTTGTATTCTTCCCGATTGGAAATTAAAAGCAAAAGAGTATAATTTTTAGGCATTTTTTTGAACCTTTTTATAAGCTCGTCAACTTCCCACCCAATAAATGAACCTGAATATGTAAACAAGATTGTTTTATTTGAAATATTAAGCTTTTTTCTCAATAGTTTTCTTTCTTTAGAGTAATAGCTAAAAATAGAGGTTGTGCCATTTCTTGCAAGAACAACTTTATTGCAAAAACCTTTTTTACACACATGTTCCTTTATCCCATCAGTAACAACAAAAATCTTTCTTGCTAAAAAATAAGTAAAAATTTCAAGTATTTTATAAATTAACAATTTTAAAGAATACCCCGAGTATATCCCGAGTTTTTCATATTCACTCGGCCAAGGGTCCCTTAAATCAACAAAGAAATTTTTTCCACTTAGAAGAGCTGCAATTCCAGAAAAAAATCCATGCGTTAGCGGAGGAGAAGTAAAAATTACGGTATCATAATCTGATTTAATTATATATCTCATTAAAGTAAAAATCCCATCATACCTAGTTACAACTCCCACGTCAGGAACTCCTCTTTTTGGAGCAAGAACCTTTATTTTAACTCTGTGCTCTTTAAAATAAGAAACAAAAGAATTTACACGAAGTGTATTAGCACCAAGCTCAGGCAAAGCATAAGGACTAACAATTATTACTTTCATCGCCAACACCAAAACAATGGTAATGTTTAATCTTTTTATTCTTAAGAACACCATTAGTATCAAAAACAATTTTGTCTTTAACTTTTTTAACGAACTCATCAGACTCATAATTAACATTGTTGTTTGTAATAACAATAACTGTTGCTCTTTCAAACTCGTTTTCAGTTGCAGAAACAAGATTTTTCATTTCAGGTTCATTGTGTACATCTTCAAAATCATGAACTAAAATATTACTAAACCCAAAATGTTTAAGCTCATTGACAACATCAACACTTTGGCTTCCACGCATGTCTGTATTTTTTGGCCGTCCTTTAAATGCAAGACCAGAAACTATAATATACTCCTTTTTATTTTTAATCAATTTAGAAACTTTTCTTGCAACATGTTCAGGCAAACTAGCATTCACTTCGAAAGCATCATTAACAAGATTTAAAGATAAATTTTTTTCCTTAGCTGATTCAAGAATAATTACGGCATCTTTTGGAAGACACGGACCCGCAGCAAGTCCAGGAAGAGGGACACTGCTTCTAGAATAATTATAATTCGCAGCTTTGACTACTTCAATAAAATCAATTCCAATCTCTTCAGCAAAAACCGCCATTTCATTTGAAAAAGCAAAAGTTAAATAGCGATAATTATTGTTAATAAGTTTAACAAGCTCTGCAGCTTCAATAGTTTTCAAAGAAACCACTTCATTTCCAAGTTTTTTGAAAAAATTAGCAGCTTCTTTTGAGCTTTCTTCATCAATACCTCCAACAATTTGGGGGAGAGAAGCAAGTTCTTGTAAAGCCTTCCCTTCAACAGTTCTTTCTGGACAAAAACCTAAAAAATATTTTTTTCCGCTTTCGTCAAGTATTTTCTTTACTACATTCCTAGTGGAACCTATTTTTAATGTACTTCGCAAAATTACAAGTTCACCACCAGAAAGATTATTAGCAACCTCATTTACAACATCAATAACTTTTGACAAAACAATTCTTCCATTCAAAACAGGCGTACCAACAGTCACCACAAAAACATCAACTTTTTCGTCAAGTTTCTTTACAAACCGCATCATTTTTCTATACTTTAAAAACTTCTCACTTAATCCCTCTTCATTAATAGTGACTACATTAGAATTAAGACTGTCAATTGTTTTATTACTAATGTCAACCCCTATAATATTAATCCCTTTTGAAGCAAGGTGCACTGCAAAAGTAAGACCCACATACCCAACGCCGAATATTGCCACCTTCATAAGTAAAAAGTTATATTTTTCACTTTATAAACTATCTGGTGCCAAAATAAACTAACTAGTTATCGACCTTCTTTTTGCATTTTACAAGAACTAATTTGCAAAAATTAGAAAAAAAACCATTAACTATTTTCCCCCTCAAAAAGAAGAATAAAGAAATTCCGAATTGTTCTTCGATTATAAATCCATTTTTCAAAAGAATTTGCTTTATGTCAAAAACGTTCAGAGGTTCAAAAGGGATTGGAGTATGTGGCATCTTCCTAAAAAGTGTCCGCTGCAACCAAGAGTGGACACCAAAAAAACTTATGCTATTTCTAAAGGATAAAACAAAAACGCCATCTTTTTCTAAAGCAAACGAGACTTTTTGAATCCAACTTAATGAAGGCATTTCTTCCAGTTTCTGAAAACAAATTATTTGCTTGAATTTCTTTTTAAGAATTTCTCCTTCGTTTTGAAGAACCCTTCCATTAATTCCTACCTTCTTAAAACGTTGCATCAGAAAATAATCTGATTCAACTGATTCGCTAAGGAGAAAAAAATTTTTTGCGGACATCTTTTTCAAAATCTGAATTGAATGAGTGCCTGCAAAAGGCATTATTTCCAAAGTACTTTTTTGATGACTTAACCACCTTAAAGTTATTGATAATTCAGAATCAAACTCACCCTTAGTACCATAAGGAAAAGCCCCCTCTTCAGGTTCTGAAAGACGTAGTGTTTTTGAACGCATTTCAAGTAACGTTTTTAAATTCCACTTTTTTGGGGAAAACTCATTTAACAAACTAAGCTGGAAATCATACTTATCAAACGAAACTATTTCATCAACCAAAGGGCGCGTAGGTTTTTTTATCTTTCCTTTAGGATAACCCATTATTACAGCAGCTAAAACAAAAAACTCTTTTGGAATCTGAAGAATATCGTGAATTTTTCTTCTATCACCAATATAATTTATCCATGTAGCGCCCAAACCGAGGGCATGTGCAGCAAGAAGCATATTTTGTATTGAGGCAGAAGCACTCTGGACATTAGCTAGTTCATCTGTTACATTGTTATGCTTGTATAAAACAAAAATTATTGCGGATGATGATAAAAAAAGATTTATCCCCCCAGCTTTATGGACAAGCTCTTTTTTTAACGAATCATTCTCAACAACAATAAATCTCCAAAGCTGCTGATTACATGCTGAGGGAGCTTGTTGTGCAGAATCAATAATCTTGAGTATTGTCTCGCGCGAAATTTTTTTGTCAGAAAAGTGCCTCACACTTTTTCTATTATAAATAGCTTCAAAAATATCCATCATAATGCCCCAATTGTTTTAGTTACAGGTCCAGATAATTTTCTAAACGCCCCCCCGTAATTTAGATAAGAAGAATAAACAAGTTCTTTAAGTAGTTTATTGCTATTAGAAAAACTATCTTTTTTGCCGAAAAAATAGTTTTCATCCCCCTTAACAACAATCTTATCTGCATTTTCAATATACAGCGCATCAGAACACTTTATTTTTAATTCATCAGTTTGTTGTTGTATTAATTTTAGATGGCAATCTTTGTCAAGTAGTTCCGAAAGAAGACGAAGTGCTTTATCATTCCAACCTACAACATGTAAAGTGTCCCGCCAAGAGGGTTTACTTGAAAAAGAATTATATTTTAAAGGCTTATTTTTTGCTTCTAACCCATAAAACGACCTAAAAGCACCGTTTTTGTCCTGCAAAGAGAATACCCAATTTAAATATTTTTTTTCACTTACTTTTAATACATCTTTTTCTTTCAAAAGAAGTAATGCCCTTATTATATCTGCAGATCCCGCGGCAAAAAAAGGCATGTCACAGCGCATGAAGCCGCCAGTATTAGCTGAAACAAACCCAAACCTAAACCCTTTAACACACCACATTTTTTTAACAAATTCTCCAGCATCTAACGCCGCCTGCAAGTATTTTTCATCTTTTGTAATTGAATGAAGTTCTAAAAGCAACGGAATGCATCGGGCAGTGTAATAGGTAATAATTTTTTTCTTAGTATTTTCTTGATAAATCCCGCCAAAATACTCGCCTTTGTCTTGAAGTAAAAGAATTTTTTCTGCAGCAGCTAACGCAATCGCTAAATATTTTTTGTTTTTTGTTAAGTTATAATATCTTATGACTGCTTCACAAACCGTAGCGATTTTGTTAGGGACAAAAGAATTAGAAACACCTAATGCCCGTTTTTTATCATACTGTGTGAAAGTTTTTTCTTTTGAATCAAAAAATTCTTTTAAATGTACCTTATTTAGATTTTTTTCTGCTGCAATAAGATATTTTTTATAGAGCATACCATTTTTTTTCAGAACTAAAACCAGATCAAGCAAAGAAATATCTGCTGCACTTTCATGAGGCATATAACTGAAGTGGAATGAAGGGTTGCTTTCAAATCCCGAATTCAAAAAAGAACCGTCATTTTTCTGCCCCGCTACAACGAATTCACCACATTGAATTGCCAAATCCAAAAAATACCTTGACTTCGTTTTATTAAACAATTTAATATATGCTGCCATGAGCCCTTCATAACGCCAGTCATTTCCAGGGCCAATATAGATTAGGCTGTCGGACCAGTAATGGCTCACCGGCCCAGCATACCCTTTTGGTTGTTTCATTGTTTGAAGCCAAGAAAGATTGTTTTCAATCATGAAAGAAAAATCCATAAATACAAAACAATTTCATTGTTTAAATAACTAACTTATTGGCTATTCAAAAAAATATGTGCACGATATAGTGTTTATCAAAAAAGGTATTTAGGCAGTTAACTCAAAAATATACATAAGAAAATATATTAAGGCTTCTTTAAGATGAATGCCACTGCAGGCACTAATAATTCTCGAACCAAGGGAATCTTTGTCAAAAAATGAAAACGCAGATGAGTGTCAAGCGTCTCTTCTATTTTAAAATGACTTTTAATAAAAAGAATTTCAGCTTCCTTGAAAGTTATAGGAAACAATGTCGCTTCAGCATAACTATTAGCACTAACTTCATTACCAAAAAATAATTTTCTAAGCCATTTTGCAATAGGAAAAGGAAAAATATGAAAAGGTTTTAACATGTGCCCTGCATGAGGATTAAACCAAGGCGGCACAACAAAATACGCCACCCCCCCTCTTTTCAAAACACGATACATTTCATTAACAGAAACCACTCTTTTCCCTGTCGGAATATGTTCTATTACCCCTCGGCAGATAACAAAATCAAAACTGTTTTCTTTAAATGGAATTTTATCTGCAAAAGCCTTTACAGTATTTTTGAATGATTTTTTTGGAGGAAAGGGGTCTAAATTTACAGAAGAACATTGAAACTTTTTTTCTAAAAAAGCAGAAAATTCGCCAGAAGATCCGCCAACATCAAGAACACGCTTCCCGTGCAAATCTATAAATGGAGCAACATCTTCGACTAAAATATTTGACAAATAAAAACGCATTTTTTTATAGTTACCTGGTTCAAACCTGTGCAATAAATAAAATAAAAGTTTTTTATAATGAGAAAGAATATTTATCATTAAAACACCAAGCTAAACTTTAATCTCAAACCAACTGTCTTCAATCATAAAAGAAAACTTATTAATAAACTTATATATACTTCTAAAAACAAGATATTATTTTAAAAAACACAGAAACTAAAGTTATTTCTTTTTCAAGGCAAATATCCCTAATATTAGTGCAACAACAGTATATTTCCAGAATGCTGTAAAAAGAGCAACTAAAGTAAGCTGGTTAATTGAATAACCCTCAAGGCGAAGCATCTCAACAAAAACATTTTCCCTTACCCCTGTACCCCCTATAGAAATGGGGATTATGGAAACGATTGTAACTACTAAAAGTACTAAAAACAACAACCAATAATTGACATAAAATCCAAAAGCAAGTGCAATAAAAAAGTATGAAAGAGTTATCAACGAATGACGAAAGATGCTAAAAAATGCTGAAAGTAAAGCTCTTTTCCAGTTTTTCCTAAAATTAAACAAAGACTTTCTAAATCCAATAAAAAAACCAAAAGTGTATTTTGAAAGAAATGCATCAACACGCCTGAAACGAAAAAACATCAAAAGTGCTACAATTAAAATGCACAGAACGAGAGCGCCAAAAAGTACCAAAAGAAGATTGAAGGTAATAAATGAAGAGTAACTAATAAAATAAAGAATAACTGCGAAACCCAGAGCAAAAACAAAGTATAACCCTTTATCAATTAGAGAATATGCATTCAATTCCCCCATTGGAACTTTTTTCCTTAAAAAGTAACTAAGAGAAAAATCCCCCATTTTTCCAGGAAATAAGAATCCGTAAGAGATTGCTTTTAAATAAGCTGAAAAAAACTCTTTTATCCCAACTTTATCATAAATAAAAACATAAACACAAATGCCACCCACTAACATGCTTACTAGATCAAATAAAATACCAATTAAAAGCAAAATAACATTTGCAACTAAAACTATGCCAATTACTTGAGAAAAATTTACTCTTGCAAAAAGAATTGCTATTAATATAATTGAAACCGCAAATCTTAAAAAAGTCATTACTTTTTTGTTCATAAAAAAAATTAGAACCAATCAATTTATATTTAATAAAGTCAATCAATTAATTATGAAAGTATTGGAGTCAACTAAAGGATTCAAAAGTTTCTACCAAGATAAGGGAGTTGTATTGGAGTACGACAAAAAGAGACTAAAAACTGCAAGACAAAGAATATTGCGGGAACTCGAAAGAACGTTACCCCTGAAATTTATTAAACAAGGATCAAACATACTCGAAATAGGCTGCGGGACTGGTTTTGTAACGAACTATCTTTTAAAAAAAGGAACTGTGACAGCGGTTGATTCCTCAGAGGAAATGTTAAAAAAATGCAAAGCGACTATAAAAGCCGCATCAGTCAATGCACCAATCAAATTTGTAAAATCAAGTCTTTTTGAGTTCTATTCGACAAAAAAGTTTCAATATGTTGTTTCCATAAGGGTAATGCTTCACCTCAAAAAAAGTGATCTTACAAAAGCGTCTGCCACAATTTCAGAGTCTATGAAAAAAGAAGGATTATTTATGTTTGACGTTGAAAGCAAATCATTTTTTAAAAAATTTTTTATGGCTGTTAGATGGACCTATACAAAAAAAGAAGTCATTAACCCTCAGTATTCAAAAAATGATTTGAAAACAGCAATTTCAAAAAAGTTTGAAATAATAAAGATTATTCCTTATGATCACGCAGTATTAATTCTTCCTTTTTATTTAATCGCAGAAGTTAGTCATTCAGAAAAGCTAGAGAACATAATCAGCAAAATGGAAAAGACTCTTTCTTGGCTTCCGATTCTAAACACCCGGTGGTTTGTAGTATGCAAAAAATTGCAGTGATAGGAGTAAATTTCCATGGAACCCCTACTGAAATGAATTATAGGATTGCAAAAAAATTATATAACGGGAAAAAAGTTATTTTTGTATCAATAGCGAGAAACAAATCCGTTCAAACAAGTAAAACGCATGAAATGATTGATGGAAAGAATAAATTACTGGGCTTTATACTGCTCACAGAAAAAATATTTGAGTTAATTGTAAAAAGGGTTAAAGTATTTCATTTTTTCATTACTGGTGAGACAGTAACCAACACTTTTCTTTATTCAATAATAAAGTTTTTCGGTGGCAAAGTTATTTGCACTGTTTCGTCAGAGTCACAAAAAAGCACACCCCACTCAAATTATGCCATTTTTTACTCAAAAATAGAATTTAATAAATATTCACTAAAAGAAAAAAATGGCTTTTATCTGCCTCCTACAAGCTTTTTGCCCAAAGGCAAGGAAACTAAACGAGAAAAGACATGCCTCTTTGCAAGCGTTCCTTTTAATCAAACTCAGCTCCGAGACCATGGCATTTTTAAATTAATAGAAGAATTTGGAAATAAAAATTTAGGATTTAAACTAAAAATACTTAACCGAAGCAAGGGTGCCGAGAAAGCTCTCGCCAAAAAAATTTCTTTAACTAAAAACCCAAAAAATGTTATACTGCTTAATAGAAGCCTTTCTGAGAAAGCCTTGGCCAAAGAATATGCAAAAGCAAAAATACTTTTTATCCCTTTTATTAGTGGAAATTTTCCGCGTAGTCCATTGAGTGCAATTGAAGCTCTCTCTTTTGGGACACCCCTAATAACAACAAAAAATGATATTTCCAAAATAGTTTCACAACACAGAGCTGGAATTGAAATTAAGAATTTTGAGGAAATTAATCCGGCAATCAAAGTTATTAATGCAAATTATAAAATTTTCAGTAAAAACGCAAAAAAACTTTTTCAAAAGCAATTTTCAAATAAATTCTTTAACCAAAGCAAAAAAGCCTTTCTAAAAAGAGTATTATTCGAATAAAAAACTCAAACGAGAAAAGCTATTTTTTCCCAAAAAAAGTTTTCTCCTTTTCCTTATCCCACTTAAACAATTTCTCTTTGGTTTTCATTTCCCTTTTGAATGAGGAGTGGAGTTTTTTTTCAAAAAATTCAATTATAGCTTTAGCCATCTCTTCAGCATTTTCTGCAGACACAAGCAATCCTGTTTTTTTGTCATCAATCAAATCAACATTGCCACCAACCGCGGTCGCAATTAATGGAGTATTGTAAGCATATGCTAATTGGGGAATTCCTGATTCTGTTGAGGATTTGTGGGAAAGAACTGCAACATCAGCAGCTTTAAACAAAAGAGGAATCTGAGTATCCGGTATGTATCCCTCTTTAATTAAAACAAATTTCTCTATACCTAAATCCTTAATCATTTTATCATAAATTTCTCTTGGCTCCCAAAATGCGCCGGCGATTATCAATAGAAGATTTTTTCGTTTCTTTGAAGCAATACTAATGGCTCGAAGGAGCATTTCAAGATCTTTGTAAGGTCTTACCGCTCCAAAAAACAAAACAATTTCCTTTTTTGGCAGTTTCAGAGCTGAAAGCGCCTTTTCTTTTGAAAGAAATGCTTTCCCTGTTACTCCCCCATAAGTTCCTTCAATAATAAAATCAGCGTTTGCTTTTTTGAAAAAAGATTTCAGCTCTTTTAAATCAGAGCTTGAAAGGGTAACAAGATGGTTTACCATCGTAAAAAATAGTTTTGAAAAAGGCTTGTGAATTAAAACTTTGGCAAGTCCTCCTTCGTGAGGCAAAACATTCTGGCAAACAACATTTACCTTCGCCCCAAAAAGTCTTGAAAAAAGAGCAATGAAAAAGTAACCTGGAAAAAAATAGGTGTGCCACCATTGAAAAACCACCCAATCTGGCTTCTCTTTTCTAATTTTATTAACAATCCTAACCCAAGAAATTGGGTTGAGGGTGTTTAGCAAAAATTCCTGCTTAAACTTTACACCCTTTAATTTCCCTCCGGAGATTTGCTTATCTCCTGGATAAAATAATTTTGGAAACATCATTGAAAAAGAAATTGCTGTAACATCATTTCTTTTTGAAAGATTCCGACAAAGAGTGGTATTAGAGTGAGAAATTCCTCCTGTAAAAGGGATTATTGGGCCTATTACAAAAATTTTCATTTTATAAGATTGTTTAATTTGCATTCAATATAAAAGGGGAATTTGCAGTTAAAAATGTTTCTAGTACAAATCAACAAATCAAACCTGCAAAAAAAGAACTCACAACCAAACCAAAATGAATATAAGGGCTTAATCCTAATTATCAATTATAAAATAGAGATGGATTTAATGAATATTAATATTGCTAACCCAAGCTTAACAAGTAAAGAAAGGGAGTACTTGCTAGAGGCTTTTGATAGTAATTTCATTTCTTCAGCAGGAGATTTTATTCCAAGATTTGAAGAAGATTTTGCTAAATTTGTTGGAACAAAATATGCCACTACCACAAGTAATGGAACTACTGCACTTCACTTACTTCTTGAAGCACTTAATGTAGAAAAAAAAGAGGTTATTGTTCCAAGTCTTACTTTTGGTGCAAGTGCAGCTGCTGTTTTTCACGCAAGAGGAAAAACAATGCTTGTTGATTGTGGGGCTGATTGGAACATTGATCCGAAAGAAACAATAAAGGCAATTACAAAGAACACTGCTGGGATTATGGCGGTTCATCTTTATGGCCAGCCTACAGCAATACAAGAGTTAAAAGAAATTGCAGAAGAGAAGAGCATTTTTTTGATTGAGGATTGCGCAGAAGCGCTCGGAGCTGAGTACCAATCAAGAAAAATTGGCTCATTATGCACTGCAGGGGCCTTTAGTTTTTATGGAAATAAGGTAATCACAACTGGAGAAGGAGGAATGGTTACTACTAATGATAAAGAGCTTTTTGATAAAATGGTTGAATTAAAAAATCATGGAATGAAAAAACAGAAAAAATACTGGCATGATTGTGTTGGATATAATTATAGAATGACTAATCTCCAAGCGGCAATAGGAGTTGCACAACTTGAAAGAATAAAAGAAATTATTCAAAAAAGACTGCAAATAGCAGAGTACTATGAAAAAAATCTTGATATTGAAAAATTTGAGCTACAAAAAAACTTTCCTAACCGAAAAAAAATCCCTTGGCTTTATCCTGTACTCTTAAAAAACAGTGAAGCAAGAGACAAACTTGGACTTGAACTTGGAAATAAAGGAATTGAAACAAGGAACTTTTTTTATCCTTTGCATTTAATGCCGCCATACAAACAGCAAGGAAAATTTAATGTTTCAGAAGATCTTTCTTCACGCGGACTGCTTTTACCTTGCCACACGGAACTCACAACAAATAATTTGAAAATTATTTGCGATGAGGCAAATAAACTTTAAAAAAATAAAATTAAAATAATAAAAGAAGGTTTAAAGAATTTAAAAAAGTCATCTAAACTTACTTTTCGGCCTTGCCTTTTGTGCCGTAGCATTCTCTCTCAACTTTTTTCATATCAGCATCAACCATTATTTTTACAAGTTCTTTAAAAGTGGTTTTTGGTTTCCACCCGAGCTTTGATGTTGCTTTGCTTGAATCCCCAAGCAAAAAATCAACTTCCGCAGGCCTATAAAAACGTGGATCTGTTTCAACGTACTCTTTCCAATCAAGTCCCGCATAATTGAAAGCTTCTTCCAAAAACTCTTTTACTGAGTGTGTTTCTCCAGTTGCAATTACATAATCATCAGGTTCTTTTTGCTGAAGCATTAACCACATTGCTTCAACATATTCTTTTGCATAACCCCAGTCACGTTTTGCATCAAGATTTCCTAAAACGAGTTTTTTTTGCACTCCCTGCTTTATTCTTGCAAGGGAAAGAGTTATTTTTCTTGTAACAAAATTTTCTCCTCTTAAAGGGGATTCATGATTAAAAAGAATTCCATTTGATGCATGCAATCCGTAAGCTTCACGATAATTTTTTGTTATCCAATAACCAAAAACTTTTGCACACCCGTAAGGGCTTCTCGGATAAAAAGGCGTTGTTTCTTTTTGCGGTTTTTCAACAACTTTCCCATACATTTCTGAACTTGATGCTTGATAAAATTTTGTATGGGGTGAAGAGAATTTTATTGCTTCAAGACACCTAAGAACACCAAGAGCATCTGTATTACAAGTGTACTCAGGAATATCAAAACTAATTCTTACATGGGACTGCGCTCCAAGATTGTAAAATTCATCAGGTTGAACCTCTTTAATTAATTTCCCAATAGAAGAAGAATCTTCTAAATCTCCATAAACAGTAAAAAAATTCTTTTCCATATCAGGATCGGGATGCAAATGCTCAATTCTTTCTGTGTTAAATGTGCTTGATCTTCTTATTAAACCATAAACTTCATAGCCTTTGCTCAAAAGCAATTCAGCTAAATAAGAACCGTCCTGACCGGTTATCCCTGTAATAATAGCTTTCTTTTTTGTCATAAAATAATAACACCCTTTAACATTTAAAGACTAATTAGTACAAACGTGCATCCGACCGTTAGCACAATAACTAAAAATTATAAATAATGAAACAACCAAAATTATATTATGGGACAAACAGTCAAAAAGGCAAATCCAAAAAGATATCCTACTATAGTAAAAAGACGGGAACTACGTGCATTAATGGCTGCAACACAAGACAAAGCCCTAAACTCCCACTTAAGAACAGTAAGAAAAGTTGCTTTAACTATTGCGCGTAAGATAAAACAAAAAAGAATTAATATTGATTGGAGAAGAACGATTTCTGCCGCTGAACTTCATGACATGGCAATGTTAAGGCATCAATTTTATTTTCCAAAATCCTCAAGGGATCTAAAAAAAGCGCCAAATCATGAAAAGGTTGCGGGGCAAATTTTGCGAGGGATGGGCTATATCAAAACTGCAAAGAGTGTTGAGCGCCACGCAAAACTACTTTCAAGCAAAAACGTGAAAAGAGACTTCGACATAGAAGATTTACTAGTTATTTATGCAGATACCGTCTGCAAGGGTGACAAAATTGTGGGACTGGATGAAAAAATAAAGTATGATGTCAAAAAATACGGGAACAAAAGAGGAAACAGAATATTTATTGAAAATCGGCGACTAAAAGCATTTGAAACCGAAATGATGCAACAGGGAATTGATTTGAAAGCAATAGTTGAAAAGCTAAAAAGCAATAGTTAAGAAATTAAAGCATAATCAACCCAAAAAGCTTTTTAACTAAGACAAAGATTAATTTATAATGGATAAAAATGAGTTTGACATATCTAAATTTATCCTCAAAAATTTTTTTACAAATGCAATAAACCAATACAAAAAAGCGATTTTGCTAAAAGTTGATATGGAAAAAACAACTAAAAATTTATTAATTTGAAGGAGCTGTTTAAGGTGAGAGTTCAAGTTGGAGATTTTATTTTAGGTGCTGAAGAGAAAGAAGCCATAATGAAAATCCTTGACTCTGGAAGAATTTCTGAAGGAATAAATGTAATAACTTTTGAAAAAGAATGGGCAAAATTTATAGGAACCAAACACAGCATATTATTTAATTCAGGAACTTCGGCAATTATGGCCGGGCTAACCTCATTAAAATATTTAAAAGGAATAAAAGAAGGAAGCAAAGTAATCACTTCACCAGTAACTTATATCGCAACTGCTAATGCAATAGTGACTTCAAATCTTCAACCAGTTTTTGTTGATATCGACCGAGAAAAATTTAGTATTCTTCCTGAAAAAATAGAAGAATTATTAAAAGATTCCAAAGACCCAAGTGAGTATTCAATAATTTTGCCCATACACTTAATGGGCTATCCCTGCGATATGGAAAAAATAAACAAGATAGCCAAAAAATATGGATTGATTACTTTTGAAGATTCTGCTCAAGCGCATGGAAGCACCTTAAATGGCAAAAAAACAGGGTCAATGTCTCTGCTTTCAGACTTCTCATTTTATCTCGCACACAACATTCAAGCAGGAGAAATGGGTGCAATTACAACTAGTGATGATGAAATTAAAAGAATATTAAAAAAAATAAAGGCAAATGGGAGAATGTGTGAATGCGAAGTATGCACAAGAGCTAAAGGGTATTGCCCAAAACTTGATATGGGGCAGGAAGAGGATTTTGATCCAAGATTTACGCATGACATGATAGGATTTAATTTTAAAACAATGGAATTTCAAGCCGCCCTCGGATTAGTGAATCTAAGAAAAGTAGATGAAATAATAAAAAAACGAAAGGAAAATGTAAAATACTTAAATGAAGGATTAAAAAAATTTGAGCATCTTCTCCTTCTTCCTAAATATTCTGAATCAATTAGTTACCTCGCCTACCCAATTGTAATTAAAAAACCTGACCTTATTTCAAGAAAAAAATTAAGAGCAGAGCTTGAAAAAAGAGGGATTGAAACAAGACCTCTCTTTGGATGCATTCCAACTCAACAACCAGCATATAGTTACTTAAGAGAAGAGTACAAAGGAAAGCTTCCCAATGCGGAATATGTTGGACTCAATGCAATGTACATTGGCTGCCACCAATTTTTAACAAGAGAACAACTAGACCATGTAATAAAAAGTTTTGAAGAAATACTGAAAGGGATTTGAATTGGGGAAAATTTTAGTTACGGGCGGATCAGGTTTCATCGGAACCAATTTAATAAAAAAACTTCTTGAACAAAAAAAAGAAGTAATAAATGTTGATAAAGTTGATTCCAAATTAGATGTTGAAACAAAAAAAATTGATCTAACTAAAACTGACTTTTCTTTTCTAGATGAAATAGATTTTGATTATGTAATTCATCTCGCCGCATTAACAAATCCCAGAATGTGCGCTGATGCTAAAAGTGCTTTTGAAACAAATGTTGAAGCAACCTTTAACCTATTTAATAAACTAACGCAAAAGAAAGTAAAAAAAATTATTTTTATGTCAAGTATTGTGGTATACACAAATGACCCAAAATTACCAATAAAAGAAAATTCAGAACTTGATATTTACCACGATAATTATAGCTTTACTAAAGGGGTGTGTGAAAATATTTGTGAACAATTCAGACAAAAATATTCTCTACCAATTCTAACTTTCCGACTATCAAATGTTTATGGGCCCTATCAATCCACAGAAATATTTCCCAATCTTGTTCCTCAATTAATGTTGGACATAATACACAAAAACAAAATGGAAGTATGGAATAAGGTTCCTGTAAGGGATTGGATTTTTGTTGAGGATGCTGCAGACGCAATCATCGCCGCGCTTGATTCGCCATTCAACGGAACAATGAATCTTGGAACAGGAGTAGGAACTTCGGTAGGAGAAGTAAGTGAAATACTAGCTCAAATCAGCGGAGCCAAATTAGAATTTTTAGATAAAAAACCAAGTCCTCCATTAAAAGTAATTTGTGACGTTTCAAGGATAAAAAAAGAACTTAACTGGTCAGCAAAAACAAAAGTAAGGGACGGACTCAAACAAACTTACAAGTACTACAATAACATACTAAAAAAAACGCAATAACTATTTAGTAGCAAGAAAATCAAGCACTATATCTCCAAAGAGAATTCCTTCCCAAAACAAAAAATTGGAATCATCTTCTTTTTGAGGCTCGCATAGATTTTAGTCTAGCTAGAATAACCCTCCTTTTTCCCGCCTTATTTACAAGAGCTGCTCTTGAGGACTTGAAATTATTGATACGCGTCGAAATTATGCCCGCCATTCGATTAAACTCTCCTAGCTTATGCACTTGATTTGTTCTAACAAGAAATTCTCTAATCGAGTCCACTGCACCATTGTATTGTGCAAGACGGCTGTTGACGAATCTTTCCATGCCCCTATTTGTCGGATTAGCGTGCTCAAACCTTCTGGCAGAAATAACAACATTAGATGTTCGAAGATTAAGCGCAAGAGCTGCTAGTACCCTCACAGGGTCAATCCCCCACTGATGGATCTTGGCTCTGACATCAGCACTTGAATTCCTAAAAGTTTTTTCCATAAAATCCGCAATTTGCGCATCCGCTTTTGGTGTTGCGCCATAAATTCCTACAAATGCTTGAAAACGGGAAGGATTTTTTAAGAAAGGATTTCGTGTAAAAGATTTTGAATCAAAGTGAGGATTAGCATAGTTCATTAAACGTGAGACCCAAACCTCATTCAGGTACTGGGATTTTGGAAAACTTAAGACATTTCGTCCGTGTTCTTTCCAGGCCCCAGTAACGAAATCAGCTTTTCCCTCAAGAAGGGGTTTAGCTACTGCAGCAAATTGCTTTGATTCAGCTACAAAATCATCACAATACCCAATTAAACACGCCGCTCCTCTTTTTGCACCCAGCATAAAACCATGGTCCCATGCCTCACCAGAGCCTCTTCCTTTTGCGGGAACTATTTGGACTTGTTCTCCACTTGCACGCATCGCAGAGACAACTTCTCTCCCTAATCCTAGAGAGGAACTATCTTCAATAATAAATAAAGGTCGAACTCCAAGCTTCTTCGCCGAAGCGGAAATATTCGTCACCATTTTTGGAAGCGTTGTTGAAACGTATTCCCTAGCAATTGTAGGAATTACTATCGCAACAAATGGTGATTTTACAGCCATACAAAAAAACTCTTTTTTATAATAATAACAACTGCAATCTAATTAAATGTAACTTTTAAGAGAGGCAAATCACACCCTCAAAAAAATTGAACAAACAAAAACAAAATCAACTTAGTTATTTAATCTTCAATAATTTTGCGCAACCACTTTCAAAAACCACTTCTGTTTTTGACTCATCAAATAAATCTTTTACTGAATATAAGAGGTCTTCATTATAACATGAAACCGAAATATAGGGGGTTTTTGAATAATGCGCCTGTTTTATTTCATCAATTGTATAATTTCCATTATTAAGAACAATAGTTTCTTTTCCTGTATAATACCTAACCGCTCTTGCGTTTTGCATTGAGATAACAGAATTTATTTCAACGTTAGAAGAGATATAATCATATAAAGGCTGATTGCTTTGCTCAACTGAGTTATAAAAAATAGCACTTGTTGAAGTCATTGCGAATGAATAAAAAGCAAATAAAACGAGCGCCGCCAAAAATATATTGCGGAAGTTTCCATTTAACTTATCAAACGCCGCCCCTAAAAGAATTGCAAAAAACGGAAGAGCTGGAAGCATATAACGCACATAGATCTCACTCTCTCGAATTATTGTGAGCCCTGGGTAAATTGAAAAAATTGATGCAAGGAAACAAGTAAAAAAGAAAACTTGCAAAAACTCTTTTTCAGAGAACTTTTTCTTAATCAAAGAAAACGGCTTTTTAAAAAGCTTAAGAACTAAAAGTGAAGAAAATGCTCCAAGAATAAGCGCCGCAATTAGAGGCAACATCACTAATAAAAAAGCAGGCAAAGCAATTTGGTAAGGAATCAAATTAAGGATTGGAAGTTTTGAAAATGAGGATTCGTGAGGAAAATCAAAAAAAGAAGCAGTTGATTTTACAAAAAAAATGGGGGAAATTAAATCTATACGTGGAGTAGAAATTGAGGTATAGGTGTATGAAGATGCATCCGCTGGAGCGGGCAATACCCCCGAAACAAAAATAAAAGAGAGCCCAAATATTAAGGCAAGCAAAACCAGAGGAATTGTTTTAGTAAAACCTATTTTTTTCCAAGAAATAAATGCAAACCCTAAAAGAAGGGCAGGAACAAGAAAAATAACATTGGTTTTTGTGAAGGAAAGAAGCAAAAAACTCACGGCACAAAATATAGAATAAAATAGAGCTTGTTTTCCGGGTTTTGAAACTGCCAGCAAATAAAATAAGTAAGCAAAAATTGTAACAGCAAAAATAGAGAAAGATTCAACCATATTTACGGAGCCAAAACGAATTGCACTTGGAAAAGAAGTGAAAAATATAAGTGGGATGAGAAAATTTTTGGGAAAAATCTTTTTAAATAAAATGAAAGCTAATCCTAACTGCGCTAAAAAAACAAGTAAAGGAACTATTTTAACAAACGGCCAAATCATAGGAAAGCCTGTAATGAAAAAGAATCCTGCAAGAAGAAAATGATAAGCAAAAGGGGGCGCTGAACTAGTAATCGGCTCACCATCCATTAAACTTTTTGCAAGTTCTAAATGATAAATTGAATCATTATATGCTGGTTCTGGGACAACAAAAACAGAAAAAAATCTTGCCAAAATCACAATTACAAATATGGCGAAAAGTATAATCGAAATTAATTGCTTTTTGTCCATAAAATAGGTTCTGCTTTCAAGATTTTATACCTATGGGTGCAAAGTATTCAGAATAAAAAAAACGCGGAAAAATGGAAATAACCTGACAAACCTTTTTAACGCGGTAAATGTTATGACTTGTGGCAAAATCAAATCAGGGACAAATAAGGTTACAAAAAAAATTTTCGGCACCCCATTTGCTTCTTTTTTGATGTATAATGCAATATCTAGTAATAATAAGTATTGCCTGAGATTCTTAACAAAAATGAACACATATTTAATAAGAGTATTAACTTAAATGAGATTTAACTAAACAAACTCATTGCTTACTTTTATAAACAGCATTTTAAAACATAACGCAAATGATTTTATTAGGAAATTATTTATGAAAATAGCTTTAATCAATATAATAAAAGACAAAAATGTTTACCCCTTAAATTTGGTGGCTTTGGCAACTTATGTTAGAAACCAAACTAGCTCGCAAATAAGGATTATTGATGCTAATTGGGATGACATCATAACTGAAACAATTGATTTCAATCCGGATATAATTGGTATTTCTGCAATGTCAATAACTTATGGAAATGCAGTATTACTTGCAAGAAAATTAAAAGAAAAATCAAGTGCTTTGATGATAATTGGTGGCGCACATATCAATACAAGACCAAGTGCTTTGGCAAAAGAATTTGATTTAGGGGTTGTTGGAGAAGGTGAAGAAACGCTTGCAGAAATTGCTGAATTAATGAAAGAAAAAAAATCACTAAGCCTGGATGAACTAAAAGAGATAAAAGGTATCATTTATCATGACAATGAAAAAGCCATTATTAACCAACCCAGGGATTTTATCAATCCGTTGGATAAATTGCCAATTCCTGATGTGGAATTATTAAACAAGAGTTATTTTATTAAAAAAGACCATCATACTTTCAAAGGTAAAGTTGGGATTATTGCAAACCTAATGACTTCTCGCGGCTGCCCGTATGCTTGCGCTTTTTGCGCTTCACCAGTAATCTGGAAAAGAAAAGTCAGGATCTTTTCAGTGAATCATGTCGCTGAAGAAATTGAATACCTTGCTAAAAACTATAAAGTTAATTTGTTGCAGGTTTATGACGACATTTTTTCAATAAGCAAAATTAGGCTTAGGGAATTAATCAGTTTATTGAAAGAAAAAAAGCTTTTAGGAAAAATTAAATTTGCCTGCCAGTCAAGAGTAGACACAATTGATGAGGAAATGTGCGAAATACTTAAGGAACTAGGCGTTGAGACAATAAGCTTCGGGTTTGAAAGTGGCAGCGAAACAACACTTAATTATTTGAAGGTGGGTACAGTTAAGGTTGAGCAAAACAGGGCAACAGCAAAAATGGTGAAAAAACACGGCTTTAATGTCTATGGCAGCTTGATCATAGGCAATCCAAATGAAAAAATTGAGGATATCAAAAAAACAATTGAATTTGTTGATTTTCTTAAGGAAATAAAGGCAGATGGAGTCGATGTTTTCATTGCCTGCCCTTTTCCTGGAACAAAATTTTGGGATTATGCAATTGAAAACAACAGGCTTCCAAAAGATTTTGAACTAAATCCTCCGGACTTTTACCATCCAGAAAGCGCTTACCTAATTGATAGTTCAATAAACAAAGAAGAGTTTATACAAACTTACAAGAAACTACTTGAAGAACTAACTAGTTTCAGTCAAAGGCGCTCAATACTTTCAATAGTACTTTATCCAAAAGAACCCCGAATTAAAACAGTACTACGCGCGATTCACAATCCTAAAGAAGTTTTGAAAAGGATAACAAATCACTTAATCTAATCAAGAATTAACAAAAAGAAGAATCCTAATGTTATAAGATTATGCCTAAAAATTGTTTTCAAACCAACTTATGGTTTCAGCAAGTCCTTCTTTAAAATTAGTTTTTGCTTTGAAACCAAATTCTTCCTCAGCTTTTGTAACATCCACACAACTTCTTAACTGTCCACTTGGTTTTGCCCGATCCCAGATTACTTTGCCTTTATACTCCATCAACTCACAAAGTAAAAGAACTAGGTTCTTTATTTTTATTTCCATTCCTGAACCCAAATTAACGGGGTCAGTCTTATTATAAAACTTAGTTGCTAAAACAATTCCTTCAGCAGCATCTTTTACAAACAAAAACTCTCTTGAAGCGCTACCATCCCCCCAAACATTAATTGCAGGAGCATTATTTTTTTTTGCTTCA
>CAZPWC010000011.1:0-35965 GCA_964590155.1 uncultured archaeon
GATATCATTCCTTGTTCCATTGCTTCGTGTAGTGCACTTCTATCTTGTGGATCCATTTTATCAAGTTCATCAGCCATGCATATTCCACCAGAGCTCAATACTAATGCTCCTGCTTTTAGTGTCCACCCTCCTTCTCCAAATTCATCTTTTACAGCTGAAGCAGTTAATCCAACTCCTGAAGTTGTTTTTCCGCTAATGTAAATACTTTTTGGCGCGATGTTATTTGTCGCGGTTAGTAATTGTGATTTTCCACATCCAGGATCTCCGATTAATAAAATGTGTATGTTTCCTCTAATGGTTTGGTTGTTTGGCAGGTTTTTTGTTACTCCACCGAATAATTGTAGGATAATACTTTCTTTTACGATTTCGTGTCCATAAATAGCAGGCGCAATACTTTCTATAAGTAGTTGATACGCTTCTTTGTTTTTTGCAATTTTTCTGATTTCTTCTTCCTCTTCTTTTGTAACATCCACTTCAGTAAATTCTCTTTGTGTTTCTTCTAAATAATTTACTTCAAGAAATTTTCCATAAATATTTTTCTTTTCTTTTTCTGGCGGTAACAATCTTAGTATTCCAACAAACTTTGTTTTATCCCCTGCAGCAACTTTGTTTACTAAATCATCACTCACAAATAGTTTCAAGTAAACCGCTTGTTCATTTCCTTTTAATTTTTCCAAGGGTTCTTGTATCTCGATTTTTTGATAATCAATAAAGCCTGACTTTTCTTCTAGTAATTCAAATTCTCTTGAGTGGCATTCGCACATGTTTGGCGCTGTCAATCTGGACTTTTTTTCTTGAGGGATTTTGTATATGTTTCCGCATCTTTTGCATTTCCACATAGCAAGAATTAGTTTTGGCATTACGTCAGTTATTTGTCTCATTAGTCCTTCTACACAAATTAATTTGTTTAAGTGTTTTGTGCTTATGTCTTTGATATTTATTTCTCTGTCCTTTGGGAGGTTTGAGAATCTTACGTGTGGTTTGAATGTTTCAACGTTTAGTGAAGGAATATTTATTTGTTGGATTGCTGTTTCTGCGGCTTCAAACATTATATCTGGATTATCAAGTAATTCATCCGCTAATGTTGGGTCATATTTTTCTAGTGATTTAAAATCAATAACAAGACTTCTTTTTTCAGGGTAGCTTTCAGTTATTTTTTCGATTTCTTTTTTGTAAACAAGGTTATAAAATTCTTCAAATTTTTCTGTAAAAGGAGAGCTTTCCTGCTTTTCTATTTCTTCTAAGTTAAGTTCTACCAAAGCCAACACCCTTCTTTCTCACAGATTGTTCATTCTTTTGTTTTTAAAAGCTAGCTGACCTTTATGCCAGTGCTCTTTCTCGAAACTAATTAGTGTTGGGGGTTTTTTTATGTTGTAAATATAACAACTACCTTTGATTAATACTTGATTAGTTCGGAAACCAAACAGGTCTTTCCTACGGATTAGTAAAATTCCTAACTGTTATTTTCGTTTTTTAATTTTTTTGTCAAGTTTTATGATTTTGCTTTCGCTTATTTTTGCTTTGTTTGCTGTTTTTTGGAACTTTAAGGCTATTAGTCCTAAAAGTATTAGTCCTAACAAGGGAAGCATAATAATTGCGGAAGTTATATCCTCAGGTAATCTTATAGCTACTGCAATTATTGTTGCAATTAGGGTAAATACTTCATAAATTAGCACTGCTTGGAGATAGCTTTTTGTAACTTTTTTCTCAAGAGGGGCTATTGAGAATATTCTTTTTGGTTTTTCCATCTTTATACAATCAGCGCAAAGGAATCCTTTTTCTGTTTTGTAAATACAATTAACGCAAACTATTTGTTTGCATTTTTGGCATGAATACCCATTAAGATCAAATATCGGCAGGGCTCCATTGTGGCACTCGCACCATCTGCTCCAATTCTCTACTACTCTTAGCTTTGGTTTCATTAGTTACTAACCCCTTTTTTGTTTATAACTCTTTTCTAATCGCTTTACTTACTTCCAGCGCTTCCATTGGCTTCATGTTTCTTCTGTTTTCATCTATTATTATTCCATCGCCGCGCGCTCTTGGTATTATGTGAAAATGTACATGCATTATCCCTTGTCCTGCTATTTTTCCATTATTTTGAAGTATGTTGATTCCGTCCGCTCTCGAAGCTTTTTTTACCGCAATTGCAATTTTTTGCACTGCTTTAATTACATGTCCTAAATATTCTTCATCCATTTCATAGATATTTTCAAAATGTTTTTTTGGTAAAACTAAGGTGTGTCCTTCTAGCGTTCCTGCAGGAGTAATGTCCAAAAAGGCTAATACATAATCGTTTTCATAAATAATTGTCGGCTCTATTTCTCTTTTAATAAATTTGCAGAACAAGCACTCTCCTGTGTATTCGCTCATTTTTTCGCCTTTCAAAAATTAATTGAGTTGCAATCCTTCTTTGTAAATATTTTGTGCTGAAATTTATTTAATGCTTTCTTTTAAGTGTTTAACAACTTCTTCCGCAACTTTTCTTGCTTTTTGTGGTTCTTTTTCTCCTCGAACAATTATTTTTCCTGAAGGGAACAAAGAAACAGTATGTTCCGAAATTTTCATTATTATTAGTACTTTTGAGGCTACTTCTATTGTCGCTTTTGCGCTTAGTTCTTCTTTCGCTTTTTCTAAATTAATTATTATTTTTTTATTAGGAATAAATTCATAAGCCATTTTGCTTTGGCATGGTTTTCCTGTATAATCACTTAGTTGCATAACATTACCTTTTGCAGTACTTTTTTTCTTCGATTTTCTCTTTTTCACTATTTTTATTTTCTGTTTTTTCAACTCTCGTATTTTTCAGTGCTTTTTTCACTAGCTCTCCCATTTTGCATTTTTCTTCTTCTTCTTTTACTTTGCTTAGCTTGCTGTGTGTTTTTGGTTTTCCTGTTGCGAGCGCGTCGCATAGTTCTTTCCCTATGCACGTTTCATAAAAACCAAATTTCTTGCTCAAATCAATTATGTCTTGTTTTTTCATAAAAATTAAGGGTCTTAGTATTTCTATTTTTGTAGCATTGTTAATATTATTTAAGTTGCTTATTGTTTGTGAGCTAACTTGTCCTATGCTTTCTCCCGTAACTAAAAATTCGCAGTCTTCATTTCCCGCGATTTTTTCTGATACTTTCATAAAGAATCTTTTCATTAGTATGAAATAATATTCTCTGTATGTTTTGTCCGCAATTTCTTTTAGCATTTCTCCCGCATCAACTATTATCAGTTCTTGCAAGCCCAAGAACTTGCACAGGTGTAGTGCTTTTTTTTCAGCGGAATTGTCAGTGAATGGTTCTTGGGAAAAATGAATTGCTTTTAACAAATACCCTTTTTCTTGCGCAAGTTTTCCAGCTACCGGGCTGTCAAATCCTCCTGAGAGGAGCAGGAGCGCGGTTTTGTTTTTCATAAAGTATTTATTGCCGGAAAGGTTATTATTTGTTTAATTAGTTCGTTTTTTCTCTTTCTTTAAGATTTTCGTGAAAAAATAAAGGAATTGGAAAGCTTTTTTTGCTCTCCAATAAATTAGTTTTACCTTTTTCTAACAATTTTTACGCTTGCTCCGTACCTTTGGTACTCCAAAGTATCTCCGGATTTTAGCTCTTTTATTTCTGTTTCAGCGCCAGGCTTTGGAGCATCTAGTGTCTCGTAAGTTGTTGTATCCATTATTTGTACGATATCCCCGATTATAGCAACTACTTGTGCTGTTGATTTTGGCACTATTGGGATTTCTACTTCCCCATCAGTTCCTTTCAACAAACCTCTTTTTTGTCCTGTAAATATATTGAATGCTGTTACACGTGCTTTTGCCGCTCCGTGTTTTCCGGGTTTTGACTTTTCCACACTCTTAACTTGGCACACTTCTTCATCAATTAGTACAAGCATTCCGGGTTTTAGCGATCCTGCTTGGTCAAATTTTTTCTCATCAACAACCATTTACTCACCTTTTTCTTTTAAAGAATTAAACCAAAGTTGGGTTTAAAAAACTCTCTTTTTTTGCCTTTTTTGCTCGCAATAAGCATTTTTTGCTTGCTGTAAGTATTTATTGCCTGCAATAAGTATTTATTGTCTTTTTTTCTATTATTTACGGCTTTGAGGTGTTTTTGTGGGCAAGAAAGATATTGTTTTTAATAAGTTGAAGGGTTTGTTTCCTAAGAGTGTTTTGCAGGAAAAGAGTCTTGCTGTTTTTGTTGATGGTCCTAATATGTTGCGGAAAGAATTCGGTATTGATTTGGAGATGATAAAAAAAGAAGCGCAAAAATTCGGTTCAATAAAAATCGGTCGTGTTTATTTGAATCAATTTGCTTCTAACAAATTAGTTGAGGCTGTTGTCAATCAGGGGTTTGAACCAATTATTACTACAACTGATGTTGATGTTGCGATGGCTTGTGATGCTACTGAAACAGTTTTTAATAAAGCCATTGATGTGATGGTTTTTGCTACGCGTGATAGTGATTTTTTGCCTGCTTTAATTAAAGCAAAAAATAGGGGAAAAGAAACTGTCGCAATTATGGCGGAAGAGATGAGTGCTGCTGCGTTGAAAAATACTGCTGACAAAGTTATTTTCTTGAAAGGCAAGAAAGCGGATGAAGTTAAAACCGCGGAAGCAAAATAGTTTTTGTAAATAAGTAATTAATTTTTGTTGTTTTGGTTTTGTTGGTTGTTTTTGGTGTTGTGATGAATTTTCCTGTTGGGGGTATGTTAGCAAAAGGGTCTCTTCCTTTTGATTTTATGGGCCTAGCTCAGCAATTAGCTGAAAGAAACTTTAATGGTTATCTTGTTCAAACAGTTAAAAGCGATTTGATTGAAGAGGGGGTTCTTTTTTTTAGAGAAGGAACAATAGTTGCTTGCGTTGCTGAGTGTCTTGGATCAAAAAAAGTTGTTAAAGGGGATGAGGCTTCTTCGTATTTCTTTAATCAAACCAAGGGAAATGGCTTTTTTCACGTTGTTGAATTAGCTAAAAGTCAGGTTGATTTAGTTATTGCTTTTGATGAAAAATTGTTGTTATCCAAAATAGATTTAAAAGACATTCCAAAGCTCATTCCTATTGCTTTCGAGCCAAAGTTTTCCATTGAAAAGGGAGATTCTTTTTCATTAGAGAATTATGGGTTGGGCGAATTAAAGAAATGAGTTATTAATAGCTTTATTATCTTTGAAGCGTTTATTTTTTTGCTTGGTGTTTTGAGTGATTAGGTCTTTTATTAGGGGTTTTGTTTCAAAAGTCTTGGATACTGACGGCACCTCTCGTCCTGATTCTCAGGTAGAGTTTCTTCAGGACTTTTTATCAAAGCACAAATACATTTTTTCAAAGGACTTTGAGCAAAATTTGGTTATTTTGAAAAAGAAACACTTGGTTGATTCTTTTTTAGTTACTAATTTGGATGGTAGTGTTATTGTTTCAACTGAAGGTAATGGAATTAATGAGGGTTTAGTTGGAACCGCGATGTTTTCTTATATTAAGAGTGAGATGCCTTCTAGTGAGGCTGTGATGATAAAAAGAGAGGACGGTTGGTTTTTTTTATTCCCTTTTGGAAAAAAGATATTTCTTGTTAAAGCGGGGAGTGAATTGACGAATATTGAATTAAAAGCCCTCGCTATTGATTTGGGTTCTTTTCTTGAGGAAGGTAAAAAAAAAGAGTTTGAGGTTATGAAGGGCAAAGCTTAGTGATATATTTTTTTTTATGCGTTTGGTGAATGAATAGTTTTTTATTTTTAAAAGGGTTATGTGTATGAGTTGGTTTGTATGGCTAGAATAATTACTATTGCTTCTGGAAAAGGGGGAACTGGAAAAACCACAGTTACCGCTAATTTAGGAATTGCGTTGGCTCGTTTGGGCAAAAAAGTTTTGTTAATTGATGCGGATGTAGCTATGGCAAATCTTTCTCTTATTTTAGGCATGCAGTCATCACCAATTACTTTGCATGATGTTTTGCTTGGCGAAGCGCAGGTTCATGATGCTGTTTATGATGGTCCTGAAGGGGTGCAATTTATTCCTTCCGGCTTGAGTTTGGATAATTATAAAAGAGTTGATAGCGAACGTCTTGCTGGGGTTGTTTCTCAACTTAGTGATAAGTATGATTTTATTTTGCTTGATGCTGCTGCAGGCATAGAGAAAAATGTTTTAGCTTCTTTGAGTGCTTCTGAAGAAACTTTGCTTGTAACAATGCCGACTTCCCCTGCTTTAGCTGATGCTTTGAAAACAAAAATAGTTGCTCAGAGATTGAATTCTAAAGTTATTGGTGTGGTAATTAATTTTGTAATGAATGAAAAGGGAGAAATTAGTAGGCAAGAAATTTCAAGTATTTTGGAGCTACCTGTTTTTGGAAGCGTTCCTTTTGACGCTGAGGTTCGTAAAAGTTTTATGCAGCAAAAGGTTTTGCCTGTTTTGATTCGCAAACCTGATTGTCCAGCGTCGCTTGAAATAAATAGAATTGCTTCGCGCCTTACCGGTATAAAAGTGCAGGACGCTCCTGCTGAGAAAAAAGGATTTTTGTCTAAATTGTTTTATTTTTTAGGCAAGAGGTGATTTTGATGAGCAACAGACCGTTTGATTTATTGAACGAAGCGTTAAACAAGGAAGTAATAGTAGTGCTGAAAGGCAACATGCAAGTAAGAGGAACATTAAAAGCTTTTGATGTTCACATGAATTTGAATTTAGAGAATGCTTGTCAAATTATTGATGGCGAAATGAAAACAAAGTTCGGTAGACTTCTTGTTCGCGGTGACAGCGTTATTATGATTTCTCCTTGAATGGTATTAGTCAAGTGCACTGCGTAGCAGTGCGCTCTCATACTGGCGGTGAGCCGCCAAGTGATTTCTCCTTAAGTCTTCTTTTTTGCATTTTTTAAACTCTTTTTTTTGGGGGATTTTTTCCCCAAAAAGCTTTTTATTAGGAAAAACTATTTCTATGGTGTATAGTTACGTGTTTTTATGGATCAAAAAGTTGACTTAGTTATTGATTCAATAAAGAAACTTCTCGCTCTGAGTGTTTCTGAAGATGAAATAATTAAGGAGCTTAGCGGTGTTGGAATAGGTCGCAATGAAGCAATTGAATTAATTGCAAAGTCAAAAGAGATCGAAACAACTCAAGAATCCTCAAAAGTAGAGGGCATGAGGTCTTCGTCAAAAGATATTTTTGAGAAAACCGCTGCCGAACTTAGTTTGGACGATCAAATAGTTACTCAGTTAGGGTTTTCTCAAAATCAGCAGAACGACTCAGCAAAAGAAGTAAAAGATCAGCAAAAAGGTGCTGAAAAAGATGAAGCCGATTTAGAAAAAACAAGTTCAATAAAACCTTCCGAAGTTGATTTTGGTTTAACTATTAAAGGGATTGGCAATTCACAAAAAAATTCTTCAAAAAAAGAAGATGATGCAAAAAAGTTGCTTCAGCAAAAAGAAAATGTTTTGCAGAAAAAAGAAGTTGCTTCGCAAAAAGAAGATGTTTCGGAAAAGAAAAGCGCCCCTCAATCAAAACCTCTCGCGCCATCCTCTTCAAAGAACTTTTTTTCAAGTTCAATTTCGTCTAATTCTTCTGTTGGAAATAATTCTGATGTTGATGAATTGTGGAAAAAGGGTATTGTTGTTGCGGTGAATTCGCGTTTATCCGAAATGAAGAAACTAAAAGAAGATATTTCTTCGGTTGTTCAGGAAAAAGTTGATTCTTCAGTGAGAAAAGAATTACAACAATTCAAAGTGCTTTTAGATTCTCAAAAAGATTTATTACTTTCAAGCAATAAAGCGGCGCTTGAGGAAAAGCAGCGTGAAATAACTTTTATTATTGATGCAAAAATTGCTGAACTAAAACAATACAACAAACAATTGTCGGAGAATTTAGCTGCACTCAACCAGGCAAAGGGTGAACAGCAAGTAGCGCTTCAACAAATTCAACAAACTCTTGATGATGCAAAGAAGTTAAAGTCACAATTGCTTGTCGAAATGAATTCTGAGTTAATAAAAAGTAAGGGTTCTGCGCAAAATTTTATTGACCAGTCAGATAAGCATATGAAAGATTTAGATGAGCGTGTTAATAGAACTCTTGAGCTAGAAAAAAATATTGCTGAAGGGATGCTTGCGCAGGCTGAGCAAAAGATAGAATCACTTACTTTGCAAAAAACGGATGAGTTAGTTGAAGAGCTTGAAGTTAAATTGAACAAGTTAAAATCAATTGAGTCAGAAGTTAATCCTGAAATTATTCAGCAAAAAATAAAAGTGCTTGATGATTTCAAAAAACAGTTCGTAATTACTATGAAAGACAATATTACTCAAATAAACTCTTCAATAAATGAGTTAAATGAGAAAAATACTCAGCTTGATGATCAGATAAAAGAAAAAGTTCTAATTATTGATGCAAAAATTCAAGAGCTTTCAAAATTTGAAAAAGAGTTTACAACAGCCCTTGAAGCCTCTCTTGAAAAGAAGCACTCTAAAAAATAATTTATTTGTATTTGTTCTTCATTCTTTTCGTTGTAAGACAGGTTAATTTCTTGTTCTTTTTTCCAAAAGTGTTTTTTGTTCCTTTCTTGTTTTCGCGGATTTCTTTTTTCAACAGCTCGATCATTTCACAGGCTTTGCACAATTTATTTTCTGTTGGTTCTTTACATTTTTCGCATTCCTTAAGCGCGTTTTTCATGGTTGTTTTTTCTTTTTCTGCAGGAGCAACACTTTTTTTTACATTTTCATAGAATCTTAATATTGAATATTGTGTTCCTGGAAATCTGTCCTCGAAATTGTTTAGCATTTCTCGATATTCATTTCTTTTTGCGGTCCATGAATAAGGACAGCATTCTTCACTGTAATGTTTTATTCCATTAAAGGCGCAAAAAGCAATTATTTCTTTTTCAGGAGTTTCATACAAAGGTTTGATTCTTTTAACAAACCCTTTGTGTTCAATTACTCCTGCATTAGCGCCCATTCTTTTCATTCTCTCAAAGTCATTATTGAATACATTCATTACAAAACTTTGCACTTCGTCATCAAGGTTGTGTCCAGTAGCAAGTTTTTTTGCCCCTATTTTTTTCGCATATTTATTCATTATGTTTCTTCTTAGGGTTCCACAAAAAGCGCATGTGCCGCCTAACTTAGAATTTTTTTCTATCAGAGGCATGATTTGGTCATTTGTCAGTCCAAATTCTTTTTTGAAAGAAATTAGAGTGTATTTTATTCCTAACTTTTTGCAGTTTTCTTCCGCGGCTTTAACTGATTTATCGCGGTATCCCCTAACCCCTTCGTCGATTATTAGTGCTTCTATTTCTCTTCCTTTTTTGTAATACTTTGCAAGCAAGTGTAATATTACTGTTGAATCTTTTCCTCCGCTTAATGCAATTAATATTTTTTCTCCCGGCGCCAATAAATTATATTTTCTAATTGTTTTCTTAACCCTATTTTCAAAAAATTGCACAAAGTGTTTTTCACAAAAGTAGTGCGGGCCATAATTCAAAGTTATTGCTACTTTTTCTAGGCATTTATCGCACTTTTTGGGGTTGTTGGTTTTTGCGATAGAAGGGTCTTTTCTTGTGCTCATAGAAAAGATTTAATAAGAAAGCAATTAAATAATTATTTAGTGGTTTTATGACTGTAATGAAGAGAAATTCTTCTTCAAGAAGAGTAAGTATGTCTGCACAAATAGGTGCAAAGCAAATTCCTCTCGCAAGAAGAAGTGCCATTTTAGCGAGCGTTTTTAGACTTGCTAATGGAACACTCGGAAGGTCGCCTGCAGGCGTTACTATTAGGGCTAGTGATTCTAAAGGTCGAAGCATGGTTGCTCGCGCCAAAAGATAGCTCGCAGATAGTTAGCTTTATAAATGCTTTTTTGAGAGAATTCTTTATCTGGTGAGTATTTAGAGTTGATTTTGTGGGTGCATATAAATATATTAGACAGGCTTTCCAAAACGAGTGGAAAGGTACAAAAGACGAAAATTATGATTATTCTTTGATTATGCGACAGCGTGGAATTGAGTATAGAAATTCCGGGGAAGCTGTTATCAAGTTAGAGCGCCCAACTAATATTGTTTCTGCTAAAGGAGTTGGTTATAGAGCAAAGCAAGGTATTTTTGTTGTAAGAGTTCGTGTAAGAAAAGGAACAGGAACTCATCACCGACCAAAAAATAAAAGAAGACCAAAAAGACAAGGTCAAGCAAAGTTATCAAGAAGAATTAGCACTCAAGGGATGGCTGAGCAGAAAGCTTCAAAGAAATTTGAGAATGCTGAAGTTCTTGGTTCTTATAAAATAGCTGAAGATGGTAAGTGGCATTATTTTGAAGTTGTTTTAGCTGACAGAACAGCAGCAACAGTTGTTTCGGACAAAAGTTTAAGCTTCCTTGCTCACGGACAAAAAGGAAGAGCAGAGAGAGGAAAAACTTTCTCAGGTCGCGTAAACAAGTTAACAAATTTAAAGAACAAAAGGAAAATCAGAGCAAAGCAAGCAACAGACAGACACTTTGGATGAAATCCTTAGCGTTTTGTCTTTTTGATAAATCGATGAAATTGATTTATTTTTATGGATATTGTGTACACTCAGCCACTCAAAGAGTTGCTGCAGATAACATCTTACTTCAAAGAAAAAGTTGTTGTTCTTGTCGAGAACGAAAAGGATGAGAAAGTTGCGCGCACTAATGGTTTTTTTCCTTGTTATTTAGTTTCTGATTCTACAAAAGATATTCAAAAGATTTCTTCAAAGACAAAAGCAGTGCTTGGCGGTTCAGTAAAAAATAATGAATTTGCCACTAAAATAAAAGCAGATTTTTTACTTCAACCCTCTAACACAAAACAGTTTTTTGATTTGGGTTTAGCCAAAAAGCTTTCCGACAACGACACTACTGTTGTTTTAATGTTTGAAGAACTAATGTCAAAAAATTCTTTCGAAAGGCACCAATATTGGAAAAACTTTGCTGAACTTGTGCGTTATTGTAAAATGAAGAAAACAAAATTTGTTGTTGCTTCAGGCGCAAAAGATCCGTTGCATATTCGCCCAAGAAAGGTGCGTATCGCTCTTGCCGAAATTCTTGGCGTGGAAAAAGAAATTGCAGAAAAATATTTGAGTGAGGAAATTAAATAATTTTGTCGTGATTGAAATGAAGATAGAAAAAAACAAGAAAGCAATTGTTCCTTCTTCTAGGCGAGAAAAGAAAAGATATGTTCTTTTTGAAATATTGAATGCCACTATTCCTGAAAAGGATTTTTACTTTGGTTTTTGGATTGAATTGCTTTCTTTTTTTGGCTCAAAAGGCTTAGCTGAAATTAATCCAAGAATTGTTTTGTACAAAGATAATAAAGCAATTGTTAAGTGCAAACGCGGAAAAGAAAATGAGTTAATTGCAGGAACCGCTTTTATTGACAAGATTAGAAACAAAAAAATCATTTTGAATCCTTTATTTGTTTCAGGCACAATAAAAACTTTGAAAGAAAAAGCCGATTTCAAAGAAAGTGAAAAAAAAGAAACTACTCAAACAAAGGGTGCGCAAAAAGAGCAATCAAAAAAAGAAATTGATAAAAAGAATTTGTAAAAAAAGAGACTAATTTATTAATTCAAAAATTCTCTTTAAGGGAGTCTTCTTCTTTGTGGTTTTTTAATGAGCGTCCTCTGACGTGGCCTTTGCGCTCTAAGTACGCGTAGTCTGTCCATTACTCTGTTTGCAATGGTGGGCATTCGGGTTCTAACTTTATCAAATCTTCCCGCAGATATTCCTCTGACTAATATTTTTTCCGCGGTTGGAGGAATATTTCGTCCTCGATTTACCTCTCTAAGTGCTATTTGCACAGCTTTGGGGGTTGGTCTTGTAGGCATGCAACTCTATTTCTGTTTTCGTTCTTTTTATTTGTTGCTTTTTTTCTTTTTTAGAGCGTTTTTTCGCATTTTTTTCAGCATTTGGATTGATTTTTAAACATTCTCTTTCCACTTATATTGTTTTGAATATAGAGGAGAAAAAGGCTTTTTGGCCTGTTTTTACTTTTAAGAGGTAGTGTTAATGTATCCTATGCAATCAAAGGTTCCGGCTTATGACAAAGCTTCGACAATGTTTAGTCCTGAGGGTCGTTTGTATCAAGTTGAGTATGCTTCAAAAATTGTTGAGCAGGGAACAACAGGGGTTGGGTTGCTTTACAAAGATGGTGTTTTGTTAGCTGCTGATAAAAGTATTTCAAGCAAATTAATTATTCCTGATTCTATTGAAAAAATATTTAAGGTTGATGAAAATATTGCTGTTGTTTCCGCTGGTTTAGTTGGAGACGCTAGAAGATTAGTTGGTATTGCAAGACGCCAAGCACAGGACAACAAAATGGTTTTTTCTGAGCCTATTCAAACAGAAGTTATGGCTAAAGAAATTGCTGAAACAAAACAAGCTTTTACCCAATATGGGGGATTAAGACCTTTTGGGGTTGCTTTTATTATTGGCGGTTTTGATGAGAAAGGTCCTGCATTATTTGAAACAGAACCGTCGGGAGCATTAGCTCAATTCAAAGCAGTTGCTGTTGGTCGGAATAAAGAAAAAGCGATGGAGATTTTTGAAAAAGAATTCAAAGAAGGATTGTCTTTAGAAAAAGCAATTAGTATTGCTTACAAGGCGCTAGAAAAAAGCATGCCTGAGAAAGAAAAAATTGCGATTGAGAGACTAGAGTTCGCAATTGTTGATGATAAGGGATTTAGATTTTTATCAGAGCAGGACACAAAACAATTAGTTAAGTGAATAAAAAGTCCGTTTTTTGCGGGTTTTACTTATTCTGTTTTGTTTGCTCTATTGTCCCAAGGTGAGGGAAAGTACCTTGGTTGTTTTTGCTAGTTGGAGAGAGAAAAAATGGTTAAATTAGATGATGCTGTTGTTGCACGTGCCGAAAAATTTGGTTTAAAGTTTGAAGTTCTTGTTGACCCTGATTTAGCAGTTGATGTTAAGCACGGAAAAGAAATTCCTTTAGATAAATTGCTTGCTGCTGACCAGATTTTTAAGGATTCAAAGATCGGCGATATTCAAAGTGTTGAAAATATAAAAAAAGCTTTTCAAACAGTGGAACTCAAAGAGGTTGTTTACAAAATAATTAGAGATGGAGAGGTACAATTAACTACTGAACAAAGAAGAGCGATTTTGGAAAGAAAAAAGAATGAAATAATTTCTTTTATTTCTCGTAACGCGATGAATCCGCAAACAAAAACCCCCCACCCTCCTTTGAGAATTCAAAATGCGATGGAGCAGGCTAAAGTTCATGTTGATGCTTTCAAAAGCACTGAAGAGCAGGTGGAAGAAATAACCAAAGCCATTAGGCACATAATTCCAATTTCAATGGAGAGAGTTCATTTTGCTATCAAAGTTCCTGCACAATATTCAGGAAAGGCTTCTTCAGTTGTTCATAGATTTGAAATTAAAAGAGAGGATTGGCTAAATGACGGCTCTTTTGCTGTAGAATTTTTTTTACCTGTGGGAATGAAACAGGATTTAATTAATGAGCTTAATTCAATTACGCATGGAGAAGTAGCGGTAAAAATAATTGAGTGAAGGGCTGAAAAGTAATAGTGGAGATAATTGAGTAATTTTATAGAAAGTAGTTTTGAGAGTTTTATTTTTAAGAAGGTGGATTGATGAGTAAAAAAGTAGTAATTCCCGGAGAATTAATTTCCGCGGAAAGAAAAAAATTAGGGAGCAACGTATTTGTTGCTGACGGAAAGATATATTCCAAAGTTTTAGGTGTCATTGATGATACCGATGAACAAGCAAGTGTTGTTGCTTTGGAAGGAAAATATAGTCCGCGAGCAGATGATGTAGTAATAGGAGTTGTAACAAGAGTTGTTTTTGCGGGTTATGGAATTAGCCTCAACTCAGCCGCTGACTCTTTTATTCCTTCAAAAGCTGTTAGGGATCAGTTAAGAATTGGCGATGTAATAATGGCCAAGGTTGATAGAGTTAATGAGTTGAAGGAAGCTGATTTAGCTTATCCAAGAAGACTTATTGGCGGAGAGGTAATAGAAATTGTTCCTGTTCGTTCTCCAAGACTAATTGGAAAAAATGGCTCTATGCTTGAATTGCTTAGAAAAGGAACAGGCTCTGAACTTGTTGTTGGAAAGAACGGTCGGGTTTGGGCGCGCAACGGAAATATTGATTTGTTGAAAAAAATTGTTGCTTTTATTGAAGCGAATGCTTACAAGAGCAATTTAACAAATGCGTTGCAGGATTATTTCGGAATAACTATTTCGGAAAAAGTTGCAGAAAAGAGCGCGGAGTCAGAATCCTTGCCTCGGCAGGATGGGACTAGCGAACAAGAAGAAAGTGAAGTGATAAATTATTCTAACGAAGGTGAGTTTAAATGAGTAAAATGGATGAAGTAGTTGACTACAAGAAAACAAAAAAGAGGCTTGACGGCAGAAAAATGGATGAATTAAGACCGTTGAGTATAAAAGTAGGGGTTATCCCTAACGCAGATGGTTCTGCGTATTTGGAGTGGGGTCAGAACAAAGTTTACGCGGCCGTTTACGGTCCAAGAGAAGCTTTGCCTAAGCACACACAAAATCCTTACAAAGCAGTTGTGAAAGTAAATTACAGGATGACTACATTTAGTGTTCCTGAAAGAAAAAGACCTGGTCCTAACCGAAGAGACCATGAGATATCAAAAGTTTTAGGAGAAGCGCTTGACAGAGCAATTTTTACTGAAAACTTTCCAAATACTGAAATTGGTGTTTTTGTGGAAGTTGCAGATTCAAATGCTGGTTCAAGAGTTGCTTGCTTAGTTGCTGCTTCTTGCGCACTAGCTGATGCTGGAATCCCGATGAGAGGATTAGTTTCAGCTGTTGGGGTTGGAAAAGCATTCAATGAAATTGTTCTTGATTTGAACAAAGACGAAGAAGATGCTCCTGACGCTGTTGACACTCCTTTGGCAATAATTCCTAATAGTGGAGAAATAGTTTTGCTTCAAATGGATGGATTGTTGACAAGAAAGGAATGGGATGATGTTGCCAAAATGGGCATAAAAGGTTGCATGCAAGTTTATGAAGTGCAAAAAAAAGCTTTAGCCGATAGATTCCAATTTGAAGAATTATCAAAAGCTTCAGTTGAGAAAGCTGTTTTGGGAAACGAAGTTTCTAAAAAAGAAATTGTTGGAAAAGAAGTTTCTGCATCAAAACAAGTTAAGGTTGTTTCAAAAGAAAAGAAAGAAGATAAATCAAAGAAGGTGAGAAAGTGAGAGACACAATACTTGAACACGATATTTCAAGAATAACAGATCTTGCAAAGCAAGGAAAGAGAGCTGATGGTAGAGCTCTTGACGAGATGAGAGAATTTAGCGTTGTTAAAGATAAATTTGAGAACGCTGAAGGCTCGGCTATTGTTAGGTTAGGAAAAACCGAAGTAGTTGCCGGAATAAAAATGGAAGTTGGAAAACCTTACCCTGATAGTCAGGACGAAGGAGCAATTTCTGTTGGAGCTGAATTAGTTCCTATAGCTCACCCTGATTATGAATCAGGCCCTCCTTCTCCAATAGAGATTGAAGTGGCTAGAGTGGTTGACAGAGGAATTAGAGAAAGCAAATCAATTGATTTCAAAAAGCTTTGCATAAAAGAAGGCGAAGCTGTTTGGGTTTCTTACTTTGATTTCTACGCAATTAATAGTGACGGTAACTTGTTTGATGCAGGGAGCATAGCTGCTCTTGTTTGCTTCATGAATTCAAGGATCCCTAAAATTAATGTTGATAATAAAATAATCAAGCATGAGTATGAAGGGAAAATTGAACTAAAAAGGTTGCCTGTTTTGACAACATTTGTTAAGGTTGGGGGAAGAATTCTTCTTGATCCTACCTATGTTGAAGAAAAAGCTGCTGAGGCTCGTTATTCTGTTGCTACAACAGAAGATGGCTTTATTTCAGCTATGCAAAAAGGGGTCGGCGGGTCATTTACTTTGGATGAAGTAAATTATATGATTGATCTGGGCTTTAAGACTGGTAATGAGGTTCGAAAGAAACTCCAAAAAGTTTAAGGATTTTTACTGCCCGCTCAAGCGAGTTGGGCAGTTTTAAAAACCTTGCTATCGGAGTATTATTTAATTCTGGTGAGTTTTTAGAAGTGATTTTTAATGGGTAATACAAAAAAAGTTGGCAGTACTGGGCGTTTTGGCCAAAGATACGGTGTAGGGGTAAAAAAAAGAGTTCTTAAAGTTGAACAAAAACAAAACCTTCCAAAGGTTTGTCCTTTTTGTAGTTTCTCAAAGATAAAAAGAGAGGCTGCTGGTTTGTATAATTGCCGAAAGTGCGGTAGCAAATTTACCGGAGGGGCTTATGAGCCTGAAACCCTTGTTGGTAAAACAATTAAGAAAATGGTTTCTCAAAAGACTTTCCTTGCTGATTCAGCAAAGTTAATTAAAACAAGCAAAGGTTCTTACGAAGATATGGAGAAAGAAGTATCTAAAGCAGTTAAAGAAGAATAATTTAGCTGAAGATAAATAATTTTGTTTTTGGATGATGTGGTGGTTTAATGCCTTATAGATGTGCAAAGTGTGGTGTTGAAGTTCAGAATGTTTACGAGGGGCTTGTTAGATGCTCTTCTTGCGGACACAGAATTCTTTACAAAGTTAGAGACCCTATAGCTAAAACAGTCAAAGCTGATTAGTTGCGTTTATGTTTTTTTTAGATATTAGCGTTGATTTTGATTCAAGCGATAAAGCGAAGTCTTTTTTCGCTTCAATAAAACCCGAGCTAGGCGAAGATTTTTTAAGGAGTAAAATAAGAATTAGTCAGAAAGCAGGCAAGATTTTGTTTGAGGTTTCGGCTTCTGACAAAACGGCTTTGCGTGCTTCGCTTAATTCAATAATGAAACCGTTAATTTTATTTAAAGAAGTGGAGGAATTATGATGGATCAGGATGAACAAAGAGCTTTGATAATGGAGTTTGAGCGAAGCAGACAGTTGCTTGGTTCTATTGCTTCTCAAAAACAACAAATAAGTATTCAGATTGAAGTAATGAAAGCGTCTTTAGAAGAACTTGAAAAAACAAAAGAAAAATCAGTTTACAAAGCTGTTGGAAATGTATTAATTCCTAAAAACACTGAAGAAATGAAGAAAGAAATTAAAGAAAAAAGCGAGAGTATGGATTTGAGATTGAAAACAGTGGAAAAACAAGAAGAATCAATCTTGAAAAAACTTAATTCTTTGAAAACAAAAATTGAAGGAACTGAAGGGAAAGGTTCTGAGAGTTCTGCTCCAGAAGAAGAAAGTAAAAAAGAAAAGAAATCAAGAAAATAACTCTTTCATAAATAGTTCTACGATTTTTTTCTAGTGCACGGGCATTTTGCCCGCCCAAAAATCATATTAACTAGTTTTTCCTATTTTGGGCATGGTTGAGCTTAATTTTTCGCAAATTAAAAAGAAGAATGTTTTACTGCTTTGTCACGAAAATGCCGATCTTGATTCTTTTTGTTCGGCCTCTATTTTTCAGCGCATTCTTTCAAAGCACAAGATTACTTCCACTATTGCGGTTCCTTCTCATATGAATGAGCAATCAATTCACTTTGCTTTTAAGGAAAAGATTTCTTTTCAAAAGAACCCTGATTTAACTTCTTTTGATTTTATTTTCTTGTTTGATTTTAACGATTTTGAACAATTAGGAAAACTTCGTTCCGCGTTTTTAAAGATTAATCAAAAAAAGGTTTCGGTAATTTCTTTTGACCATCATGTTATTGAAAAAAGCTCAATTGATTCTTCAAAAAGTTTTATCGGAAGGGCTTTTTCAACTACTCAGCTTCTTTTGCGCTTTTTTTTGCATCATTTTGACAAGAAAAGTTATTTTTATTGTGCGCTTGGGATACTTGAGGATACTGGTCACTTTATTGTTGCGGATAAGAAGTTATTTGAAGATTTTGCGTTGTGTCTTGAGCGTTCAGGAAAAGAATTTTCTGATGTTTTGTCTTTTACAAAACAAATAGTTCCTCGTGATGAGCGTATTGCTTTTTTGAAAGCCGCTCAGCGCGCTGAAATAAGTGAAATTGGTTCAGTAATTGTTGCTACAAGCACTGTTTCTTTTTATCAATCACAAGCCGCTTCTAAGTTGCTTGATTTTGGCGCTGATATTTCTCTTGTTTGTGGGTGTGATGAGAAATTGGATACTTGTTTTCTTTCTGCGCGCGCCGACTCTGTTTTTAAAGAAAAAAATAAATTTAATTTAGTTAATGATTTGCTTAAACCTCTGCAAAAAAGAGTTGGTGGGGAAATAGGGGGGCATTCAGGCGCCGCTCAATGGAAAGGAACTCATGATTATTTGCAGGTTTTGCAAGAATGCTCATTTATTTTAAAGAAAAAGTTTCAATAAAAAGCTCGATATCTTTTTTGTTCTTTATTTCAAGTAAACAACAGTGTTTCCTTTTTTGATTTTTGTTCTGTCTGCGTATTTCAATAAGTAATGTATGGTTGATTTTGGAACATCAGTTATTCTTTCAATATCTCTTATGCTTTGATAATCTTTTCTTAGTTCAACTATTTCCTGTATTTTTTCTAATGGCAACCCTATCGGTCTTCCTCTTCTTTTTTCTATGCTCATCGTTACTCCTTTTTCTTTTATTTTTCTTTGTGTTTTTTTTGGCAATCTCTTTAAGCAAGAAGTTGAGAGGGTTATTTTTCTAATACTTCGGTTGTTCAATAAGAATTCAAGTTTTTCTTTTTTTATTGGTCTAACTAGGTGTATTTCTGTTGTGTCTCGAGGTATTGCTTGGACATTTGTTGTTTCTGTGACAGAGTACTTCATTTTTCCCAACCTACCGTTTCAACACTTTTTTCCTAATTGTTTTGGCGATACTTTTTATCGTTTTGCCACTAATCTTTGGTTTTACCTTATTAATAATCTTTTTCGTTACTACTTTTTTTAATCTTTTAGTAGTTATTTTACCTACTATTTTATGTTTTGTCATATATTTAATTCCTTCTAAGAGTTCTTTTCTTCTTAAATGATCTACTGGTCTTTCGCTGTAAATATTTGGTCCAGCATAGGTTATTTCTCTTTTCTCAATCATTTCCAAAAAGTCTTTCTCATTTTGCGGTTTTCGCTTCATATTAACAATTGAGCTTCCAATTGTGTGCGCGTAGTGGGCGTCGCTTCCTACTGTGACAAATTTTGCGTTTTCAGCAAAAATAATGGCTTTTTTTACTCTATCGAGGGTTTCTAGGGCGATTTGTTCGAGTTGTGTTTTTATTTTTGTGGATTTTCCTAAGGTGATTGTCCTTGTCAACCTATTTTTGTCCAAAAAATTAAAGATGGCATAAAATCTGTTTACCCATTTGCTTCCAAAAACAAGTCCGTTAGCAGAACCTAGCATTCCATTATAATATTCCACTCCTACTTTATATTTTTTCAATAATTTTTTTGTTTGTTCTTCCCCTAATAGAGCACAGGTTGAATCTGTTTTGTATCCGTATGGGTGGGCAAAGCTTGCGGTGAGTTTGTGTTTTTTTACTTCTTTAAGTGCTTCTTCAATTGGAATATTTACTTTTTGTATTTTTGAAACGTTATATATTGATTCATCTTTTCCTAAAATTACTAAGTGTCCTGCGGTTGTTTTTGCTTCCATTCCGGGGATTAGTATTATCCCTTCGGGCTGAGTGGCTTTTAATTTTCTGTAAGCTAATCTTGTATCATATTCTACGTGCTCAGTTATTGCAACAACGCTTAATTTTTGCTTAACTACTTGTGCCCAATAATCTTTTGGTTTCATTTTCTTTTCCAATAGGTGGGTGTGCAAATCAGCTAGGAAAAGTTTTTGTGTCATAAAATAAGTTGATTGTTTTTGTTTAAATAACTCTCTGTTTTGTACAAAGTTGGAGTTGGCTCAACTTTTTAATTTTTTTTCTGTTTTTCTTTATTTTTGTGCATATTTGGCAAGATAATACCTTCCGGCAATAGCTGTCATGCCAGATATATTGTATTAAATACTTCTTAAAACCTCTGTATTAATGGTTATGAAAAAGTTAATTTCTGTCTTGCCAGACTTTTCGTCTCTTTCTCCTTTTGAGCAGAGGATTTTGGTCTTTATTTTTGAGAAATGGCCCACAACCCCTCTTGAGATAGCTGAGAATCTTAACGAAGATACCTCCTCTCGTGAAAATAAACGTAGGTTAAGCACAAAATATGCTTATTATGTAAAAAAATTAGTAAATAAACACTTGATTGTTTCAAAAAAAGCGGGAAATAGTATTATTGTTTGGCCTTTAGTGGTTGAGAAGTATAGGACGATTCATTCTATCTTGCAGGATTATGAAAAAGAGTCCTCGGTTGCTTTGGTTAAGGATCATTTTACAAAATCATTTTTGGGTGAGAACTAATGTTGAACTCTTTTCTTGATAAATATATTTTTACAAACACTTTAAAGTACACTCACAACAATTTTTTCCTAGTGGATATGCCTTTTGTTATTACCCCGATTAGTGTTTTAACTAATTTGGCGGGCAATCCTGATTCGAATTTGCAAAAAAAGATTTATGCTGAGGTGAAAAGATCTTCTCGCGAACATTTTTTAGAAAAAGTCTCGGGTTTTGGTCTTGATAAAGAAAAACAATTAAAATTTGTTCAGGATTTTTTTGTTGCTTCAGGTTGGGGTGCTATTCAACCAGTTGATTTGAATTTTGATTCAAAAAGAGCTATTATTGTTGTGGATAATTCTCCTTTTGTTGTTGAATTAAAAGGAAAAGCAAAAGTCGCTGTTGATGTCTTTTTGCGTGGTGTTCTTGCCGGTTTGTTTTCAAGAATTTTTTCGGAAAATATTGATTGTGTTGAAGTTGAATGCGCTGCGCTTAATTTTGAGCGCTGTAAATTTATTATAAAACCCCAGCAAGAATTTGATTTTACAAATCAGGTAGTAAAAGACCAAATCGAAGTGGGTGACTAAATTGTACTTTTTCCCAAAGCTTATTTTAGAAGTTTACAAATTCATTTTTCTGCTTTGATTTCTTTTTTCCCTAACATAAATGGTTGTAGTGCTTTTGGTATTTTTATTGTCCCTTCTTTTGTTTGGTAGTTTTCCATTATTACCCTCAAAGTTCTTGTTGTTGGTATCATTGTGTTGTTTAGGGTGTGTACATATTCCTTTTCGCCATTTGCTTTCTTGTATTTTATGTTAAGTCTTACTGCTTGGTAGCTTGTGCAATTGCTGCATGAACCAAGTTCAATGTATTTTTTCTCTCTTGGTGACCATCCTTCAAGATCAAATTTCTTTGCGGCTACTATTCCCATATCTCCCGTGCATACGTTAACTATTCTATAAGGGATTTCTAGTGCTTCAAGTAATTCTTGCTGATTTTTTGATATTTGTTTAAATATTTCCCATGATTGTTCAGGTTTACATATAACTACTTGTTCAATTTTATTGAATTGGTGGACTCTAAAAAATCCTCTTTCATCAAGTCCATGTTTTCCTATTTCTCTTCTAAAGCAAGGGCTCATTCCTGCAAGCATTATTGGTTTATCTAAATCCTTTTCGTTTAAAATTTCATCCATATACATTGACACCATTGGATGCTCTGAGGTGGCAATCAAATACAAGTCATCATTTTCTATTTTGTACATTACTGTTTCAAAGTCACCCAAATCCGTTACTCCCGAGTAAGCTTTTCTGTTCATCATTAATGGGGGTTGTATTAGAACAAATCCTTTTTTGATTAACATTTCTATTGCAAGTCTTTGTAATGCTAAGTCAAATAGCGCTAAATCCCCTTTCAAATAAAAAAATCCCGCTCCCGCAACTTTTACCGCTCTATCAAATTCAGCAATGTTTAGTTGTTTTGCTAGCTCTCCGTGGTGTTTTAATTCAAAGTTAAATTCTTTCTTCTCGCCCCAATGTTTTTCTGGAACATTTTCTGTATCATCTTTTCCAAAAGGCACGCTTTCGTGAAGCAAGTTAGGGATTCTCATTAGTAAGCTTTTGTTTTCTTCTTCAAGTACTTTCATTTTCCCTTCTTTTTCTTTTAGCTCTTCTGGAAGTTTTTTTGCTTTTGCCATTAATTTTGTCGCATCTTTTTTATTTGTTTTTGCTATTTTAATTTCTTCTGTTATTTTGTTTCTTGCCTGCCTTAAATCATCAACTTCTTGTTTTAATTTTCTCCACTCTTTGTCTTGTGAGACCCATTTTTCAATTCTTTCCATTACTTCAGGCTGTTGTCTTTTGGAAAGATTTTTCTTCACTTCAGCATATTTTTCTCGAATTATTTTTGGGTCTATCATTCTCTATCACCTTATTGTTCTATTTACAATCTTGTAGTTCTGTAAATATAAATTCACTCAATTCTTTAAAATCCCTCTTTTTTGGGAAAAAGGGCTTTTTTTGCCCTTGTTTCCTTTACTCTTTTAATAGTAGCCAGTAAAAGAGTCTTGGTTGTAACTCTTCTTTTATCAGCATATATTTTTCCATATAGCCTACTCTTTTGAATCCTGTTCTTTCTAGCACTTTTTGGCTTCCTATTTTGAAGGGGTGTGTTGTTGCTTTTACTCCTATTAAGCCAAGTTCTTTTGCTTTTTTAATTAATTTCTTTGTTGCTTTTGTGGCTATTCCTTTTCCTTGGAACTTTTTCCCAACAAAGTATCCAATATCGCCGTACTTTTTTCCACGTTCGATTTTAAGCCCTGCTCCGCCCACAATTTTTTTTCCAAAAAATATTGTATATTGGTGCTCTTCTCCAAGTTTTATCTTTTCCTCTTGGCTTTCTAAAAAAGTTTTTTCTTCTTCTGCGGTTTTAGCACCGATTGGCGAAATAATTAGAACTAGAGATGCTAGAGACTTGCTCAAACAATTCTTCAGCATGTTCAACTTTTTGATATTCCATTCTTATTAATTCCACTAACTTTTGTTTTTTCATAACTACCACCTTTACTTACTTCTTCTCCGCGAATTAATAAGTACTAATTAAAGGAAGCTGTGACAATTTATACAGCTTGTCTTTTTCAGTGCTTCGGCAAGCCAAAAATGCATGTTTTTCTGTACACTTCGTTTAATTCTTCCGTGGTTTTTGCTCTTCGAGCCGAGGAAATTAGCGCATCTAATGCTCTTAGTTGTACCGGTCCAAAATCATATGCCTTGCGATTTCGTTTTAAATCAATTAAGGACCGGGTAATGTTTCTTCTAAACGGGGCGGGGATTTTTCCTGTCTTTTTAGCTTCAGGAGATTCAATAACTGTTTTGATGCTTTCATGAAGGCTTATGGACCTTGCTCGTCTAAGTTGCTGTCTGTGTGGCATTTTTTTCACCTAAAGGGTTTTCTCCGCCCAAATAAAATGTTTTGTTTCTTTAAATCCTTTGCTTCTCCAAAACTTTTTTGTCTTTTTATGGTGTTCTTCTTCAAGCACTTGGATGTATCGAACATTTCTTTTCTTAAGTTGTTTATATAATTCAATTAGAAGTTTTGTTCCTACCCCTTTTTTTCTATGTTCTCTTCCAACAGCAATATTGTCAAGCATGCACCATCCGCCAGCATGATGTGAGAGTATTTTTGCAAAGATAAAACCCACTATTTCTCTTTTTTCGTCCGCCACCAAAAAGATATTTTCTTTTCTGAATTTTATGAATTCTTTTAGCTCGGATTTTTCGTGAAATGGAAACTTTTTTGAGAAGTCAAGTTCGTGCACTTTTTTTCCAAGCAAGTATATGTCATGAATGTCTTTTTTTTGTGCTTCACGTATTTTCATAATATATTCCTTTAGAGTAGTGTTTTTATCTTGGTATTATTGTATCTCACACATTAGTGGCAGTAAGCATATTTTCTTTTCGCAATCAATTTTTTCGGTTGTTATTCCTTTTAAGGTTGCATATAACTTTTCTTGAATCATTTCAGTTTCCAGCGGATAGATATGCTCGTTTTTGTAAAACTCTTCAAGTTGTACCTTGTATTTTTCGTGTCCGTCAGCTTTTTCAATAAGATTTTTTTGAACAATTCCCCAGTTGCGTTTCACAAATTCAGCGAGTTTTTTTGTCTCAAAGAGCTCTATTTTTTCGTTTTTGTTTATTATCATTGTCCAATCAGAGGCGTTTAGTAATCGCCTGTTTTTTGTTCGTATTATTATTGCATTTTCGCCCAAGTCCCCAAAGGAAAACTTTTGGTCAATTTTTGTCTCGTTAAAAATATAGTCCACGCCGGTGTAATTATCTTCTATGGGTTTCATTCCAAATGGTTTTATTTGTTTGAGTTTTTTTCGCATGTCGTTTTGTATTAAACAAACAGGGTTTATGTGTCGTGCTTTTCTTGCGAAAGATCTTTTGCGTGAATTCCTCATTTTTTCTATTACTTCAATCAGTTGTTCATAGTGTCGGTAAGGCAATTCAGCATACATTTGTAATTATTTGGAGTGCTTTCTCGTATATATTTTTTTGTTTTTTTAGCGTTTTGTTTTGTGATTTTTTTGGTTTAGCAAAGTTTTTTATTCAGAATGAGCATTATTATTTCTGTCAAAAAGCCTTTTTTAGTTCTCAAATTTTATTTTTCCTATTGTTTTTTTCGCTTTCTCAAATTTTTCGTCAAATTCTTCAAAAAACTTTTTTGCGTAAGGAATGCCGTACTTTGCTTTGCATTCTCCGCACAAATTTTTTCCTGTTTTGCATTCCTCAAACATTTTTTGCAATATTTTATCTTCTTTTATGAAATGGTTTTTGCAGTACTCAAAAACAACGCATATTTCTGGTTGTCCGCCCTTTGTTTTTTGTTCTTCTTTTGTAACGCGGCCTCCTGTAAATGCCTTGTTTATTTTTTTTTCCAAACTTTTCATGTCTTTTTCAGGGATTTCAATTTTTCCTATTTCTTCTCCGCTTTTACTCATTTTAAATGAACCATCAAGAGCGGAGGTGTATTTGTTGTATATTGCGCTTGGCGGAAAGAAACCGTATTCTTGTCTTAATCTTCTTGCAACATCTCTTGACATTCTTATGTGTGGTGCTTGATCAATTCCTACTGGGATTATTCCAGGCATCGCTTCTTTTAGTTGTGGATGCAATATGTCCCCCATTTGTGTAAATGCAGAAATTACTTTTGCAGGATGAACACTTCCATATATTGCTCTAAATTCATTTTCCGTTACTTTTTGTGCGCATATTGCTGCTAAGTTGCTTACTGTTTTGTTTTCACTTTGAAAGTAAAATATTGTCTTTTGTGGGTCGAGTCCTAGCGCGATATATGCGGGGATATGAAAATTTAGCGCCCTTTTTTTTCCTTCTTCAATAGTAACTCCGCGGGTGGCTTGGCTTTCAACATCAGCTATTAGCACAAATGTTTTAGCCCCTTGTTCTTGAAAGTATTTTACGTTTTGAATAACGCTTTCCGTTCCTAAATGTATTTTTTCGCTTGAGGGCATTATTCCTGTTAGGACATAAAATGGTTTTTTTTCTTTTATGCACTTTGCTATTACTTCAAGGTCTTGTCCTCCAAAGTTTATCCCTCTTCGCATGAGGGCATTTGGTTTTGGAAACATTTTTTCATCAAATGGTTCCATTCCAAATTCTTTTATCAGTCTGGTGTAATCTTCCACAAGTTCTTTTCCCCACGGGTCAATAATTACTTTGTTTTCTTTTTCACTCATTTTTACCACTTTTTTCTAAGCACAATCTTTCTTTAGTTCCTTACTATTGTTTCTTCTTTATCTTTTTTAAGCTTCTGTCTTACTGTTTTTTGTTCACATTTGTGACGCTTTTTTAAGTTCTTCAAGTTTTGCTAGGGCTTTTTTAGAGTCAATTGTTTCTTCAGCAAGTTTTATTCCTTCTTTGAAGTCTCTTGCTTTTCCTGCGATTATGAGTGCTGCTGCTGAATTGAGCACTACAATGTCTCTTTTTGCTCCTTTTTTGCCTTGTAATATTTCTAATATTATTTGTGCGCTTTCTTCTTTTGTTTTTGCAGCTAATTCTTCTTCGTTCGCATAATTAAGTCCGTACTCTTTCGGGTCAAAGGAATAGGTGTTTATTTTTCCTTCTGATATCTCGCTTATTTTTGTCTTTCCAGTAATAGTTATTTCATCCAACCCTTCCCCATTGACAATCATCGCTCTTTCTATTCCTCGTTTTTTCATTACCTCTGCAATCATTTCAGTTATTTCTGGATTAAATACACCCATTATTTGTTTTTTTACTTTTCCAGGGTTTAATAGTGGGCCCATTAAGTTGAATATTGTTTTTATTCTAAGTTCTTTTCTTAAGGGCGCAACGTTCTTGAACATCGGGTGGTGGTTTGGAGCAAATAAAAAAGCCATATTTATTTTTTTCATTAGTTCTTCGGGTTTTGCGCTTGCGTTTTGCATATTAACACCTAACGCTTCTAAAACATCATAACTTCCGCTGCTTGAAGAAACAGCTCTGTTTCCGTGTTTTGCTATTTTTACCCCAGCTCCTGCCACAACAAACATGCTTGCTGTTGAAACATTAAATGTGTTTTTTCCGTCTCCCCCGGTTCCACACAAGTCAATACAATCATTTCCTAGTTCAATTGTTTTGGCTTTTTGGATTATTTTTTCCACAAATAAAGAAAGCTCATTTGGGGTAACTTTTTTTGTTTCTAAAGCGCATAATATTCCTGCTAATTGTATTTGGCTGAAATTGTTTTGTTCAATCCCCTCTATTATTGTGTTTATGTCTTCTTCATTGAGTTCTTCTTTTTTTATTATTTTTTTTAGTATTTCTTTCATTTTAGTCCCTCCAAAATATTTTCAATTAGTTTTTTTCCCGCATTTTCGTGCATTGATAATATTGATTCGGGATGAAATTGCACCCCTTCTATTGGGAGTGCTTTGTGCCTTGCACTCATTACAATCCTGTTTGTTTTTGCTGATAATTCAAAACACGCTGGGACTTTTAACACCCCTAATGAATGGTATCTAGCAAATTTTTGTTTTGCTTTTATTCCTGCAAAAATTGTTTTCCCGTCATGTTCGATTTCGCTTGCCTGTCCGTGCATTATTTCATCTAGTGGTTTTACCTCTTCCCCAAAGTACTCCATTATTGCTTGAAAACCTAGACAAATTCCAAACAGGGGGGTTGTTTTGTGGAAGTGCTCAATTATTTTCAAATAATTTCCTGCTTCTTTTGGTCCATTAGGCCCCGGTCCGAGTAAGATAAGGTCAGGTTTTTCTTTTTCTATTGTTTTAATTGAGCAATTACTATTGTACATCACAACTTTTGCTCCTGCGTTAATAAAATACGCTTCTATTGTGTTTGCGAATGAATCATAATTGTCGATAAAAACAACTTTGATTTCGTTGTGGGCTTTCTCGTTTGCCAAAGTGTTGTTTTCTTGATTCATTGTTTCACCTCAAGTACTTTCATTGCTTTTGTTGCTTTGAGTTTTATTTCTTTAAGTTCTTTTTCTGGTGTTGATAAAGCAACTATTCCCGCTCCACTGCGTATTTCAGATTTATTGTTTCTCACATGTACAGATCTTATTGTTATTCCTGTGTTGCACTCTCCGTTAAACGAAATCACTCCGCTTGCCCCTCCATAGTATCCTCTTTTTGACCCTTCATATTGTTCAATCATTTTCATCGCCTCTTGTTTTGGCGCTCCGCTTAGTGTTCCTGCCGGGAGCGTAATTAGCAATGCATCAATTGCATCTTTATCTTTTTTCAAAATCCCTTTTACTCCTGAAACTAAGTGATACAAATTAGGGTAGTGTTCGAGCGTAAATAGATCAATTACTTCTACGCTTGTCGGGTCAGATAATTTGTATAATTCGTGTCTTGCCAAGTCAACTAACATTGTGTGTTCTCTTATTTCTTTTTCATCATTGAGTAAATTTCTCCTCGCTTCCGCATCTTCAAGAGGGTTTTTTGATCGTGTAATTGTTCCTGCTATTGGTCTTATTTCAATTTCTTTTCCTTCTTCAGTTTTACTTATTTTTATGTGCATTTCAGGAGACGCGCCATAAAGTATTTCATTATCCCCTAAATTGTAGTAAAAAGAATAGGGTGAGGGGTTTATTTCCCGCAATTCTTTGTATGATTCAATTGGGTGTTTTTGAATTGTTTCTGTTGTTCTTCTTGAAAGTACGCATTGCATTGCTCTTCCATTTTTGATTTCATTAATTATTTTTTGCGCATTATTTTTGTATTCTTCTTCAGTTAAATCATACTCTGCTTTTCTTTCTTGTTTTGCAAAATCAAATCCCTTTATCCCTTTTTCTTCAGTGAACTTTTTCCCATTAAATGTGAATTCATGTGTTTCCGCTCGTTTTTCATCATCGTAAAGGGCGTATATTTTTGTCGGCAAAAATAGTTCAAAATCTTTACACCCTTCCTCTTTTTGCTTGTCTTCAACTTTGTAAAAATTTCTTGCAAAATCATAAGCAAACACCCCGTACAGTCCTGCATAACTATCCGTGGAATTAAACTTTCCAAGAATTGTTTTTATCACGCTTGAAATATTTGAAAGCTTCAAATTTTCTTCTTCGCTTAACTCTGGGTTTTCTTTCTTTTCTACTTTTCCAGCTATGTGTTTTTCGTCCGCAACTAGATTTGTTGCATAAGGGAAATCATTTTTGCTAAAATATTTTAGTATTTCTTCTCCCGCTTTATTTAGCGCAGTAATTGTGAAATCTTCTTTTTTTCCAGTTATTTTTATTGAAGGGTTTGGCACAATAATGCTTTTTCTTGGGTATTTTTGGTTTGGCGATTTTGACTCAAAAAGCAAGCTAATGTTATTTCCATTGTTACTTAGTTTTAAGTATAACTCGAAAGGATTTTCATATTTTGTAGGGGTTTTTATTGTTTCTATTTTGATTGTCATTTTTTATCCCTCTTTTGTCTTTTAGCCGCTTGGCTCATCTCTTTGCAGAACTTCCCCATTTTTTCTAACATTGTTTTTTTGTCCATAAGATTTTCCTCAATTATTTTGCAGAAGGCTGAACCGCATATTGCTCCGTCTGCTCCTAGTGCAAGAACATTTTTTACATGTCCCGGTTTGCTGATTCCAAATCCAACATACACAGGCAATTTCATTTCTTTTTTTGTTAGCTTTATTAATTCAGGTAATTTTTTGTTAAGTTCAGTTCTTGCTCCTGTTGTTCCTAATAGTGAGACTAAGTAAACATATCCTGTGCATACTTTGTTTAGTTTTTTCATTCTTTCTTTTGTTGTAGTTGGTGATACCAAAAATACTTGGGCAATTTTGTACTTTTTTGAATTTTTTACTAAATCTTCAGATTCTTCTAGCGGGACATCAGGGCATAATATAGCATTTATTTTGAGCTCTTTGCACTTTTTGTAAAAATTTTCCGTTCCATATTTGTAAACTAAATTATAGCTTAACATTACACTTATTGGTATTATTGATTCTTTGCGAATTTTTTCTATTATTCCAAATGCTTTTTCTGTTGTTATTTTGTTTGCCAGTGCTCTGTTGTTTGCTTTTTGTATTATCGGTCCGTCAGCTATCGGGTCACTAAATGCAAAGCCTAATTCAAGAGCGCTTGCCCCATTTTTTATTAATTCTTTAATTATTTTTATTGAATCTTCAATTGTTGGGTCGCCCAGCACAGCAAATGGTATAAAATGTTTTTTTCCAAACATTATTTCAGCTCCATTAGTTGGGTGACATCTTTGTCTCCTCTTCCTGAAAGGCAAATAATTACAATATCTTCTTTTTTGAATTTATTTTTGTTTTTTAGAATATATGCTATTGCGTGTGCTGATTCTAATGCAGGTAGTATTCCTTCCATTTTGCATAAGTATTTTAGCGCATCTACTGCTTCGCTGTCAGTTGCGCTTTCGTATTTTGCGCGTCCGCTATCTTTCAAGAAAGAGTGTATTGGGCCTACTCCGGGGTAGTCAAGTCCTGCGGAAATACTATGCGCTTCTTCTATCTGCCCGTCTTTTGTTTGTAACACATAAGATTTACTTCCTTGAAATATTCCTACTGTTCCTTCTCCCAGTGTTTTTCCGTGTTTTATTTCATTTCCTCCTGCTTCTACTCCAATTAGCTGTACTTCTTTGTCTTTTAAGAACGCATCAAATATTCCTATTGAGTTGCTTCCTCCGCCCACGCACGCAACTATTGCTGTAGGCAACTTTTTTTCTTTTTGGAGTATTTGTTCTTTAGTTTCTTCTCCAATTATTTTTTGGAAGTATTGAACAATTTTTGGATAAGGGTGCGGACCAACCACACTTCCAATTAAGTAATAGCATGTTTCTATATTTGTTAAATAATATCTTAGCGCTTCGTTAACAGCGTCTTTTAGTGTTCTTGATCCGCTTGTTACAGGGATTACTTCTGCCCCGAATAGTTTCATTCTGTAAACATTTAGTTTTTGTCTTTCAACATCAACTTCTCCCATAAATACTTTTACAGGAATTTTTAGTAGAGCTCCTGCTATTGCAGTTGCCACTCCGTGTTGTCCTGCTCCTGTTTCCGCAATTATTTCTTTTTTTTTCATTCTTTTTGCTAATAATCCTTGCCCTAAAGTATTGTTGATTTTGTGTGCTCCGCTGTGCAACAAATCTTCTCTTTTCAAATACACTTTAAACCCTAAATCCTTTGACATATTTTCCGCGTAGTAAAGGACAGTGGGTCTTCCAGCAAATTCTTTCAGCAAGTAATCAAGTTCTTTTTTGAATTCTTTTGTCTGCGCGTAGTTTTCGAATGCTTCATTTAGTTCTTTTTGTGCGGGCACCATCATTTCAGGAACAAATAGTCCTCCAAATTGCCCAAATTTTGTGTCATCTTTTTTGTTCATTTTTTTTCACTTCCTGAGTTTAATAAAAATCCGGTGTGTAATGAAAGTTCTTGGTGTAATGAAAAATGATTAAATAGATTTATTTTTAAGTGTTCCAAATAATGGAAAAAGAAGAGTTCTTTGAAATGTTTTTCTAAAATTAGTTTTTTTGAAGAATTGTGTTGTTTTGCCAAGCCGTGCCTTAGGGTGGAATTAGAGTGACAGACTCCAGGCAAAATCACTTGATTGCATGATTAATTAGCGTTTCGACTATTAATAAGAAGTAATCACTTTTTGGTGTGACATTTTGTACAGTTATGTTAGTTGGTGTCTTCTTTTATATTTTGTTAGTTCTTGTTCAGCAACAGTAATGTCGTTTGTTGCTTGTTCTAATTGGTTCCTTGGTATGGTTCCTGTAATTCCTCTGATTTGCTTTTTTCGTTGGTCAATTAGATCTTGCATTTCTTTTGCGTATCCTTCAGGTTTTGGACAAAATTCAATTTGCATTTCTAAGTGTTGAAATCCTGCCCCCACTTTTGTTGCAATGTTTCCAAATACGTCAGTTTTAAGTTCATCTGTGTGTTTTAACGCTTCTTGTTGTAGTGCTTTTGCTCTTTGTGTAACAGTTCTTAATATTTCAAGGGTTTGTTTTCTATCTTGTTCAATTGGGAAAGTGTTGACTAATCTTAAAGTTAATAGTTCAATATTAGTTCGTAAAGAAACTTTTGTTCCAGGAATCACTTGTGCTTATCTGTGTATAATTATTCTTGAAAGCAGGCTGTCTTGTGTTCGTGTAAGGTTGAATTGTTTTGAGATTCCTCCTAGTAATTGTTTTCGTAAGAGTCTCCTTGCAATATCCGCGTTTGTGGCAGTTTTTATTCTTGCGCGATCAGCGTTAACTAACCGATCAGTCTCTTTCTTTGGGGCTGGCTCTTTTAGAGCTACTCTTTTGACTATCCTTTGCATTTCTTCTTCATTTGTGGCTTTTGGGTTGTAAATGGGCGTGCTTGGTGTTTTCAATTGTTTGAGTCTTCTTGATTTACGCGCCATTCTTTCTTGTATCGGCCATCTGATTCTTTTTGGGAGTCTTTGCAATAGCCTGATTGCTGTTCGTCTTATTGGATTCATATAAACAATTCACTTTGGGGGCTTATAAATCTTTTTAGTTTGCTTTGTGTGGAATAATTAACTTGCGTTAGCCGAGCTTAATAAAGTTAAGTTTTTTCTCTTTCGCCAACCTTTTTTAACCTTTATTTGGCTTGTTATTTCATGGATAATGATCTTGTAAAGTCAAAGAAGGATAATTTGCGTAAGCTTCGCGATAAAAGCATTAATCCTTATCCTTACAAGTTTGAGGTATCAGCAAATTCTATTTCTTTAAGAGAAGAGTATGATGATCTAAATAATGAAGAGTATGGCCGAGAAGTTTCTATTGCGGGCAGAGTAATGGCTAAGCGCGGTTTTGGGGCAATTTCTTTTTTAAAAGTTAGGGATTCTTTCGGGGATATCCAGTTCTTTTTGAGAAAAGATGAAACACCTAAAGAAGTATTTGATTTTTTGGGGTTTGTTGATTTGGGGGATATTGTTGGAGGTAAGGGAAAAGTTTATCGAACTCAAAGAGGGGAACTTTCCATAATGGTTTCTTCTTTGGAAATTTTGTGTAAAACTATTTTGCCTTTGCCAGAAAAGTTTCATGGGTTGCAAGACATTGAAATAAGACAGCGGAAAAGATATTTGGATTTAATAATGAATCCGGAAGTAAAAGATGTTTTTACTAAGCGTTCAAGAATTATTTCTGCATGGCGTGAATTTTTGGATTCAAAAGGTTTTTTAGAAGTTGAGATTCCAGTTCTTCAACCAAATTATGGTGGTGCTTCTGCTCGTCCATATGTGACTTTAAGCAATGCTTGGAAATCAAATTTCTTTTTGAGTATTTCTCCAGAGCTTTACTTGAAGAGATTACTTGTTGGAGGGTATGAAAAAGTTTATACTGTTGGTAAAAATTTTCGTAACGAAGATGTTGACAAAACGCATAACCCTGAATTTACTATGTCTGAATTTTATTGGGCTTATTCCGATTTAAATGATATTATGTCTCTTACTGAACAATTAGTTGAATTTGTTACAAAAAAAGTTAATGGGACGACTAAGACTAATTATCAAGGAGTTGAAATTGATTTGAAGGCGCCGTGGAAACGATTGAAAATGGTTGAGGAAGTAAATAAAAAACTTGGAAAAGACGTTAAGACAATGAGTGTTGATGATTTATTTGCGGTTGCAGTTAAAGAGGGTTTAGAGATTAATCCTGATGAAAAAAAGTGGGGCTTGATTGTTGCTGAATTATTTGAGCATTTTTGCGAAGCTGAACTAATCCAACCAACTTGGGTTACTGAATATCCAAAAGAAACAACTCCTTTGTGCAAACCTTCAAGAGAAGATCCTCAAAGGTTAATTGAACGAACAGAGTGTTACATTAATGGTAATGAACTTTGCAATGGTTATTCTGAACTAAATGATCCGATTTTGCAGAGAATATTTTTTGAAGAACAAAAAGACCAAGGCAGAGCTAAGGGAGAAAATCATCCAATGGATGAAGATTTTTTAGAAGCTATGGGGTACGGTATGCCTCCTGCTGGGGGGTTGGGGCTTGGTTTGGATAGATTAATTATGCTTTTGACAGACTCGGCAACAATAAGGGATGTTATTTTCTTTCCACAAATGAGACAGGAAGGAAAACCAGAACAAAAATAAATTAATACTTCTAATTAAATTAGTTATTTCTAAATTAAAGTAATTATTTATTGTCAGAATTTATTTTGCTTCTACAATAATTTCTTTTCCAAAACTTAGCTCAATAATGTTGTGTGTCGCTTTGATTTCTTTTTCCACGCTCTTTAAACTTAGAGGAGCAACAGCTTTTTTCACAGGGTCTTTTAGTGAAAGAGTAGCATCTTTTTTTGCTTTCCATATTGCTGAATTAAAATCGGCTAGTTCTTGTGTAAGTATAGTGGTTTTTGTTTTTGTTTGCTCAGGCCATTTTTGTTTGTGAACATCTTCGTTAAACATTTCTCTGTAAATATAATAATTCATTGCTGCATTAACTGGGGCAAGAATTTCAAGCAACAGCTTTAGTACTTGTCGTAGCGTTTTTACTGCTCCGTTTCTTTCCGCTTGTGTGAACTTAGTATTCGCGTCATTATTGTATGCTCTTCTTTTTACAATTTCAACGTAGTGTGAAGCAAATTCGTCTCTGATAAAGTTTATTGCGCGAACTGTTGGGTTGTGGAAATCGTATTCAAAGTAACCTTTTTTTGCTTCTTCAACTATTTTGTCCGTTTCATTCAAAATCCACTTGTCAATTTCCATTAGTTCAGCGTTTTTTTCTTGTTCTTTTGTTAGTTCAAACATTGAAACAAATTTTGATACGTTCCATAACTTGTCCAGTAATCTTCCTGCGTTTTGTATTCTTTCAAAAGAGCATCTAAAATCAGTTCTGTCCAAGTTTCCTTCTGACGCGCACCATATTCTAAAAGGTGAGGCGCCATATTTTTCAAGTATTTTGTGTGGATCAATTCCGTTTCCTTTGCTTTTGCTGAACTTGTATCCTTGTTCGTCAACAATATGGTGGTGTATCCAAACATCATCAAAAATAATTTTTCCTGTAAGTAAATAATCTTTTAACAAAGTGTAATAGAGCCATGTTCTTACAATTTCTTTCCCTTGTGGTCTTAATGAGCAAGGGGCGTGTTTTTTGAAAAATTCTGGGTTTCTTTCATATCCTAGAATATATAATGGCGAAATGCTTGAATCAAACCAAGTGTCAAATACTCTTTCTTCTCCAATAAATTCTTTTGGATTTTTGTTCCCGCACTTGCATTTTCCTGCGTATCCTTCTTTCCAGGGCTTTACATATTTTCCTTTTTCTGCCAAAACATAATTACCGCATTTTTTGCATTTCCACATTGGCACTTCAGTTGCGTAGTATCTTCTTCTTGATATTGGCCAGTCAATTGATACTGAGTCAATCCAATCAAGCAATATTTGTCTAGATTTTGGCGAGTAAATATTTACTTTGTTTGCTATCTCTCTCATTTTTTCTTTGTAATCTAATTGTTTTAAATAAAATTCAGGCATTTCAATAAATTCTATCGCGGCTCCGCTTCTTTCATTTATTGGGGTTCTGTGTTCTTGTGTTGGAGTAATTTTTTTTAGCAAATCTTTTGCCTGCAGCTCTTCCACTATTTTTTTTCTCGCTTCAATTATCTTTAATCCTTTCAAGTCACCCGCATTTTCGTTCATTGTTCCGTTTTTATTTATTGCAATTATTGGTTTTAGGTTTTGTTCCATGAAAAATCTAATGTCAGTTAAATCTCCATAAGAGCACATCATCATTATTCCTGTCCCTTTATCAATTTCCGCGAAAGGGTGTGCAATGCAGGGAACTTCTTTGTTAAAGTAAGGTGTAATTAATGTTTTTCCATCTAAGTGTTTGTATCTTTTGTCTTCTGGATTAAATATTACCATCGCACATGAACAAATTAGTTCAGGTCTTGTTGTAGCAATAATTACTTCTTCGCTTTTTGCAGAGTTTTTTTTGTTTTCTTTTACTTTGAATATGATTTCGTGAAATGCGCCTGGTCTGTCTTCGTAAATTATTTCCGCATCAGCAACAGTTGTTTGTAGTTTTGGATCCCAGTTAACTACTTTGTTTGCTTCATAAATAAGTCCTTTGTTCCACAAATCAATAAATGTTGCCTGCGTTACTGTTCTATAACTGGGGGAATCAGTTTGGTAAATGTCCCCGATTTTTACTTTTCCTTCTGTTTCTTTTTCCCAAGAACTAAATCTTATCCCGCACTTAAAAAAACTATCAATGCTCTCCGCGGTAGTTTCATCCAATAATTTTCTACAGTAAGTTATTGCTTCTTCTCGGGTTAGTTTTGTAAAATCAACTTTGTATTTTTTTTCCGCACTAATTTCTATAGGCAACCCGTTTTGATCTAAACCTAAAGGAAACAAAACTTCAGAACCATTCATTCTTCTAAACCGTGCAATAAAATCCATTATCACATAAGTGCTCGCATGCCCAATGTGGATTGGTGAATTAATGTACGGCGGAGGGGTATCAATTGAGTAAACCTTTTTTGTGGTTTTTTCATTAAAATTGTAAGCAGTGTCTTTTTTCCATTCCTCAAAAATAGCTATTTCCATTTCTTTCGTGAATGACTTTTCCTTTATCTGCATCTCAAATCAACCATTTGTCTCTTTAAAGAAAACAAACAAGGGACTTTTTATAAAGGTTATTTTGGGGAAAAAATGGGGGTTTTGCGGGGTTTACTTTATGTTTAGTTTTC
>CAZPWC010000012.1:0-34509 GCA_964590155.1 uncultured archaeon
TTTTTTTTTTTCTTTTTTTTTTATTTTTTGATTTGTTTTTTTATTTTTTTCTTTTTTTTTTTTTTCTTTATTATTTTTATTATTTTATTCTTTTTTTTTTATTTCTTGATTAGTTTTATTATTTTATTCTTTTTATTTAGGTTTTATTTATATTTTTCCTTTTCTAATTTTTTCTCTTGCAACATTGTGCACATGTACATGTTCTCTAACCCACCATTCAACATCATTAATGTACTTTTCAATAGTTCTATAATTTGGATCCTGCGCATAGTCTGGTCTCTCCTTGGTTTGGTGTTCCGCACGAAAAAGATTAATTAGTTTTTCCTCAAAAGCAATGAATGATGGAGCTCTTCGCACTCGTGTTTCATCAGTGATCCTTTCCCTCACCACTCCGTTTTTTACGCGCTCTTCTATACGTTTTAAGTCTTTTATATTAAGTCCTGTGAGTGTAGAAATTGCTTCTCTTCGTTCTTCAATTTTTTCGCGAAGCACCCTTCTATATTCAACAGCAGCCTTTGCTTTGCTTTCTCTTGCAGCAAGAATTCTTTCCCGCACTAACTCATCAGCTCTTCTGCCGAGCACTACTCTGTCTACTTTTTTGGAATCAATCCATCTTCTAATGGTTTCTCTTTTAGGAATTCTTGCAGGCATAACAATACTTTCTCGTAGTAGTATTTATTCTTTGGCGTGTTAAAGAGTTTTTTAAACCTTTCTTGGCTTAGTTTCTTGCGATTGGTGAGCATTGATGAATATAAGTGAAAAAGTGGGAAAGTTTATTGAAGATTCAAAGAGAATATTTATTGTTTCAAAAAAACCTACTTGGGAAGAATACAAAAGAATGGCAATAATAATTGGGCTTGGAATAATAGCTATAGGTATAATTGGTTTCTTAATTTATTGGTTCTTTGCAGTAACCGGCTTTGGAAAGTAGAGTAATTGCCAGATAGTAACAAAATAAGGCTTTCTTGTTTTTTGGCCAAAAAAGGGGTCCAACAAGCGGGTTTTTAAATGTTTCAAAAGAAATTTTTGTTAATACCCTCCTTAGTTGTAAGACTACTTAAGGGTTTTTGAGATTAGAGTTTTTAAGTAAAAATATTTTTGAGATAAATTGATTTTTAGGTTTGGTGAGATAAATGATTTTTCCGGTTAGAACAACAGTTGGTCAAGAACAAATGGTTGTTGACATTCTTGGTTCAAAAATCGCTAAAGAAGACTTGAGTATTTATTCTATTTCAGTAGTCCCAGGACTAAAAGGTTACATACTTATTGAAGCCGATAATGAAATAACTGTTCGTAGAGGAATAACCGACACCCCTCACATAAAAGGATCAGGGATAGTTAAGGGAGCAGTTGATATTGAGGAATTATCTTCATTGTTAGAATCAAAGCCATTGATGAAAACATTACAGGAAGGAATGATTGTTGAAATAATTTCAGGTCCTTTCAAAGCAGAAAAAGCAAAGATAACAAGAGTTAATGCAGCAAAAGAAGAAATAACAGTTGAATTGCTTGAAGCTGCAATGAAAATCCCTGTAACAATCAAGGCAGAAAATGTAAAAATAAGCCAGTAAATTAGAGCAAAAATTAAAAAAGAAAAAAGATTTGTTTTGAGGGATTTGTTTTATTGTTACGCAAGGTTGCTTCAAATTAAAAAAAGAAATTAAAAAAAGAAATAAAAATTTGGATTGGTGAGAAAATGACTGAATTGAAAGTAATGGTTGATGGTGGAAAAGCATCTGCAGGCGCTCCTCTAGGGCCCGCTTTAGGACCAACAGGGGTAAATATTGGAGAAGTTGTTGCACAAATAAATACTAAAACTTCTGCACTTGCTGGAATGAAAGTTCCTGTAACAATAATAATTAACAAAGATAAGAGCTTTGAAATAAAAGTTGGATTGCCTCCTATAAGCGCTTTAATTGCTAAAGAAGCAGGGGCAGAGAAAGGTGCAGCTAACCCAAAAATTGACAAAGTGGGAAACTTGACAATTGATCAAGTAATTAAGATTGGCGAAACAAAGTTTGATGTACTAAATGCTTACAAACCAAAATCAGTTGCAAAAGAAGTAATGGGTTCATGTGACTCAATGGGTGTAACTGTTGAAGGGATGAGAGCAAAAGACGCAATCAAAGCTTTGGACGAAGGAAAGTTTGATTCACATTTCAAATAATTAGAAACTTTTTGGCGAGTTTATTTTATAAGTTCGCTATCTTTTTTTTAAGCAGCGTTTTCTATAAACGCCGCATCAAAATCGATAATGTATAGTCTTGGCTTTCCTTCAACCATTTCAACCAAATAATTTGCTGGATGATCATGTGAATGTTTGATTTTTAGTTGTGTTAAAGTAGAATCAATTATTGTTTTTTGTCTTTTTATTTCTCTTACTGTTGCCCATCTGTCTTCCCCATTATGCGCCGGCTTTTTAGTAAATAGATAAAGCGAAGTTCCGTGAATAACTCCAGTGCTTACTCTGTAAGTCCCGTCTTTGTTTTTGTATGCTCTGTACTTTCCTTTTTTTTGCAGGAGGGGTTCGATAGGATTATGCGCGAGTCCGTTGTCTTTCCAATTATGTTCAAATGCTTTTTTCCACGCTTCAAATGATTGAGGGGTTATTCCTTGTAACAAAAAGCTACTTCCTTTGCTTCCGGACATTGCTTTGAAAGTTCCTCCACGAATAATTGCTTTATCATACAGTTTTCCTCCTAAGAGTACTGTAGTTGAGCCGTCCTTTATTTGCCCTATCCTCGCAAGGCTTCTTTTGGAATCCTTAAATGGAGAATGTTCGCTAAGTTCGGCATATAATTCGTATTCTCTTGGTTTTAGATAACTAATAGCTCTCACGCACGATTTTCGTGTTTGCATATCCGCATGTTTTAGTCTTTCCTGCAAGTACTCTAGAGATTCCGGTTCGTTACAGTAAGCCATTGTGTATATTGCGTGAGACCTGACTTTGGGAAGTGGAGAATACATCATGCGATTAATGAAGGGAAGATCTTTTCTTGCTCCACACATTCCAATTATGCCAATAGCGACATTTGCTGTGTGCACATCTGAACTCCTTGCCAGGCTTTTAAAAAGCTGCAGAAATGATTTTGGGTTGTGTGCTTCAAGAACTTTAAGCGCCGCTAAACTTTCTTGCGGGTCTGTGCTGAAAAGTCGAGTCATTGTTTCGCGTGCACTTGGTGGAATTTTTTTCCAAACTGCTTCGCGCAAGGCTTTAGCATTACTTCTTCCAGTTCTTTTTGAAACGAAAGGGGGCATTATGAAGTAAGACGTCGGGTGAATAAAAGATTTTGCTTTTTTTAAATAAGTTTAATTTTTAGTGTGGTTCTGCTTTCAGGAATTAATTGTATTTTAGTTCCTTTTTTTATTGAATAAAATTCAGCTATATCGGGCGGGAGAGTTATTGCTAAACTTCTTCCTGTAGCAATTACTGGCCTTTTGATGTAAAATGAGTTTAATTTTTGTTCAGTTTCTCTCATTTGTTCGCTTGAAACATATTCTTTTTTGCAAGAAGTACACTTGTAGTAAGGCTCATTTTTTAGTGTCATTTTTCCGTCAAGTAATTCAACATTTTCAAAATGAAGCTCTGTTTTTCCGCCGCAAAAAACACATTTTATTTTTTGTTCCATAATTCAACCTCTTTGTCATTAGATTCCCAAATACTTACTACACAAATCCATTCTTTTGTTTCTTCTTTAATTACAGTAAAAAATTGATTTAAAATTTTGAACACAGTTTTTACTGTCCCGTCCTGCTGCTTTTTCTTAAACTCTTGTTTTTTTATGCAAATTTCTACTTCGCCTTCGTTTAAGCCATGAAGTAAAGCTCTTTCAAAAAACCTTTTTCTTGCATGTCTGCTCCAAACGACTTCCATAAATATTACCTCTTAAGTCAATAAAAATCTATTCATTACCAAAACATTACTTTGTAATTATCATTTTGTCTATTATCATTATTACCTCAATTTAGTTATAAATGCTTTGGCAGTGCCGTGCCGTTGTTTTTTGTTTTTTTAATGAAGCTTTATAAACCTTTCATCAGAATTTTATTTTAAGTAAAAGCCTATTTTTTGTAGGCCGCTGTTTTCCGCGAGGAAAACGATACCACTTTGGTGGTAGGTGTATTAAGATGAAAAAACAAGACGCATTGTTAGCTCTAAAAAAGATGAGAGAAATTAGTCCTAAAAGAAAATTTACTCAATCTGTTGAATTAATGATTAATTTTACGGGCTTAGATATGAAAAAGCCTCAAAACCAAGTTAATGTAAAAGTTGAGTTACCTCATTCTACCGGAAAAGGTTCTGGAAAAATAGCTGTTTTTGCTAAATCCGATGCGTTTGTTGACGGATTGAAAGGCAAAGTTGATACAATTATTGAAGAAAAAGATATTGAAGCTCTTGCAAAAGATAAAGCAAAACTTGTTGAGTTAATGGCTTATGATGCTTTATTTGCTGAAGGTCCAGTGCTGCTTACTGTTGCAAGGTTCCTTGGACAACAATTAGCTACTAAAGGAAAAATGCCTAAACCAATACTTAATTTGCTTTCTTTTGACGAAGTGTTAGCAAAAGCAAAAACACAAGTTACTATTTCTAACAAAAAAGGAAAATTTATGCCAGTTGTTCAAACAGTTGTTGGGAAAGAAACAACAAAAGATGATGATATGGCTGAAAATATGGTTGCTATTTACAATGTTGTAATGAATTCTTTGCCTCAGAAAAAACAGAATGTAAAAAATGCTTATGTAAAGTTTTCAATGGGGCCTGTAATAAAAGTGGGTGAAGTACAATGACATCACACACAAAAAAATGGAAAGCTTCAAAGCGTGAAGAAATCGCAAAACTTGCTAAAGAATATCCAGTAATTGCTGTTGCTACTTTGGAAAAACTTCCTGCAAGTATTTTATCAGTTTTAAGAAAAAGATTAGTTGGGGAAGGAATAATTGTTGTAGCAAAAACAAGAGTTGTTCAAAAAGCTCTTGCTGAGGCAGGAATTACTGAAGCAAAGTTAAATGAAAAAGTTGCTAAAAGTATTACTCTTATTTTTACAAAAAAGAATCCTTTTGAATTATTTTCTTTTATTAAAAAGAACAAAGGAGATGCTTTTGCTAGAGAAAACGATATGGCGGATCACGATATTTTAATTCAAGCAGGCGATACTGGACTTCCTCCAGGTCCAGCACTATCAATATTGAAAGGAGCTGGATTACAAGTAAAAATGGCTGGTCCTACCATAAGTATTTCTGCGGATAAGATTGTAGTAAAAAAAGGCGAAGCGATAAAGAAAGAAGTTGCTGAAGTTTTAGGAAAATTAAATATTAAACCAATGAAAGTTGGAATGAAAGTTATTGGAGTGCTTGACAAAACAGAAGGTCAATATTACTCTGCTGACGTACTTGACGTTGATGAAGAAGAATTGTTCGGCAAGTTCGTACTTGCTTACCAGCAAGCATTTAACTTGGCTGTGAACGCTGAATATTACTGCGATGCTTCAATTGAAGCTATTTTGATAAAAGCTCAAAGAGAAGCAAAAGCAGTAAGTGATGCTGTGGGTTCAGACAAACCTGCTGAAAGTAGTGAAGCTCCTGCCAAACAAGCAGAAGTTGTTGCTCAACCAGAAGCTTTAGAACAAAAAGCAGAAGAAGCTGTTGATTCTAAAGAACCAAACCCTGAAACACCAGCACAATAATTATTTTTAATGAGGTGAAAAAATGGAATACGTGTATGCAGCAATGTTGCTCCACTCTGCAAAGAAGGAAATAAACCAATCAGCATTGGAAGCAATATTAAAATCAGTTAGCGTGTCTTACGACGAGGCTAGAGTAAAAGCTTTAGTTGCTTCAATCAAAAACATAAACATTGATGACGCAATAGCTAAAGCAGCAGTTTCTCAAGTTGCAGTAGCTTCAAGCGCAATAGCTCCAGAAGCAAAAGCAGAACCTGAAGTAGACACTAAGAAAGCAGAAGAAGACGCAGCTGCCGGATTAGGTGCTCTGTTCGGATAAATAATATACACGTGTGGGATTTGCATTACAGCAAGCTCACACTTCTATCTTTTTAATCGACAGAACGCTTCTTTTCGACAAAATAATTCTTTTTGATAGAACACTTTTTTTGTTGGCTTTTTCGATTTAGAAAATAGTTTGTTTTCTTTGGTTTATTTTCTTTGGTTTATTTTCTTTAGTTTATTTTCTCTAGCTTAGTTTCTTTAGTTTAGTTTCTTTTTGTTTTCGCTCAAAACAATTATAAACTCGTTTTTCTTCATATTTACAGTGCTTTTATGAAACAAAATGCTATACAAAGATTGTTTGTATTATCAGTTTTCTTTATTTTTTTGGCATCATATTCTTTTGCGATACTTGATTTTGGGCAGGTAAAAATATTTGCTGTTACTGAAGATGAAAAAGGAATGGCGGCAGATCTTTATTTATATAAAATTTCAGGTAATGGCGATGTGGCATTTATTACCTCAAATTCTCTTGTAGGGAAAGATACTCAAACAACAGGTAATATCGCGCTAGACATTGCTGAAAAACAATCAAAAGTAAAACGTGGAAGCAACAATTATATTTTTGACATTAGGGCAAATGCATCCGAAGTTGATGGTCCCTCAGCAGGCGCCGCAATGACTTTACTTGCCTATTCTATTCTTTCAGAAAGGGCTTTGCCAAAAGATGTTGGTATTACTGGCACAATTAACACGGATGGTTCTGTCGGGGTTGTCGGAGGGGTTTATCAAAAAGCGCTTGCGGCTTCACAAATTGGAATAAAACTACTTATGATTCCTCGCGGGGAAGCAAACCAAGTGATAAGAGAAGAGGGCAAAGTTCAATCAATAAATTTGATTATGTATGCTCCAGAAAATCTAGGTATGAAAGTTGTAGAAGTTTCAACAATAGTTGATGTGTTAGAATATGCTTATGCAAATGTTTCTGAAATAAAAGTTCCAGAAACAACAATAGTGATTGATTTTATTCCCGAAGCAATTAAATACAAAAAAGCTCTTGAGCCAATGAAAAAGATTTCTATTGAATACATTACCCGCGCTAAAGATTCTATTGAAGAAGCAAAAAAAGAACTTGAAACAACTTTGCTTGACGATTCTTTGCGAAGTGAGTTTTATCCTCAATTAGGGGTGGCTGAAAGAAATATCGAGATGTCACAAATATTTTTAGATCAAAATTATCTTTACTCCGCGGCAAATTATTCTTTTAATGCAAAAGTTCTTGCAGGAACCATAGCAGAAATAGCAAAAAATCCTTCTCTCCTTGAAGCAGATTCAACTATTTTAAGCTCAAAAATTTCTTCGCTAAAACAAGAACTCTCTGTGCTAAAATATCAATTAGGATTTATTCCTTTAGATAAAGTAGAGTGGATAATTGCGGCACAGCAAAGAGTGGCTTACGCCGAAAACGCTTTGGAAAAAATAGCTGTTTCTAAAGAAAATGCTAGCGGAAAAGTTCTTTCAACAGACGAGGTTAAAGGGGACTTATTTGAAAGAGTTTATGAGTTTGTTTCAGCACAATTATGGGTGGAAGTTTCAGGTGACTTTCTTGGTGAAGCTAAGAAGAGTTCTTGGAAAAAAGAGCCTTATTATTCAGATGAATTTGCGAATAAAGTAGAGTCAAAACTTGGTCTTGTTAAAAGATTAATTGATGATTCTAATGTTTCCGCAGATGCTCTTGATGAATCACAGCGCAGATACAATGCTGCAGTGATTTCTTTAGATAATAATTTTTATTTTGCAGCCCTTTATGACGCATATTTTGCCGAGTCATTTATCTTGTCAGAAAAACAAATTGAAGGCAAAAGTGCTGAAGAACTGGTTTTGATGATAAATAAGATTCACTCAGATAATGTTGATGCGAGTTCTATTTTTGGAAACTTATTTTATGATCATTCAATATTCTTTTTAGAGAACTCAAAGTATGATGCCTCTTTAAACAAAGCCAATAGCAGACAGGTAAATTTGGAAACAAGTTTTGATCTCGCTTATCTTTCAACCCAAATCGAGTTAGCAACAGACGAAGTTGAGTCTTATCTTTCTTCAGCCACTTTGCTTGATTATTCTCAAAACGAACCAATTATTGACATAACTTACAATCAAGGCGAAACAAATATTATTACTATCTACTTTTATGTTCTAGTTTTCCTATTTTCTTTGCTTTTAGTTGTATTAGTTATAGTTGGATTTAAGTCAGGAAGAGGAAGGCGCGGTTTGAATTCTTTTTCAAGAGCAGAAAAAGTCAGCACTGTTCTTAATAGATTAGATAAAGCACTGAATCGGAAGAACATTTCTGAGGCCGAGTACTTTTTTATGAAGAAAAAATATGAGGATGAATATAAGCGGGTTTCTTCTGGAAAAGAAAGAGAAAAAATATCGCTAAATTTGGATGAGTCAAGGGCAAAACTTCGTGCGTTAGAGAAAGGATTACTTGATTTAGATCGCCATTATAAAGCTGGTCTTATAATTCCAGAAGATCACCAAAAACAATCTCTTGAAGTTAGGGACGAAATAAAAGAAATAAAGTTATCAATTAAAGAATACCAAAAAGAGTTGCGTTTTAGTAGAAGAGAGTGGCCAAAAAGAAAATCGCAAGGATTTGTCGGCGGGTTGTTTTCTGTTTTTAGAGATGAACCGGTTAAAGGAACTGAAGAGCTTGCCCGTGAAGAGGAAAAGCAGGAAAAAAATGAGCGGGCGAAAAGAAGAAAGTTGGTTAAGTCAAGGTAATTAATTAAGTTAAATTAAGCTAATGTTCAGTTAGGTCAAGTTGAGTAACTAGTTAATTTAGATTAAGTCAAGGAGTTAAGGTGCCTATTTAGGTTAATTAGTTTTTTTGTCTAATCTTCTTGCTGGTTTTTTAGCTTCAACCCTATTACTGAGCTTCCATCTTTTGCAAGAGCAACACCAATTATTTGGTCAGCTTTTTTTGTTATTGTATCATTATGGGTTACCGAAACGAATTGACTTTTTTCAGCGATTTTTTCTATTAAGTTACCCATTTTTGCGGAATTTTCTTTATCAAGCGCCGCATCAGCTTCATCAAATGCATAGAATGGGGCTGGGCTATATAGTTGAATAGCGAACATGAAAGCTAGCGCGGTTAGGGTTTTTTCTCCACCGCTCATCGAATCAATGTTTTGCAATCTATTCATTTTGTGTTTTGCTTCTATTAATAATCCGCTGTCTAGTGGTTTTTCAGGGTCAGTAAAAGTTAATTTTCCTTCTCCGCCAAAGAAACTAAAAAACATTTCAACAAAGTTCTTGTTGACTTCATTAAAACAATCCATAAAAACAGCTGTTCTTTTCACTTCAATTTTGTCAATCATATCAAGTACAGCAAGTCTTTCGTCATTTAGTTTCCCTGCTTTTTGCTGAATATCGTCAACTTCTCTTTTTAGCTCGTTAAAATTATCAACCGCTTTAAGGTTAACCGCTCCTATCTCTAAAAGCTTTTTTTCCACAATTTCAAGTCTTTTCTTTAGTTCATCAATTCCTTTTTCGCTTATTTGCTCTTCATTTTCATATCCTTTTCTTTCTTCTTTTAGGTCGCTTTCCCTAACTTCAATTTTGCTTTTTTCTATATTAAAGTCATTTATTCTAAGTTCTACTTTTCTTGCCTTAGTTGATTCAATAATTATTTCCTTCTCATCTCGTTCTATTTGCTTGTCTAATTTTTCTTTTTCGCTCAAAAAAGCAGCGCTTTTCTTCTTTGCTTCCTTAAGTTCAACTTCTTTTCCACCCACTTCAATTTCGAGTTTTGTAACAGTTTCCTTTCTTTCATTTATCTCTTTTTCTGCTGCACTCAATGCTTTTTCATTTTCTTTATTTTCTTTCGAAATGGATTCTTCTTTTGCCAGTATTTTGTTTAATTCATTTTCAACATCAGATATTTTTGATTCAAGCAAAGATCTTTGGTTCAAATTGTCTTCAATAGTGCTATTGAGAGAAGAATATTCTTCAAAGATATTTTGCGATCTGAATGCTGCAAGGTTTTGTCTAATTCTTTCTCTTTCTTCAGCAAGTTTTTTTACTTTTTCTTCAACAGTGTTCCTTTCAGAGATTTTTTCGTCAAATCCTTTTTGGTCAAGTTCTTCTTTTAATTTTCTAATTGCATCAAGCAAAGAATTCTTTTTTTGAGTTAATTCATTTTCTGCACCGCACTCAGCTTTTAATTTTGTTGACTCCATTAAGTTCTTTTTTTCTTTTTCGATTTGTTCAAGAAGATTTTCCATTTGTTGATTTATTGCGGTTGCTTCTTTATTTAATTCAGTGATGTGTGAAGACTTGTGTCCTATAATTTGTGATTTCTTTTGTTCTTGTAAATCAGCTTCGCAAATAGGGCACTTTGCGTTTGCTTTATTTAACCCCTCAACAGCTGTTTTTGCTTCATCCATTTGGGCAATTGCCTTATTTCTTTTTTCTGAAAAGGCCCTATATTCTTTCTCTAATTGTTCTATCTTTAAGGAAAGATCTTTTCCGTTGGTTAATTGTTCAATTGCTTTCTTTTTTTCTATTATTTTGCTCATTTTTTCTTCAGTTTCTTTTAGTTCTGCTTCAGTTTCGCTTAGTCTTTTTGTGCTGTAGTTCTTTTGTTTTTCCCATTGTTTAGCAAAAACCTCAAGGTCAAAAAGAATTTTTCTTTCTTCCTCAATTTGTTTGTTAAATTGTTCAATTTCATTTTCATATTTTCTTGCTTCAGCATCTTTTTGTTTTACCACTTTTTCCAAAGATCCTTTCTTTTCTGAAAGTGCCCTTATTGTAGATTCAATTTCTTTTATTTCATTTTTTGTCTCGCTTATTTTTGTTTTTAATTCAACTTTTTGATTTTCGCTGCTTTCAAGAGTTTTTTTGTTTACCTCAAGCTTTTTTGTTGAAGAGTTAAATATGTCTTCTTGTAAAGAGATTTTTTCTTTTTCGAGCGCTAATTTTCCCTTTTTTTCTTCAAGAGATCTTCCTATTGTAGTGTATAATGATTCAGATTCTTTCATTATTTGCCGATTCATTTCATTGGATTTTGTCTTTAATTCAGAAAGCTCTTTTCGCATTTCTGTTACTTTATCATCAGAACCTTGCTTGGTTTTTTCTAGTTCAGAAATTTCTGTAAGTATCTCAGTCATTCTTTTTTCGATATTGTATAATTCCCTGCCTATAACAGTTGATTTTATTCTCTTTTTTTCTTTTTCAAGGTCAGCAAATTCTTTTGCAGCTTTCATTTCTTCTTCAAGCTCAGAGAGGAACGAGTTTCTTTCGTTCATAATTATTGTTGCTTCTTTTATTCTCGAATCAACTTTTTCAAGTTCTTTTAGTGCTTCTTCTTTTTTTTGGTCAAATTCGCTTAGTCCAGCAATATTGTCAATTATGTTTCTTCTCTCCATTGGAGACATTTCAATAATTTTGGTTATGTCCCCTTGGGTTACAATGTTGTGTCCGGTTATGTCAATTCCTAGTTCAAGCAATAAGGAATTTATTTCATTAAGGGTTGTTCTTTTTCCGTCAAGTCTGTAAACACTTTTGCCCTGTCTATCAATCATTCTGCTTATTTCATACTGTTTTTCGTTGTGTTTTACAAGAATGTCAACTTTTGCATAACCTTCTTTGCAGTTATTATTAACCAGATCAGTTAGCTTTGTGGCTCTGAGTGTTTTAAGCGAGGTTATTCCGAGAACAAAAAGCAAGGCGTCAAGTACATTACTTTTTCCCGAACCATTGCTTCCTACAATAGCGGTAAATCCCTTACTTATCGGTATTTCTGCCTTTTTAAAAGACTTAAAATTTTTTATCGTAAGCTTAACCAGTCTTGTCATCAAATCACTTAACTAAACAAAAATAAAAACAAAGATTAACTTTTTTTAGCGAAGTAGTAGTAAGCCAAAGCTAATCCTATGAAGGTTGTTGAAATAATATCTGCTACCGAAGTAACGACCAGTTCGTATTGTGGATCAATCATTAAGGAGATATTTTGTCCCACTATTTCAAATGCAAAAATTATTACTATTAATATAATCATTAATAAAAAAGCGCCCAAAAATCTTTTGTTGGTAAATTCCCAACTTTTTTGTACTGCTTTTCTTAAGTCATTTTCTACAAAAGCAGGGATAACAAAGCCAAGTTTTACCATTGCAAAAAGTAATATAATAAAAAATACAAGGGGGAATATTATTCCATCAAATAAATAACTGCTATCTGGAATTACTCCTGAAAGTAATCCAGTTATTGCGCTTAATACAAAAAAGATTCCTACCAAAACAATTATTGCGGCTACAAAAAATACTGCAAGCCCTAAAGATTTTTTCCAGTTCAAAACAGATTCATTTATTGCATCAACAATACTTTCTCCTTTAGCTATCCTTGCAAGTGAAAGAAGTCCTGTTGCTGAAATTACTAATCCAACTATTCCTGAAACAATTATAGTAAATAATTCAAGTGGGTACTGGGTAAGTAAAATAAATAAGAAATTTGATTGGGCAAGAGCATCATAATAAAGGATTAAATCAATTACTGGTTTTTCAACAGCCCATCCAACAATGTTTCCCATTAGCAGACCAAATAATGATACTGTAGCAAAGATAAGTAAAGTCCATGGAGAAAAAATAATCTTTAATGCACTGTTTTTTAATGAATTAAATATCATCCAACCACCACTATCTCAAAAAAAACTGTTAATATTAGGAGCTTCTTCTTTTTAAAGCTTTCAAAATAAAAACTAATCAATTTATTTGTCAATTTTTTGCTGAAAAAAGGTTGGGAGAATAACTAAAATGGCTTTGTTAGGGGGCTTTGTTTTTCCGGTTGGTAAATTTTTTGGTCGATTTTTTAAGTTAAGATATAGCTTTTAAAGGCTTTCCTTGAACACTTTTCTTATCTGGTGAGTTTATGAAGTTCCCTAAAGAAAAGAAATTATACTGCAGAAAATGTAAAAAGCATACTAAGCAGAAGTTAAAAGAGTTTAAAGCAGGTAAGGGAAGAACACTCGCTGCAGGAAATCTTAGACACGAAAAGAACACAGCCCACGGGTATATGGGTCGTTACAAATATGTTGTTTTTGTAAAAAAGCAGAACAAGAAGCCCTCATTTATTGCTGAATGTACTATCTGTAAGGCAAAAATCCCTTATTCTCTTGGAAAAAGAATGAAAAAAGTAGCACAACAATAGTTCTTTTATTAAATAAAAAGCTTTTTTTAGTTTCTTTGTTAAGAACTTGAGGAGCATATTCTTTTTAACAACTTTTCTTATATTTTCTCTATGACATTAAGAAACTCTGTTTTATTAATGATAAAGCAATCCCCCGGGATTGATTATAATGATCTTCTTGCAAGAATATCTTCCCGCTACAAGAACCCTTCTTCTGCTAATTCAGCTTTAAACCGCGTAATAAAAGATATGACTTCGTTTGGCTTGTTAAAAAAAGAAAATAACAAATTATTTGTAACAGATAAAGGCTCAGCTTCAATTAGTATTGAAATGAAAGACAAATTAATAATGCGGCTTAATGAAGAAATGAAAAAATCTTTTCCTAATTACTCAGATATTGTGCAATTGCTTGCTGTTTTGTATCAGAGAAGCTCTGCCAGCTCGGATTTATTGAATAATGCAAAACAGAACTCTACCTTTACAATAAATGACATAGAGAACCTTAGAAAAAAAATGTCCGATAGGCGTCGTTACTTGAAAAAAATGAGTTTACTTTTAAAACAACAATCAGAAAAACTAAGAGAACTTGATTTTAATGATTCAATTGAAATGGTTTTTGATAAGGATTTTATTTCAAAAACAGTTGCTTTTTGCGGGGATCAAAAATTAGTTGTTGAAACAAAAGATGAGGACTTACTGCTTAAGGTTCCAGAACATTGGAAAAAACAAAACTCTTTAATTGTTGAAAAAGAATCAATTCAGTTACTTTTGCAGTTGATTTTGTCAAATCCTTCTGCTAAGGCAACAATTTACATGCCTGGAATAAAATCAATTTTGTTCAGCGGGAAAATAATTTGTTACGGGACAAGTAAAACAATAAGCTCCTTTGCGCAACTAAAAACGCCTGATAATGCAAAAGTAATTTTGCTATCCCAAAGCCAACAAAGCTCAAACTCACCTTCAGCAACTCTCTTGCCTTTAGATAAGCAACAGGATAGCAAATAAGTGATAAAATCAAATTAGTAAATCCAAGCAATTTTTGGATTAAACTATTTGATTAATCAATTTCTTTTTACTTTCTTTTCTTCTTTGTTGTTTTTTTATTGCTTGCTATTTCTTTTTTCTCAGGCGCGGTACTATTCGTTTTAATTCCTAAAACATTGTACGCCGGGCATGTTCCAAGAGCTGCAGTTAGTAGTAAAATTATTCCAACTATTGCCGCCAAGTACATTAGTGTTCCTTGCACTTGTGTTGTTGAAGCTAAAAAAATTACTCCTAGAATAGCTCTAACTAATCTCTCAGTAGTGCTGATATTTTTTTTAAGCAAATTCATTTCATCACCTGAATAACAGAGCTTTTTGTTTAATATAAATCTTTTCTTGGCTTTTGATTTAGGCACAATAAATTAATTTGAATGATTATTTGAGCTATTTTATTTTTTTCCCATTAAGTGCTTCAATTAGTATTGTTCTTTCTTCTCCGGTCTTTTTCTTTAATATTCCTTCCCAGACAGGCAAAAATAAGTGAGTTACTTCTTTTACAACAACATTGCCCCATAATTTGTTTAGTGTTTCTGGAATGTCTCTTTCTTGGAGTTCGGGCGGTACAACAGAAATTCCTTCTACTTCAGTAATGTGTCTTTTTCCTATGCTTGAAAGTATTTGGTGTAATGGGCTTGTAGGCAAATCGTGTTTAACAATTACTTTGTATAATTCGATTTCATTTGTTTTCTCTACCCCAATAAGTTCTTTCTTTCCTAATGCATCAACTATCCTTGAAGCATTTCCCTCTTCCATTTTCATTAACTTAGCTAATTCGCTTAAGCTTCTTTTCTTAAATAATAATCCAAAAGCGGTTGCTTCCGTTTCAGTTAACTCACTAATTGTTCTTAGTCCTTTACTTTCAACAATTTTTCCGTTAGCATCATGAATGAATTCGCCTGTTATAGAATTAATGAAGGCTTCTCCTTGTTGGTAAGCTTCTTTTTGAGTAAAATAATTGTATCTTACTTTGTAAATCAGCCCATATTTCATGCTCAATCTGTCAAGTATTTCTTCTTCCCCAAAAAGACCAAGTTTTTTTCTTTGTCTGTGCACTGCAAGAAGCTTTCTTGCTTCCGTTTCATCAATTCCTGATTGTAATGCGGTTAGTTCAACGCTTTGCTCAAATTCAATTTCTTTTTCTTCTTTTTCCTCATTGTTTTCTTTTTCTATCCTCACAATTTGTTCTTCTTGGGTTTCGTTTTCTTGTTCTTCCTCTTCTTTTGCGCCAGGCGCCCACAAATAAGTTTCATCAACAATAATTCCTTTCTTCTCAAGCGCGCTTAAAATACTTTTTAAATCAACACTTTTCTTGTAAGTGTTTTTTAGTGTGTCAAGTGTTTGTTCTAAAGTCTCAATAGCGATTTTTGGATCTTTTTCTAATTGTCTTAGCGTAATGTTAACCGCAAGTATTTCTACTTGGTCTTGTTCAAGTTCTTGTTTTGTTTCTGTAGTTTCCGCATCTCTTCCTTCGTGTTGGCTCATTCTTGGCCTAATATTCATTATGAATGCTCTCGTAGTTGTTTCCTGTCTGTCTCCTGTAAGAGCAATTCCAACAGGCATTGTTTTGATAAAATTTGGTTTTTTGTATTGGTGCGGGATAATTGCAGGAGTTCTTTTGTGGATTGATTTAATATCATCGTCAAAAACAAGTTTGTGCGCCATTATTACATCTAGTTGGCTCAAAACTTTTGTATCAATAGCACTTGGTTGCTGTGTTGCAAAAACAAGTGAACAACCAGGTCGTCTTCCTTGCTTTACATATTCAACTAGAGCACTACTTGCAGGAGTTTTTTGATTTCCTCCTGGAATTAATGTGTGCGCTTCATCAATAAATAGCCAAGTTGGAGGGACATTTAATTCAATTAAATCCTCCATATTTGTTTCAGCGAATTTTCCAGCCGCTTCTCTTCTAGTGCTTAATTTTCTTGCGGACAGAATTCTTCTTGCAATAATTCCTATAACAAGTGCACTAACATTATCTTCCAAAAAACTAGTGTCAAGTATGGTCATTTGTCCTGCTCTGCTTAATTGACTTAGTGGAGTTCCTTTTTCGTCAAAAATTCCCCAGTGCTTTGCGGCATCAAATCTGCTCACAAGTGCTCTTATAGAATCAGCTTTGTATCCTTTATCGCGGTCATTTAGTTCTGAATCAAATTCAAAACAAGCTCTTAAATCTTCCAAACTAAAAGTGTTCTCTTTTCCTCTAATATGTTTTCCTTCTATTGTGACATAACCTGATTTTGCTTTAGCGATTCCTTTTTCCATTAACAATCCTGTTGGAGAAAATCTTTCAATTCCAAAAGTCAAGCACCAATCTTCTGCAGTTAGTAGAGCTGGTTGGATTGAGAAGACAGCATCATAAGTACTCTTTGGAACGCTTCCTTTCATCCCTACAGGAATAAACACATTAATGTTGTCAAGTCCTTTTGGCATCAAGTCCCATTTTGTTAACAATTCAATTTCTTTTTCTTCTTTGTTTGGGTGCTTCATTGACCAAAACACACCAATTGGGTCAACAACAACTATTCCAACATTTTTGTTTTTCATCGCCATTTCTTCAGCGATAACTCCTAACACATAGGATTTTCCGCTTCCTCTTGCTCCGCAAACAAAAACAACGTGTGGATTTAATCCGTCTAAATAAACATCTTTTCCTTCCATTTCTTTTTCATAAACTCTTCCAACAAACAAACCTGCTTCTTCTCCGTACTTTGCTAAAACACTTTTTTTTCTCCCAATATATGCGTGTCCTTCTTCGCTCATTAAAAAGTCAAGTTTTGGTTTTATGTCTTGCGCATTTATGTCCTGCGTGCTAGAATCATTTTCAATAATTGGTTCTTCTTCTTTTTGTCTTAATTCATCAATATCAGAATTCACTTTAGCGATTTTTTCTTCATCAATTTTTTCTACATTTTCTTTTTCTTCTTCAGGGAGAATATCTTCTTCTTTTGTGCCGTGTTCTTTAAATAAATAATCAGCCATTTCGTCATCGTTTTCGATATCCTCTTCGCTAGGAGTTTGCGGTTTTTCCACTGCTTTAATTGCTTTATTTTTTATAACAGTTTTTATTATACTTCTCTCAATAGGGTGTTCAATTCCAACATTTCCTTCTTCCTCTTCTTCATCAACACTAACTTTAAGATCAAGTTTTCCTGTAGTTGGCCTTTTTTGTTCGTTATTTTTTCCGTTTTTTTCTGAGTTGTCTCTTTTTGAGTCCTTAGTGTTAACACTTGCAATTGATTTTTCTAATCCTTCTCCAACAATATCTTCTTCATCCTTTTTTACTACGCCAGCCATTCCATTATCCTGATCAGTTAAAGTATCTTCCATTGTTTTGAATTCTTTCTCTTCTTTTTCTTTTACTTCTCCAAAAATTTCTGGTTCAACATTTGCGTTTTCTTCTTCCTCAACTTCGTCCCCGTCATCATCTTCATCACTAGCGCTATCTTTATTTTCTTTTTCCTCTGTTTTTGTGGCTTTTTGTTTTTGGTTTTTCATTTCCTCGATATGTTTTCTTAGCTTTTCTTTTGCTTGTTTTTTTTCTTCGTCTTCGCCAAAGACTTCCTCAAACATATCGCGGTCCTCGTTTTTGTAAATAGATTCGTCTTCAGCCAAAAAAACACCTTAGTTAATTGTTATTAAGTATCGCTAAATAAGAGGCTTTAAGTGTTTAAATACTTTTTCTGCCCACAGGCAAAAAAAGGTTGTTTTGGTCAAAGTTTTTGAGCAGTTATCCCTGAAGCGGTTTTAACGTAATCCGCATTTGCAAAGCCTGACTTAGTTAATATTTTTATAATTGTTTTCCAAAACTCAGCCCCCTTGGTTTTTTTTGGATTAGGGGCGTAGTGATATAATTTTCCTCCTTTTTTTAGCACTCTAAACAATTCGTCATAGAATTCTTTTTGGTATAGTTCTTTTGCAAAACTCATTGTTGGAGGGTCATGAATAATTCTATCAAAACTTTCATTTGGCAAATTTTTTATTCCTTCCAAAACACTTTCATGTCTTAGCTCTATTTTCTCGTTTTCAAAAAGCTCTTTTGAGTAAGGATTGTACTTTGCCATTTCTAAAACACTTTCATCAATTTCGTAACAAATGACTTTCCCCGCCCCGCTATTAGCTGAAATAATTGCAGTATAACCTAAACCGCCGCAAGTATCAAGCACTTTTCCTTTTACTGGTTTTATTAACTCAACCATTCTTGTCGCGCTTTCTTTTGGACTTGCACTAACAAATCTGTGCATTGGAACGCTTGACAGCATTAATGTGGGCCAATCCTTTGTTGGTCTTAATTTGTAATATAAATTTGTTTTTTCGGAAAATAGCTCAACCGCAAGTACTTTTTCTTCTTCAATAGTGTAAATTGTGTTCTCTTTTAGTCTTTCAAGCTTTCTAATTTCAACCCTTTGGCCTAAAACCTCAAAAAAACCGTTCCTAACCACTATCTTTGTCTTGCTTTTCCCTAAATTTAGCGAAGCCTCGATTGTTTCTCGTGCCCTTAGCGCTTCTTTTAACAAAAAAGTAGCTGTTTGTTTTGTAAAAACAATTTTGTCTGTAATTTTGCCTGCAACTTTGTCAGTGCTTTGGGGTTTGTCCATAAATTGTTGCTAACAAGATAAGTATTTAAAGAGTTTTAGTGAAAAATAGTTCAGTGTTGGGAGTTAAAGGAGACGAGTCATACCTTATTGCCTTCAATGGATGGATTAGTTGAACTGATTTTTAAAAAATTTGTTAAGCTGATTTAGAGGTTCCCTGGCTTGTCTCTTATTTTTATAATTTATTTAATTGCTTTCTTTTCAATTTCTTGTTTAGTTATTTCTTTTCTTGCTTTTTTTGATTTTCTTTTTTTGTTTTTCTTGTTTTTAAACTTCTTTTTTATATTATTATTTGGCTTAATTCATTTTTTTGGTTTAATTTTGCTTTCTTGGTTGAATTTTTTTTTCTTGTCTCTTTTGTTAGCTTATATACTTTGCCAGCGCAGTATCAATATGAAACCTGTTAGACTACCTCCAAAAGTTGAAAAATCTTTTATTTTGCCAAAAAAAACTCCTGCTTCCGAAAAAGAATTGTTAAGATTGTCTACTTTGTGCCTAACTTCTTCTGCGAGTCCTAAAACAACTGACGCATTGCTTCTTTTGGAAAAAAGTTATGCTCTAAGTACGCTCTCTCTTATTTCTAAAAATGCTCGCGATTCAGGAGTAAGACGCCTTGCGCGAGAAAAACACGATAATGTTTATTCAATTATTGCTTAATTTGGATTTGATTTTGGGCGAGTTGGGTGCAATTTAAGTTAGGTGCATTTAAGTGCGATTTAGTTATAATTTAGGGTTTATTCAATAGTAAAAGTTTTTTCTGTTCCGTAATATTTTTCCCAATTTTTGTTATAATAATCAAACATCCTTGCAAGTCTTTGTGAATCAAGTTCTTCTAGGTTAAGGCCTTTTAGTAAAGAATAAATCTTTTCTTTTGCTTCTGTTGCTTTTTCTGGCGAATCAACCATTATTTCAAATTCAGCCAAATAACCATACCCTGCATTTTTGTCAATAGTTACAGTGACTCCTTCCTTTTCGAACTCTTCTCGTTCTCTTGACCACTTTGCTTGGTAAGTGCAGCCAGCAGAAAGCAGTAACTCGTCAAGTTCTTTAAGCGGCATATTCATTTCTTGTTCAAGCTCAATTCTAGCCCTTCCGTTTGCGCTTGTAGAATCATCAATCGAAGCTTTGAAAACCAAAATAACTTGCTTTTCATTATCTCTGCTTCTTAGAGAAATATCGTTGCTTTCAAGCACGTTGTCAAAAATACTTTTTTCTTTTATTACTGGTTCAAGGACAGTTCTTAACTTGTCTTTTGAAGTGATATTAAAATAATGATTCCATTGTTTTGACCCTTTAGTAGAATTTCCTAGTTTTTTCTTTAACTCTTCTGCTTTTTCTTTTTCCCCTAAAAGAACTTTAACTTCAACTTCAATCATTTCAAAACAACTCCAAAAAAATCCAAAATGCCTCAAAAAACAAGATTTGCTAAAATAACAAAGAAATAAACATTTATAACTCTGCTTTTTTATTAATTAACTAAAGCGAACAGAACATTGTTGATATTATGATTCCTCCGAATTTGTATGAATTGGTTACGTTTGTCCCAAATAAGACAGAGCCAATTCATAACTGGTTTTATTACAAAGAGGGTTATGCCCGCGAACTTGTATTGTGGCTTGTTAAAGATTACAATTTAGAAGGACCAATATTTGATCCTTTTGGAGGAGTGGGGACTACGCTGCTTGCAGCAAAAGAAATAGGTCTTGAAAGTATTGGGACTGATGTTAGTCCCTTGACAGTTCTTGCTTCGCGCGCAAAAACAAGAAATTATGACATTGATTTACTAAAAAAAGCTCTTGATGAATTTGCTTTACTAAAACCACAAATGGTTGGAAAGTTCCCTAACAAAAAGATTCGTGAACTTTTCCGCGCAGAGAATTTAGATGATATTTATTTTTATTTTCAGGAAATAAAAAAAATTTCTGACGAAAGAACCCAAGACCTGTTTTTATTAGCTTTAGTGGATACTACGGGGCGCGTAGCGAACGTAATGAAAACCGGAGGCTCTCTTCGTAAAATAAAAAAGCGCTTCATGTCAGTAAAGAAATTATTTTTGGGCAAGATAAAAAAAATGATTATTGATTTAGAGCGAACACATTACGCCGGACCCGAACCGCTAATTGTTCAAGAAGATGCGCGTCTTTATTGCCCCGAGCCAAATTCTGTAGGCGCAATAATTACTTCTCCTCCTTATTTGAACAAGATAGAATACACTTCAGTTTACAAAATGGAGTTAGGATTATTTTTTGAGGAACAAGAAACTCGTTTGCGTGCATATGTTTCTGATGCACCTAATGTTGAACCGCGCGACGGCTTACCTTCAATAGCTGTAGCTTACTTTGATGATATGAAAAAAGTAATGCTCAATATGTTTACCGCACTAAAACCTAAAGGAAAAGCATTCATTATTGTTGCAGGCGGTTGCTTACCTGATCGAGTAATTGAATCTGATGACATTTTAATTAAAGACGCAAAAGAAATTGGGTTTGAGTTAGTTGAGAAAATAGTTGCCCGGAAGATTAGTTGCATGAGCTTTCGTACACAACGAATCGGCTCAGTAAATGAAAGCATAATTGTTCTTGAAAAACCTTGATTATTTAATTTCAAGTTTTGGTTTTACTAATTTTTTTGTTTCAAAAAAACATTAATTTTGGGTTTTCAAAACAATTAAATACTTGAATAATGTTGTTAAGTTATGGCAATTCTTGGTTTAGGTGCTGGTCAAATAGAACTTGCAATAGATAAAGTGGTTCTAAAGCAAGGAGATACTTTTAATGGAACAGTTTCTCTAAAAATGAAAAGTTCTGTAAAAGCTCGCGGAATTATAGTTGAGTTTTGGGCGGAAAGAAAATCAACCAGCAAAAACTCTAGCACAACAAAGTTATACACCCAATCAACAAAACTTGATTCTGAACGAGAATATGGCCCGGGTGAATCTAAATCTTACCCTTTTAGTTTCGTTGTCCCAACAAATATTTTGCAAAAACAAGGGGCTGGCGAAGGAGCACTTAACACTGTACTAAATTTTGGGTTAAATATGATGAACAATAATATAAAGTGGTTTGTTTCAGCAAAATTAGATGTCCCAATGGGTTTTGATGTTTCAAAAAGAGTAAATTTAAGTGTTTCTCCTTAATTGTTTTTTTCGTCTTGAGTTTATTTAAAATATTCTTCAATTTCTTCTCTTTTTGTTTCTGTTTGTTTCATTATCGCCAGTAAAGTTCCGTTATCAATTTTGTCATGCAAAGGAACCACTGTCACAAGAACCTTGCTTTCAATAATTTTTTTCATTATTAAGTGGCTTCCTTTTTGCCTCGTTATAATAAATCCTTTTTTTGAAAGAAATTGAATTAGTTCTTTTGCTGATAAAACAGGAAGCTTCATTTCTAAAACCATCAACAATTGATGGCTAGTGAACAAACTTTTGCTTTTCTTATTGAACCGGTTTTTATCATTTTTTGTATATCTTCATCTTCAAGATATAACTCAACAGCTTCTTTTAGGTTCTTTAGGGCTTCTTTTTCTGTTTTTCCTTGGCTCGCAACACCAAGCTCAGGACAAGTAGCTACAAAAGCAACTTCTCCTTTCAAAACAACAGCTGAAAACTCTAACTTATTCATACAAATCAATTGTTCAAAAGCCAATAAAAAACCCTCCTTTTTGAGAGTATATTAATTTAATTCAAAAATCGTCAAACAACGAACCGTTTTTGTTTGAACAAATTTTGTTTAATCTCTTACAAAAAACTTTATAAAGACTCTCAAAGTCAATATTTCTGCGGAGATGGCAGAGAGGCCAAATGCACTCGGCTTGAGACCGAGATCCCGAAAGGGAGCGGGGGTTCGACTCCCTCTCTCCGCGTGCGGCTATTAAGTTGTAAGCGAACAATGAACTCAATTTACCTTAAAAAGAACGAAAGCGGAGAATTCGTTTAAGGAAAAAAGGTGCATTGAAAATGGTTCAACAAGAAAACAAAAACTTCCACGACTACGACAGAAGAATAAAACTAATCCTCCAAAGAATAAAGCCAAACAAATACGATTGCTGAATAGTTATGATCCATTCAATGCAAGAATGGGTTGTTGATTAATTGAAAAAAGAGGTTAACTAAAGCTTAGTTTATTGTTTCTATTGCTGAAGGGAATTCAATATCGTTTGTATCTTTATAATATTCTAATAAATCATTTTTGTTTGTTAGTACTAAAAGATTGTTGTATTTATCGGCTCCAAAAAAGTTAGTATTAGCAGTAAAGTTTGAGCCCACGATTTCAGCATAACCTTCATACATATCGCCCGTAAATGGGATAAAAGTTAATTGTGAATCACAAAAAGTTTTACTTTTTATTTTTGTTGAAGTTGTTCCGTTAAAATCTTTTCCAATAATAGCAGTTCCGTACCCAAAAGATACACTCCAATGGCTTTGTCCAAACATATAAGCATCTCCAGAACTACTATTTTTTAGACCTGTTGCTCCATAACATTCATTAACTCGAGTATAGCTATCTCTTTCAATAAACACGTTGTGCAAAGGCTTATCTAACACTACAAAGTAAACATCTTTTGAGGGTTTTGTTTTGAATATTTTTGCTGTACTTTTGCTAGCTTTATCTTCTTTATCGAAAACATCTTGTTTCGTTGTAAATTCTCCTTGCGGAGTTAGTTTAAGATATTCAGGGAATCCACCTTCATCTATTGCGAACCAAATGTTTCCATTAAGATCAATAAAATCAACTTCGTTTTGCTTGTAAATATCTTCATACTTATTTTGGATAGTATAATTCTCTTTAGACGAACTCAGTAAGTATACTTTTTGTGTTGATAGGATGCACCCATCGTTTTTTGTAGTACTTGAAAGACAAGGAGTAATATTTCCTTTATCATCTGATTCCATTTGAGTAGACCCATTGCACTCGCTAACATTTCCAGCTATTTTGTTTGAATAAACACTATTTTCGCTAATTTCTTTAATCCAATAATTACCCTCACTATCTTTCAATGGGCTAGAATATTTCTCATCAAATTTACAATTAATAGTATTAATTTTAGTCATTTCTTCGATAAGATCGTTAATTTCATTAGTTTCAAGCTCTGTTTCAGTAGGAGTTTTATTAAAACAAGCGTTTCTCAAATCCTCAATAGGGATAGGGTCACAATAGTTAGTATCAGCATAATAAGAAGCAAGATTTCTCAAAACAAAAGACAACTCAGAATCCTTCAAATTCTTATTAAGAATATTAGAGATGTTTTGCTGAGGAAAAGTAATTTTAACATCATCAACCAACTTGATACAAGAAATAGCTGAGTAAATATCATTTTTGAAAATGGGGTAACAAGTTACTAAGTCTAAATAGTGTTCAGCTAATTTAGTATAAATTATGGACTTATTTGCGGCGCTATGATTCAAACTAGAAACAAATGTTAGTGCTTCTTCTTCAGGCAAAGTATAGGTGTTATCCAAATCAATTATACATTCAGCGATGTCAGATGGATTTATCCAGAAATCACAATTTTTTAACGAAAATTCATCGAATTCAATTTGCTTTGAAGTAAGTCCATTAGAAGATCCATTTGAAAGAGGAACTGGGTTAGATACCATTTTTTTAATGGATAATCTTAATTCTGGAGAAATGTTAATGTAACTTGCTCTAAATAATTTATCAAAATTCTCGTATTTAATAGGGTACGAAGAAATTGCTTGCGTTTTTATTTGGTAAGCATAATTATTCCAAGGAGTAACTAATTTTGAATAATTTTTGAGTTCAATTTGCATTTGGTTTGTATAGGAGAAATTAAATTCGTTGGTGGAAATTACTTTTCCTTGAGAATCAATTTCAATAGTTTGGTGGTAAGTACTTGAATCAATTTTTAATTTGTTTTTGCCCCAATTAAATTTACTTGAAATAATTGAGTTATCATAGTCACTAAATGAAATTGCTAATAATTTATTGTCTTTATAATGAAAATTGTATTCAAAAATAGGTTTATTTGTTCTTGAATAAATTATTTTCGATAAATTTTCATTTTCATATAAATACTTTTTTTCAAAGTCTTCACTAGTCACTTTGCTTAATTTTGAATTTTCGTAAGTGTAATAAAGTGTTCTGGCCCCGAAATCAATTTTTGCTAAATCTTCTTCACTTAAACCGAAATTAAACTCGTTAAAATCAATGGGATAAAAATCGATTTTGTCAAGCAAAAATGTGGCTTCATTTTTTGTGTAAAACTCTTTTCCCCAATTATAATCTAAAGAAAATTCATTTTGAGGGATACTTCGATTCAAATCAATTTCCCCGTTAGCTGTAACTAAAAATAATTTATTTCCTTTGGGATAAGCAAAATTAGTAAAAATAAATACTCCTGGATTAGAATAACTATTTGAAAAATTCTTTGTAGTGGATAAATAAACATTTTTACCAAGGTGCAAAAATAGTCCTCCATCAAAAGAGCTAACTCCGTTTGTTTGTGAGAAGCCATCATTTTCTCCTGAAAATGCAAATAAACCTGTGTAAATAGGGAAGTAATATTCGGGCTTATTTACACGATCACAATCATAAAACCAGTCAAAAAAATCAGTTAAAGATGTTTCTTGCCCCTTTCTATCATTTAAGTAAAATGGTAAAGTGTTGGCAATGTCTTGAGACAATGCATTTCCCCTAAGATCCGGTTTATTTGCCTGACTTGAAGACCAAGTTATTAAAGCGTCACCAAAGTCTGTTAAGCTTTGTAACCCTGCATAAGGATTCAAAAAACCTAACATTGCATGTCCCATATCTATTGGCCCATTCCCCAAATCAACATTTCTTCCCGCAGGATTCATTAAATTTAGATAGGGGTTATCTGCCCCTAAATTCCATGTTGATGGTCCTCTAGTTGCGCCAGGGGCGAATAATACGTTTCTTAAGCCAAATAAGAACATTAATGTTCCATATACGGTTGCTTCAGAATAATTTCCTTCTCTTTTGTTAATCTTATAAGAATCTAAAGCATTACTTACGTCACTCCAATTAGGATAACCTGTATTCATTGACCCCTCATAAACCCCTATTGATTCAGATTTAATATCTAATTTGCCTAACTTTCTAGCTTTATCTTCAGCAGCTTTTAACTTTTTCCACCAATCAGATTTTTTTAACTTATCTAATTTTTCTTCACAAGGATCTTTTGGTTTTCCATTAATATCAACTTGATTAATTGTTACTCCCATGTCTAAGTTGTGCCAGGATCTTACTTTTGTTATTTCTCCGACATATTCGCAGATTCCACTTGTGCAAACTTTTTTTGCCATTCCTTCTTCTATCCATGTTCCTTTTGTTTCATCAAAATACCACAGAGGCATTTCGTTGGGTGAATTTGATTGTTGTGCAGGATCTATTTTGAAACTAACTTTTGAACTTTTGCCTTCTTTGAAATCAAGTTGGTTTCCTTTTTCATCTTCTGCAATTATTTTTGCAAAACCATAAGACTCAAGACCCGTTATTGATCCGTTTTCATCAATTCCTTCTAGTTCTCCGGGAAAGTATTGCATATCGCCTTGGGTGTTTGGATTGAATCCTGTAACTGAAAGATTTGCTTTCTTTGGGGCTGTGTTTGTTCCAAGGATTACTAAATCACTTCCGTTAACATCTAGTTTTACTCCTTTGTTTGAAATAGTATTTTTTCCGTTCAAATCAAGTTCTTTAAATTCGCTCATTTTTGTCATTACAATATCTATTTCTTGAGTGCTACAAGAGGTAATTGTTTTGTGTAGTGGCACAAAACCTTTTTTAGAAAAATTTAGAGTAAATTCTTTTTTACAATTTACTTTCAATTCATAACTATTATCGCTTTTCGTTGCGCTTGCAATAGAGGCATTTGAAGTAGTTATTTCAATATCGCTAAAATTAGTGGACTCGCCGAAAACAGTACCGGAAATAATAATTTCAGTACCAGTAAAAATGAATTGAGACGGATCAAAATTAGTAAACAAATTACTCAAATCTCCAAAACCGGCGTTTTGAGAGAATATATACAAAAAACCAATTGCACTCACAACAAAAAATATTGTGAAAAAAATCCCCATAATCTTTTTTTTGTTTTCTTGTTTTGAAAAAATTAGGTGAATATCTTCAGAATCATACCCTGCTTCAATTAAATTCTTTTCCAACAAACTTTTAGGAGACCCTTGCTTATAGAGTGAAATTAAATCCAAAACAATTGTATAATAAGCAAAACATTCTTTTAGTTCTTCGGCAGGTAATTCTTTCAAAAAATTAACAATTTCAAACTTAGTCAAACCCTTCCAGGCCAAAGAAATTAATTTTAGTTTAACTGAATTGTCCATTGTGACAAAAACAATTAGGAAACAATATAATAAGCTAACGTTTTAAATAAAAGAACCGAGACTTGTTTGCTTGGTTCTCTTCATATTAAATTTTATTAGTTTATATTTGGGTTATGCTATAGCAAAGCATTTATTTTTAGATAGACTAACTTTATGTTTCACTAATTAGGATAAACGGTCGGGTGTCATTTTTTGAACAGAGAACTTTAATAACTTTAAAATTGTGGTGTATTAATGGCATTTGATAGAAAATTAGGAAAATCCTTTAAAAAAGTAGGGGCATCTTATCAAGTTGGAAGAAAGGATTATCCAAAAAAACTTATAGAAGATATAATAAAAATCTCAAATATGACTGAAGATAGTTTAGTTCTAGATGTTGGTTGCGGGACAGGAAAATCAATAATTCCTTTTGCCAAGACAAGATCTAAGCTAATAGGTATTGATATAAGTAAAAATATGCTCAAAATAGCCAGAAAACTATCCTCTAAACACAAAAATGTCAGTTATAAAAGAATCTCTTTTGAGAAGTTTGTTTCGTCTCCAAATTCGTTTGATTTAATTTTGATGGGGACTGCAATACATTGGTTAGATTCAAAAATAGTTTACAAAAAAGCAAACAGATTTCTTAAAAAAGATGGGTACTTGGCGTTATTTTGGGAACCTGTTGTTAGTCTTTGTAAAGCAATAAGATTATTTGGCATGGAAGAACTATTTTTAAAAAACTGCCCAAACTATCCAAAAATTCCTGCTTCGATAAACATTCCTAAAAATAGAGCAGACAAAATTATGCAAAGTAACTTTTTTGCTAAACCTATTATAAAGAAATATAAATTTATTCAAAAGTATAGCCGAGACGAATTTTTAGCTCTAATTAACACTTATTCTTGGGTTATCTCGTTGAAGAACAAAGATAGAGATAACCTTATGCAAGAAGTAAAAATATATTTTGCCAAAAAAGACAATGCCCTAAAATTTCCTACAGAAATGTGCTTAATTATGGCAAAGCGAAAATAAACACGCTCCAAATAATCCTTTTACAAAATTAGGACTTGAATTTTTTGTACGTCTTGGTTTTTTCGTGTTTTTGTTTACAATTTGTGTTTTTTAAGAAAATCACTTATGGCTTTTTTGGATTTGCCTTTTATGGTTACTGTTATTGTTTCTTTTCCTTGTTTGAATGATTTTTGTGCTTCCCATTGTTCCATTTTTACCCGCTCCATTTATTCAACAAATTAACTTACTATAACAAATTATGTTACTTATAGTATAATAAATTACACATAATTCATATACCTTGGTTTTTTTCAATTTTTTTGTGCATTAATGTTATTCAAAAATCAAACGGAGAGATAATATCTTTTCCGTAATGTTTTTTTGCGTTTTCTAAGCGCTCGCGTTGTTGATCTAACTGGTTTTTGAATGACTGCGGAATGTCATTTTCTTGCGAATAAATTGCTTGCATTCGGTCTAATCGTTCAATTAGTTTGCTTACGCGGATAGAGAACTTTTTCTCGTAAGCTTCTTTAGTGTATTCTCTCCCAAAAGCTTCTTTGAATATTTTTTTGAGGTCCTCGTAGTAAGGAATGAATCCTATTGGGGTTCTAATTGATTTGTATTCTTCATGTATTCTTCCTTCCATCCAATACAACCAGATTTTTTTATCAACTTTTTCGCTCAGGTAACCATTTTCTCCTTTCAAAAAATAATTTGTCGAATAAACTTTCGGCGGCTGAGCCAAATTTTCCCCAAATCTTAAATGATTTTTAATATACATTCCTAAAGGTACTACCAAAAAGTCAAGGTTCGCCATAGGGTCGTGTGTTCTTGCGCCAAGGTTTCCGCCAATTTTTGCAGCAGTAGTTTCTGATTCAATGCATGCTCCAATAAATACTCCGTGAGCCCAGCTAAATGATTCTACTACAGGAGGAGATGTATCAGAATCGCGTCCTCCGTAAATTACTGCAGAAACAGGAACACCGTTAGGGTCATTGATTCTTTCATCAGCGTTAGGTAGTTCACTTATTCTCATAGTGTACCTGGAATTTTTGTGAGCTAAAGGAATTTCTTTTCCAGCAGCATCTTTATTTCCTTGTTTCCATTCCCCTGAATGATTATATCCTTCAGTTGGTGTTTCTTGTTTCATTCCAAGCCAATAAGGTTTTTTATCTTTAGTTAATATGTTAGAAAAAATTAGTTCCCTTGGAGTGGTTAGTGTTTTGAATATTAAAGGGTCATCAGTTGCGTTAACATCTTCAATTATCCCAAATATTCCTTGCTCAACATTAACTGCATGTGCGCGTCCGTTTGGATCAATTCTCAAATAAGCAATATCGTCTCCGATAATTTTTTGTCCAGGAATCATTGCGGTAGAGGTTTTTCCACAAGCGCTAGGGAAAGCTCCTGTAAAATAAGTTGTCCTATTTTTTCCAGGAACAATAGCGCCAAGAACAAACATGTGTTCGCATAACCAATCCTCGCCATTAGATTTTTTTATTGCAAGTCTTAGAGCCAGTTTTTTCAACCCAACACTATTTCCTGCGTACTGATTATTTACAGTGTAAACTCTGTTGCCGTTCAAATCAATATAGATTCTTCTCTTATCAACATTTTTTGAAGTGCCTTGTGGAGTTAACTCTCCCGCAGAGTGGATGAAGTAAAAAAATTCGTTTTTTCCGGCCAATTTCTTAAATTGCTCGTACCCCTGTCTGTACAATATGTCTTCGCTATGGGCAACGTATGCAGAATCAGTTATTTGCAAAGCACATAAAGAAAACTTTGAATTTTCTGGGCCTAAACAATAAAATCTAACAAGCATTTCTTTTCCTTTCATTATTCCATCAAGTAGTCCATAAACTTCTTTCAAATTTTCTTCCCTTTCACCAGTATTAAGTTTTTTGCTTATTTGAACTCCTTTTTCTACAAGTATTTTTGTATTAGCTGCATCTCTTCCTTGATCAAAGTAACCATCATAATGGACGGTGTGCCCTTCCATAGCTAAAGAACTTTCTTCTTTTTTTGTTTTAGCCAGTTCGCGAATTTTGTTTATATCTTCTTTAGAATCATCAAAAACAATTATTTTGCTTGGTTTGCAAAGAGCAGCATATTTTGCAACAACCTCTTCAACGTGAGTGTTTTTTACTGCCTTTAACTTATCCAAACTTTCTTTATCCATTAGATTTTCTAATTCATGCACCATTTCAAACACTCTCCTTACAAGCATTGTAAATATTATCAAATAATTCTTCAATAGTATTTTTTGGAACACATGAAAAAGAAATTCTTAATAAGTCCTTTTGACAAATAACTCCTGTTTCATATTTTTCCAGTAATTTCAATCTCACTTTTTCAGCATTCGCTTTTGGTTTTATGCACATGAAGTACCCAGAATTAAAAGGCAGTACTTCAAAGGTCTCTTTGTATTTGTCATTTGCCAACACTTCTTTTACTTTTTTGTACCTTTGTTTAAGCAATTCAAATTTTTCTTTCTTTTCCTGCTCATAAGATGGTGCTCTTAACGCACTCAATACAAGGCTTTGAGAAATATGCGGCCCCATAGATATATTTCCTCTTATTGTTCCAGCAATTTTGTCCTCTATTGCTTTGTATGCTTCTAAAGTGGCATTTTTCCAACCAAAAGTAAGGAAACCCACACGCAAACCCCAAACATAATCTTCTTTTGTTGCCGCATCTCCCTTTATTGCAATAACATTTGGGTGGATGTCAGCAAGCCAAGAAAATAAAGATTCTTTTTCTGTCGAATCTTCATAAAACAAACCAAAATAAGCTTCATCAAGTATGACAAGAATTTTTGTTCCTTCTTCCGCGTATTTTTTTATTAATTCAACAATTTGTTTTGCTTCTTCTTTTGTTGGGGAATAACCACTTGGGTTGTTTGGAAAATTCAGCAAAAGAATTTTTTTGCCTTCGCCTTTAAGTTTTTCTTCCATTGCTAAAATATCAAAATCATTTCCTTTGAATGTATTAAATGTTTCAATTTTTGCTCCTAAAGAGTTTTCGAAAATCAATTTGTAATTTCCCCAAAATAGATCAGGAGTAATTATTCTATCTTCAGGGTTCAAAAAAAGCATTCCTAATACTGACAATCCGTGCGTTAAAGCATTTGTGATAATTGGGGTGCTTATTTGTGCTTTTAGTGAAGGGTTCTTTTTGAGCATGTCTTTTTTCCATTCTTCCCTTAACTCAGGTTTTCCTTGGCTTGAAGAGTAAGGAAAAACATCTTTTGGGTCAAGCAATATTTTTTCTGCAATACAATTAAGTCGCATAGGAGACCCATCATCTTCAATAGCGATTCCGATAGTCGCATTAATTCTTTTTCCTTTAGCTTGCGCGCTTTGAGCCAAAATTCCTTCTTTAGGCATATAAGCGCATTTTCCTCGTTCGGAAAGAAACTCAAATAAAACAGGATTATTTGATTTAATTATTTGGTTTAGTTCTTCAGCTTGTTTGCTTGGTTGCATTAAAATAAAATTGATTGCTATTTAATATAAACTAATATGCAAAATACGAATAGCGTAACTTATTTTTTATTTAGCTTTATTTTTAGTTACTTTTTGGGTTTTATAACTTCATTAATCCGTCACACATTGGGTAAGCAGAGCATCCCCAGAATTTTCCATATTTTCCTTCGCGCAGAGCCATTAGGGATTTACATTGAGGGCATTGGGGGGCAGAAATTTTGTCATTTCTGTGTCTTGAACAAGTAGGAACACCTTGCTTGTTGTAAACAGTTGCGGTTGATTGACATTTTGCGCATTTCATTTCAGAAAAAGAATGATTGTTCTTTAAAATAGTTATTGTTTTAAAAAATTTATTTAAAATAGTTGTTTTTTGGATAAAATAGTTCTTTTTTAAAAAATTATGTTAAAAAAGTTGAAATTATGTTAAAAAAATTAGAATTGTTTTGAAAAAGTTAAAATTGCTTTAAGAAAATTAGTTCTTTTTAGTATTTATTCTCGAGATCTGTTTTTTGAGTGAAAATTAGTTTTGCGACCAAAACTCTTTGGGTGACCGAATTTTTTGTGAGAAAAAGATTTGTTTCGTCCAAACGATTCTGGTTTGCTTTCAGAGTTTGTGTGAGCCTCACTATATCTGCTTTTGTGACCAAATTTACTTTGTGTGTCATTAAATTTTCGCTTATTTTCAAAATGGTCATCATTAGTATTAAATCTTGGTTTGTGATCAAAACCGTTTGATTTGTGCCCAAAGTCATTTCTTTTGTTTCTAAAGTTTCCTCGACCGCCTCGATTGTATCTTTCAGTTCTGCTTCTAGGATAACTTGGTTTTCTAAGCGCATCGTATTCTTGCTCATAATTTTCTTGAGGTCTATCCGTTTGTTCTTGAGGTTTGTAATTATCTTTTACTTCAGGAATATAATTTCTCTCGGGAGCATAACTTCTTTGTCTAGCATATTCGCTTGGTGCTCTTTGTTCACTGTTATATTCTCTTTGTCCGCCACCATACCCTCTTGAGCTATTACCATATTCTCTTCGTGGGCCACTATGCTCTCTTGAAGGTCCTCTTGGAGGTCCTCGGGGAGGTCCGCGACTAGGATAACTTCTTTGCGAACCAAAACTTCTGTGCTCCCTATTGCTCCTAAATTCATTTGAGTTTTGCCTGTGCCCTCTGCGTTCAAAAGAATCACTTCTTCCAAAAGGGATTTCTTCAAACGAAGGCAGTCTTTCTTCGAGGATTTGCATTTTTCCTGTTCTTAATATTCCATTAAAGTTTCCAACATCTCTTTCAGAAACAAGTGTTACAGCATCTCCTTTTTTTCCTGCTCTCGCTGTTCTTCCAATTCTATGAGTATAATCCTCAGGTGTTTTTGGAACATCATAATTGTAAACGTGGGATACATCTTTGATGTCAAGTCCGCGAGCCGCAACATCAGTTGCAACTAAAACTTCAACTTTTGCGTTTTTGAAAGAATTAACAGCGAAATTTCTTTTTCCTTGAGTTAAATCACCATGAACTGGGAGTGCTCCAATATTATTTCTATTCAATACTTTTGCAATAGCATCAACAGTTCTTTTTGTTCCACAAAAAACAATTGCTGGTCCAGCTGTTTTTTCTTTTAACAAATGAACAAGTAGAGAAAATTTTTGCTCTTTTCTAACAGCATAAAATACTTGCTTTAATAATGAACGATCAATGTGAAGTTTTTCTTGAATGTAAACTGGTTTTTTTAGGTATCTTGTGATAATATTTTGAGCTGCTCTTGGCATTGTAGCGCTGAACATTATTGTTTGTCTTTCTTTAGAAGTGTTACTTAATATTTTGTCAACATCTTTTTCAAAACCCATTTCAAACATTTTGTCCGCTTCATCAAGAACAACAAATTTTACTGTTGAAAGGTCAATATTTCTTTGCCCTATGTGGTCCAATAATCTTCCCGGGGTAGCAACAATTATTTCAGCAATTTTAATGCTTTCTCTTTGTTCGTGGTATCCTACTCCGCCGTAAATACTTCTAACATTTATTGGTAAAAATTTTGACATTTGATCAAGATGATCTCTTACTTGTACACAAAGTTCTCTTGTTGGAGTTAAGATTAGTGCTTGAATTCCATTTCCTGGAATAACTTTTTCTAAAATTGGTAAACCAAAAGCAGCTGTTTTTCCTGAGCCTGTTAAAGATTGTCCAACAACATCTTTTCCTGCTTTTATTTCGGGAATACACTTTTCTTGTATTTGTGTCGGTACAGAAATGCCCATTAATTTGATTCCCTCAAGTAATTTAGGGTGGACCTTTAGTTTAGCAAACTCTTCCATAAAATCAGCTTATTAGTAATAACTTTTTTCCTTTTTATACTTACTTTTTCCTTCTCGTATAAGATATTAGTCAATCCAAGCATTTATATGCCCTCTGCGGGCCCCTTTTTGGAGGGTTAAAATTGCTTTTCGCTTTCAACAATAATGCATTTATCGTTAGTAAAATTAAGTCCTTTTTCTTTGCAATATTCAATTACTCTATCATCAAAACTCCCTGGTTGAAACCAATAGTGCCATTTCTTTCTTGGGTTAGTTTTTAGAACTTCAAACGAAATTTTGGGGGGCAGGACAAAAACAACAATATCGATTTTTTCTTTAATGTCCCTTAGTTCTTTGAATACAGCAAGTCCAAGTATTTGTGTCTCTTTAGGATTTACTGGATAAATATTTTTGGATAATTTCTTGAGTGCTTCAACTACTTTGTACCCATATTTTTCAGGGTTGTTTGAGGCTCCAACAACAGCAAATGCTTTTCCGACTAAGTTCATAACATAGTTAAGTGATTTAGTATTTTAACTATTGTGGTTTTGGGTCAAAAAAGTCGTTTAAATGCATTTATGCTTTTTTAAGTCATAAAATGAGTTATGCCTTTTTTATTAATAGTTCTGAGTCAAAATAAGGGGGGATTTTTTT
>CAZPWC010000013.1:0-32059 GCA_964590155.1 uncultured archaeon
AAGAACTCGCCCAAAGCTACGCAGCATACTTCAAATACTTGTGGGACAACGTGGCGAAGAAGTAACACCCCGCGTTAAAGGTTTTTCCAAAGGAGATTGAATGAGCTCAAGTAGGTTTTTGCAAGACTAGCACTCTCAATTGAAACAATAATTGGGTTTTCATCAAAAAACACAAGATAGATTTTGTTTCCCTTAAGCCACCAAAAAGCAGGACTAAGGTACTCTTTTTCTATAAACTTGTACTGTATTTGAGCAAGGGTTTTGATAAGAGCCCTTATTTTAGGCAAATCAATAAAAATTCCTTTAAGCAATATTCCCTGCGCTTCTCGCTTCTTTGTCCAATGAGGGTAATAAAACTTTAATAGCTCGCTAATTTGCATACCCCCGCCATAGATGTAAATAATTTCCTTTGTTGCAATAAGCTCCTCTAAAACCGCTTTCATAGAGTTTTTCCCAGAATAAACTCGTATTTGCGGTCCCACTTTGCCACTAACCGCACTTTTTGCCATTAAAGGAATTAATGTTTTTAATAACTGCTTTTTTTCATCAAGCTGCGAGTCAAGAACACTAAGAGAATTAGTGGAAAACAATTTTTTTTTATCATGCACTAAATAACTAACAAGGCCTTGAGAAGATAATGAATCAAGAGCATCGTACACGCTCCGCCTATTAATTCCGGTTCTTTTGGATAATTCGGTAGCCGTCAGTACATCGCCCCTATGCAGAGTCAGATAAATACTCGCCTCTTTTTTCCCGAGCCCGAGTTTTGCAAGAGTTTTTTCAACTTCCATACTAATTAGGTATAAAGAAAAGTATATAATGTGGAGGGTTTTCCCCCCACAAAGGAATATTAACTTTCGAAAAAGGTTTATTTCACGTTTGGGAATAGGGGGGAGTATTAGGGGGCAAGAGTTAGGAACATGCGAGAATTGCAAAGCAACAGGAGTTGAGTGTATCGGCATATTTAGTGCGGGAGGAATTCAACTTTTATGCAAGAATTGTTATTCAACTCTGCATGAGGGAATCAAATTAAAATAAAATTGAAAATATTTGGGGGATTATTGTGGATAAATTTTTAGACAAAAAAAAATTAATTTGGGCAAGTATTTTAACAGGATTAGTTGCGCTTGTAATTTTAGGCATAGGGGTTAATTATATTTTTCAAATACCTGCGAGTGAGAGTGAGGACATTACTTTAGCCATTACCCCTCACCCCGCATCAGAGCTGATTTTTGTTGCCCAAGAAAATGATTTCTTTGAAGAAGAGGGGGTTAATGTAAAATTTGTCCAATTCCAAACAGGAAAACTAGCCCTTGACGCACTGCTTGGTGGAGGCGCGGACATGGCAATCACGGCTGATGTCCCCATAACTCTTGCCGCCATGAGCAAACAAAAATTTAAGGTAATTTCAACCATAGGTTGGTCGCAAAATGATATCCAAGTGGTTGCGCGAAAGGACGCAAACATATATTCCCCGCTTGATTTAAAAGGAAAAAGAATCGGAACCACTGCGGGCAATGGACCGCACTATTTTACTTACGCCTTTCTCAAAACAACTGGACTCGATATTGCGGATGTTCAATTAACATTTTTATTACCCAGCGGAATGCTGCCCGCAATGAAAAATAACGAGTTTGACGCAATAATAATTTATGATCCTTACCTATCCACAATACAACAACAACTTGGGAATAATGCAACTGTGTTTGCTCCAAAAGATGTTTACGGCGAAACGTGGAATCTTGTTGGTTCGCCAGGGCTTATTGAAAATTTTCCACAAAAAATTAGTAAATTTATGCGAGCACTAAAAAAAGCTGAAGCTTATAAAAAAGCTCACCCTGAAGAAACCCCAAAAATAGTCGCTAAATACGCGGGCATTGATTCAAACACGGTTTCGCAAGTACTAAAAGATTGGACGATTGAAATAAGTCCCGAACCTAACCTAGGCAAATATTTATCAAAAGAATCAGAGTGGGCATCAAGCACGGGAATAAGCAAAAGCCCAATTTTATATGATTTCAATGAGTGGATTTCTAGCTCATTTCTTAACTAAATTGCTGCCTAAGGTGAATCCCCTATGAAAAAACGCTTTAGCATAATCCTAGTGATTATTAGTCTCCTATGCTGGTACGAAATATCATCAATTGCAAACTCCTATTTTGTTCCGTCCCCCGAGGATATTTTTTTAGCATCACAGGAGATACTCTTTGGACCCGACTTCTGGCTAGACAGCATCTCAACAATCACTCGAATATTAATAGGGTTTGTCATTGGGTTTACACTAGCAATTGTCACAGGGTTATTCTTTGAGAAAGTACTCCCCTCTTCCTTGGTTCCATTCAACGCAATTAATTTTTTTAGATTTATCCCCCCCTTGGCTATTGTCCCGTTAGTTATTTTGTGGTTTGGGATAGGAGAAACCTCAAAATACATTATTATAATATTCACCGTGTTCTTTCCCACCTACATCAGCACTATTTTTGGATTACAAAACATAAACCAAAAACTAATTTGGGTTGCAAAAACGACGGGAGCAACAAAAATACAAATGGTACACAAAGTCTTTTTGCCCGGGGCAATGCCCTTTATCGCTAATGGCGCAAGAGTTGGAATAGGACTCGCATTTTCGGTAATAATTGCCGCAGAATTAGCGGGAGTGTACCATGGACTAGGGTTTAGAATTTGGTTGTTTCAATCCTATTTCCGCGCAGACAAACTAATTGTTTACATCTTTCTGATTTGCGTATACGGGTTTATTTTTGATTTAATAATAAGCAAAATTAATACAAACCTATTTTTTTGGGGTGAAAAAAATGAACCCTGAACTCACAATCAGTAATCTTGAAAAATCGTACCTTGTTAACGGGCAATTAATACCTGCCCTGCAAGAGATTTCTTTCAAAGCCAGAGCGGGAGAGTTTATTAGTATCGTAGGGCCAAGCGGGAGCGGGAAAAGCACATTACTTAATTGCATAGCGGGATTCGTTCAACCCACAAGCGGACTAATTAATCTAAATGACTCTTCAAAAAAAAGAATCGGCGTTGTTTTTCAAAATCGGGAGCTCTTCCCCTGGTTAACCGTAAGAGAAAATGTAGCTTTTGGACTGCGCTTACAGAAAAACCCTAGAGTTGAAAAAATAACTTCAGGAATGCTTGCAAAAGTTGGATTAAAAGAATTTGGAGAACACTACCCGCACCAATTATCCATAGGAATGCAGCAAAGAGTCGGGATTGCTCGAGCCCTTTCTTTAAACCCCAAAATTTTACTCCTAGATGAACCATTTAGCTCAGTCGATTACATCACAAGGATAACCTTGCAAAAACTTATTGTCAGTTTGTGGGAATCATTAAAACCAACTATTCTTCTTGTCACGCATGATATTGACGAAGCCATCTTTGTTGGAGAAAGGTTGCTTGTGCTTAGTAAAAGCCCCGGCACCATAAAAAATGAATTTCGCATAAGCTTACCAAGACCTAGAAATCAAGCACTAATTACCACCCCTGAATTTGTCGAACTGAAAAAAAATATTCTACTTTCTTTTGAAGAAGAATTAAACCAATAAAATGACTTGATTTTTATGTATTTAAATCAAACAGAGCGAGCGCAACTCGAAAAACAAGTTGCCGCCCACCAGCACGAAAAGTACGAGATTGACATAGATTTGGGGTTTGGAAACACCCTTAATGGATTTATTGTGAACCCGAAAGTAATGCGCCCGGAAAAAATGGTTTCCTCGTACTTGGCAAAATGGCTGTTTTTTAACCAGCCCTACTTCAAATCAAAAAAAGTGCTTGACATGGGTTCCGGCGCCGGAATACAAGGAATAATCCTAGGCACATTTGGGGCACAAAGCGTTACATTTGCTGATTTATCAACAGCCTCAGTTCAAAACACAAACGAAAACGTTTCTAAATTCAAACTCGCAAGCAAATCAAACACATTAAACGGGGACTTATTTGAAAACATTACGGACAAATTTGACTTAATAGTTTTCAATCACCCCTTCTTTTCCGACCACACTTACGAAGAACTACTCGAAGTATTTTCAAAAGAAGGAAAACTGAATATTTCCAGAGGAAAACTAATTCACAGGTTTTTTGAGGACGCAAAAAACCACCTAAACCCAAACGGGACAATAATAATGCCTTACTTTCTCCCCGCAGGAGAAATCAACAACCCCTTTGTGCAAGCGCCAAAACACGGCTACGAAGTCATTGAGAAATCCATAATCACAATCAAAACAGGACTCCAACTAGGGCCCGCCGCGATATACGAAATAAAACCAAAAAACACTAACACACAAACGAACTAAGCAATTTTGTTTGCTTTATACAAAATACATTTCTTTCGTTTAACCTCTGTTTCAATCGTATAACGAAAAAATAGACAAATGGGAGAAGAAACAACCCTCTATTGCTTTGCTTCCCAGTGAACAATTCTTTTCTCCGAGTAGATAATAATTTTGTTCAAAGCGTACCCAATTACCCCGATTATTAGAATAACCGCATAGAGTTGCGCCATATCATACGAGTAGGCTGAATCAATTAACACTTTCCCAAGCCCGTGGGTAGTTCCGACAAACATTTCAGTAACAATTATTACTACAATCGCAAGACTCGCCGCGGCCCTTAATCCGACAAATATTGTAGGAAGCGCTTCCATTAAGCGCACCTGGAAGAATATCTCAAAATTGGTTTTACGCAAACTCCTTGCGACAAGCAAGTACCCCTCGCTTGTACTCCTCAAACCTTTTGCAACATGCAGAGCAAGATAAATCGCGCAAATCCAAGTCGCAAGCGCAAGACTTGTTGCATCCCCCACCCCAAGAATAATAATGCACAATGGAAACAACGCTGTTGCTGGAATGCTTCTAAAAAAATCAAGCATTGGGGAAAACGCATCGTAAAGCTTTTTTGAGAGAGAAAGAAGCGCCCCTATTACAAAACCAATCGCACACCCAAGAACAATTGCAATAATTATTTTTGCCAGAGTACTTACTAAATCAATTGTTATTTCGTTTGATAAAAACAATTTAACCAACCCCAAAATTACCTGCACAGGCGTTGGAAACAAAAATGAATTCAAAACCCCGCTTAACGAAACAATTTCCCAAATCAAAAAAAGAGCTACCGCTCCTGCGTAATTCATCGGCTTGAATTGCCAAAATAAATTTTGTTTTGCCCAAATCATTTTCATCACTTGCCGTGTGTTAAAATATCATAAACTTCTTTTCGCAACAGGAGAAACTCTTCTGAGTAACGCATCTCACTTTTTCGCTTCTGCCCCAAACCAACCGGAATAACTGCAACAATTCCAGAAGGTTTTTCTGACAACACCACAATTTTGTCTGAAAATAGTATTGCGGTGTCAATATCATGAGAAACAATTATTGCAGTATTATTTCCGTCTTTAAGTTTGAAGAACGCATTCTCCACCATCTTGCTGTTTGATTGATCAAGTCCGGTTAAGGGTTCGTCAAACATTAACACATCTGAAACTGCAGAAGCTCTTACTAGCCCAACCATTTGCTTTAAACCGCCGGATAATTGATAGGGGTAATAAGAAGCATAATCACTTATCCAAAAATCGGCTAATTTGCTTAGTGCAACCCCCTCGTTTGTATTGCCGATACTTGAAATTGCAAACTCAATGTTTTGTTTTGCGTTAAGCCAAGGAAGCAAAGTATTACTGCCTTGAGGCAAGTAACCCACTTTTTTTTCCTTTGGATTGTTTCCAAAAACTTTTACTTCACCAAAATCCTTATCCTCAAGTCCCGCAATTATCCTCAAAAGAGTGCTTTTTCCGCACCCGTTAGGACCAAGAATTGAAACAAATTCCCCTTTATTTATTTTTAGGGAAAGGTTGTTTAGGACATGAAGTTTTTTTTCATGCCCCTGATTAGTTGTGTAAGATTTTGATACTTTGTTCAAAATTATTTGTTCAACCATATTTCAACCCCCCTAACCATGTCCAATATTTTGAGATTTTATTTATCAATCCCTACTCCCTAATTAGCATTGTGCTTACATCAATTGTGCTCGGGATTACTTTGTATTCCACGAATGTATCCACAAACTTCTGGTAAGCGTCAAGGAACGTTGAGTTCGCATCATAGCTTAGCACAGTTATTGGTGTGGGAGTTTTCTTAGCAACTGCATCAGGCAATGTTAAGTAACTCACTAAATATTGCTTAGTTTCCGAGTTTGTGTCAACCTGTTTTATTGCCTTATCCATCACTTTGATGAAAGCCTTCGCTTCCGCTGGATGGCTTTTCATAAAACTTGTTGAAACGACCCCCGCTGCCCCGCACCACGGATCAGCAACGCTCTTAACCATCGGATTTGCCACCAATAGTTTTGATACGCCCTTAAATTCCCCCAGAGTTGCTGTTGGTTCAAGCGTTAATACCGCATCAACCGCCCCCGCGGAAAGACTAGTTAGTTGCTGAGGGATTGCTAGTTCTACTAAAGTTACATCCTCAGGATTAACTCCATTCATAGCAAGCACTTTTTTTGCCATTACCTGAAATTGTACTCCAGGGATGTGCGCTAGTGTCTTTCCCTTCAAATCTTGTATTGAAGTAATGTTTGAATCCTTTGCGATAAGCAACTCATCATTTAGAACCCCTTCTGTCCCGCATGTTAAAGAGTATATTCTCAGGGAGTCAGGATTCTTAGCATTAACAATTGCTGTGATTCCAGCCGCAACACTAGGCGCCCCAGCATCTATTTTCCCTGAAACCAAAGCATCAATTATTTGATTAGGGGACTCAATCCTTTCCACAATAACACTAAGCCCCTCTTCTTCAAACAGCCCCTGCTCAACCGCAACAAAAAGCGGTAAACTCTGCGCTGCGGGAAGATATGCCACATGAATTATTGTCTCCTCTTTGTGCTCACCAAGAACACTCACTGTGGCAACCGCCAGTATTGCAAGCAACACAATTGCAGCCACCCCCAAAATTACCTTTTTCCCAAACTTCATTTAGACTCACCTCGATAGATTTATATCCTTTCACGGACATTATTAAGAGTAAGTAGTACAGTACTGTACGACTAAAGTGGTTAAAATGAGCGCAAATAACGAGACTTTCTCAGAATTCGGCCTTACTGGAAACGAAGGAAAAATATTTGAGCTCCTCCTCTCAAACAGCCCGATTACAGGAGCCACTGCTGCCACTAAACTAGGAATAAACAAGTCAGTTTCTTACTTTGTTCTCGACCAACTCGTGCAAAAAGGCTTCGCTTCTTACGTGGTAGTTAACAAACGCAAAGAATACCGAGCAATTGACCCGGCAATGCTGAATTTAAAACTTGAGGAACGCAAAAAAGAGTTCTTGAAAAAATACGGGGACATTAATACTATTCTTTCGCAGGTAACCCAGAAAAAAAAGAAACACGCGCTTGTTAATATTTACAATGGTTGGGACGGAATCAAAACCGCTTTTGGAGATATTATTTTCTCCACAAAAAGAGGAGAGGAATACTTAGTCTTCTCAATTAATCTTCCAGAAACCACCCTCCCAAGATTTAGAAGATTCATCCGCAACTTTCAGGCGCAACGTGCGGCAAAAGGAATTGAGTGTCTAATCCTGGTTGATGAAAAACTAAAAACCACAATCGGCGAAGACAGAAAAAAAGAGGTACACACCCAAGTGCGTTTTGTTACAGAAGACCAATCCATGCCCATGACAATAAACGTTTACGCAAACAAAGTCCTTATCGCAGTTTGGGGAGAAGAACCATTAGTAATAATAATTGAAAGCCAGGAAATCAACGATTCATTCCGCGCCTTCTTTAAACTCCTCTGGAAAGGCGCGAAGACGAAATGACTTTTGCGCTACCGCCGGCAAGACACTTCAGAAAAGGTTTTATTCTGTCAAACAAGAACTATTTTATATGACTTTGCAGGCAAGTACTATTTGTGATGGGATGACAGTTCTAACCGCGCTTGTAGTTAAGGAAGAAGACATGTACGTTGCTAAGTGTCCGGAGATAGGCACCGCAAGCCAAGGCAACACAATTGAAGAAGCTGTTTCTAACCTTAAAGAAGCTACTTCTCTCTACCTTGAAGAATTTCCAAAAAAAACAACCTCAAAGCCAATAATAACTACCTTTGAGGTGAAGATTCTTGGCCCTGCTGAGAAAAATTTCAGGAAAGACTTGCGTTAAACTATTGTGCAATAGGTTCGGTTTCTTTATCGCACGCCAAAGCGGGAGCCATATTGTTTTGAAGAAAGAATCTCTTGGAAAAACATTTGGGACAGTTGTTCCACTCCACAAAGAACTAAAACTAGGCACACTCAAATCAATACTCGAACTCGCTGGCGTGAGCGAAGAAGAGTTTTCTAAAGAACAATAAAATCTTTTCTTTCAATTCAACTTATTTCTCAGCGATTTTCCAAAACGCATCAAAGTATTTCTTAAAACTCTTTGAAACCTCTTCACTCTCAATCAAAAAGCCAACAGGGTCAGTCGTCCAAACAATAACAAAAGATTTATTTTTATAAAAAAGAATTTGAATGTTTGAAATTAAATAATCTGGAAGAAATTTAACCTCAGAAACTTTTTTGTTCCAAGGAACAATAGTTCCCCTTATTTCATTATTTGCTAACATATTTACTTTAATCCCTTTGAGAGCGCGGAGCTGATGATACTTTTGAAAAAACCTCATTTGCTCAGGCAACTCAGGCACATACCTTGCTCCGATAACAAAATACTCCTCCCCCTTTTTGAGTTCCTCAAGAATATTTCTAAAAATATTTGAAACAGATTTGAGTCCAGTATAAACAGTCGCCTGGGTTTTATCAGTAGTTTGCAAATACTGCTCAAGAGAAGGCATTAGCCCTTCAACTACTTTCTTTTTGTCATCAATTTTTGTTTTCTCTTCGTCAAGATATTCAAGCAAGTGTTTTGGGGAAAGTGCTTGATAATATGTAACCCCATCGCGGAGCACGTGACTTGCAAGTCCTTTTTGTTCAAGTCTTGCAAGAATTTTATATACTTTTGAGGAAGAAACTTTTGCATTAGTTGCGAGCTTACCTGTTTTTGTTGCCCCTAATTTTAAAAGTGAAAGATACACCTTCACTTCCCCATCAGTGAGCCCAATTTCCCTTAACGAAGCCAATTCCATAAATACTTACCACACACAAACTATAAAAATATTACTTTTACGACCCCCCAAGGGGACAATCACAAATAATAGCGAAAGCACAAGCATATTCATTACAGTTAACAAGTTAACTCTTTAACTGTGGTGAGGAATTATGGAAATAAAGAAAGGATATATTGTGGGAGGAATAGCGATTGTTTTAGTGCTCATAATTTTGGCACTCGTTGTTCCACAAGCAACAGGAATGTTTGGAACACAAACTACACAGGAAACAAATACGGTACGCATGGGAAGCTTGCCTGTAGTGCACGCATTGCCTGTGTATTTAGCAATAGAAAAAGGTTACTTCAAAGAAGCAGGGATTGATCTTCAACTGGTTCCGCTTGAATCCCCAAGCCAAATAATTGATGGAATCATGCAAAACAAACTGGATTTTACATCAACTTCAGGCGCTGCAGGGATAAGTGCGGTAGCTAACTTCAAAAATCCAGGAAAACTCAAACTCTATGCGCTCTCAGGAGGGACAAAAGAAAACACGAACGAGACAATTTTAATCCCAATAGACAGCAATATCACTTCAATTAAAGAACTTAAAGGAAAAAAATTTGGAATAGTTGGAGGGTCAATACAATGGAAGGCTCTTGCAAAATATATTCTTGAAACAAATGGGCTTGAAGCAGACAAAGACGTTACAATAGTTGAAATCCCACTTGGAACACACGTTACAGCAATCGCTTCAAAACAAATTGACGCCGTACTAACAATGGCACCCGCAACAACAATTATACTAAACACAAACGTTGGAAAAGTGCTTTCAGATGGACCCCTTGAAAAAATTCTCTCGGACCCATTCTACCCGGGAGCTGGAATTGTTAGCACAAAATTTGCAAACGAAAACCCACACACAACCGCAAAAGTAATTGAAATCATTAACAAAGCGGTAAAAGAGGTTGAGAAAAATCCAACTGAGGCAAGAAATTATTTGCTAAAATACACCCCTCTATCGGAAGAACTTTCAAAAGTTGTTCCACTCGCACAAATAAAAACATGTGATGAGTTTGACGCGCAAGATATTGAATCACTCCAAAAATTCTACGACCTTTTTACAAAATATAATCTCGTGGATGGAAAACTGGACGCAAAATCAATATTGTATTGCACAAAATAAAATAACAAAAGGGGTGTTTGAGATGAAGAACGCAATAAAAGTAAAAAATCTTTCAAAATCATACGGAAAGAGTGAAATCATCTCAAACATTTCTTTTAGTGTTAATGCGGGAGACATTGTAGCAATTTTCGGACCAAACGGATGCGGAAAAAGCACCCTACTTAACATCCTCGCAGGAATAAATCACAAAACCACAGGCGAAATAGAAATAGCAGAATTTGATTCAAAGAAATTCAGTTACATTTTTCAGAACTACCGCGATTCACTCCTCCCTTGGAAGAACAACTTTGATAACATTACGTTTCCCCTAAAACTTTCTGGAACTAGCAAAGAGGAAATCAAAATAAGAGTAATGGAGATTGAGAGCCTGTTTAAATTTTCCCAAAACTTTAACAATTACCCCTACGAATTGAGCGGAGGACAACAACAACTAATTGCTTTTATGCGCGGAGTTGTTATAAGACCAAAAATAATATTCCTTGACGAGCCCTTCTCCGCACTAGATTATGAGAACAATCTTTTATTACGAAAACACTTGCAAAATTATTATGTAAAATACAAACCAACAATTCTCGCTGTAACACACGACATCGAGGAAGCGGTGCACCTCGCAAATAAAATAATTGTTCTTTCAAAAAAACCCTCAGTGATTGTTGAGATTATTGAAAACAACGCACCCTACCCAAGGAATACTAATTTTTTGAACTCAAGAGAATTTGGAAAAATTAAAGAAAAAGTTTTGAACGCATTTCAACGAGGGGTTGAATATGAATAAACAAAGAGGACTATTAGGAGTGGCTGCGCTTATCGGGTTATGGCTCGCTGTAACTTACTTCAAAATAATTGACCCCTTCTTCCTGCCTGGGCCCGTGGAAGTATTTTCAACTCTTGCTCACCTGCTCCTAAGCGGAACTTTAAACCCCGACATTACCATGACTCTCTTTAGAGTAGTTGCTTCGTTTATACTTTCAGCAGTAATAGGAATCCCTCTTGGACTATTTTTGGGAGCGAATCAAAAAGCTTACGACTCAGCAGAAATTATTATTGACTTATTTCGCTCAACACCAGCCTCGGCAGTATTCCCCCTATTCCTTCTCCTCTTTGGAGTAGACGACAGTTCCAAAATAGCCGTTTCAGTGTTCTGCATAAGCTCCATAATTACCTTCAACACCGCATATGGAATAAGAAACTCAAAGAAAGCAAGAGTGGAAGCCGCAAAACTAATGGGCGCAACAAAATCGCAAATTTTTACTCAAATTTTATTCTGGGAAGCACTTCCACAAACACTCGTTGGGCTAAGAACCTCGATTAGTTTATCACTTATATTAATTATTCTTACAGAAATGTTCATCGGAACCCAGTTCGGATTGGGTAGAAGAATAATTGACTACCAATACACCTACTCAATCGCTTCGCTTTATGCAACAATAATTCTCACAGGAGTTCTAGGATACTTACTAAACCAATTGTTCGTAACGTTTGAAAAGAAAGTAGTGCACTGGAACGGGAAATAAAAAGTTTTCTTTATTAAACTCATTTCCCAAAAACTTCTTTTCTTTTTAAAACTTTTCTATAAGCGTTAGCAAATCTATGCGCTTCATCCCTAATTGCTTGAAGCATTAAAAGCCCTTTATGTTTTTTATCAAGTCTTAATGGAGACCTTCTTTTAGGAAGGTAAATTTCTTCAAACTCTTTCGCAAGCGAAATCACAGGAATTTTTAAATTAAGTTTGTTTAGAACTTCCACCGCTACCGCAAGCTGAGTGGAACCCCCATCAAGAACAATTAAGTCAGGCTTTTTCATTGATTTTGAAAGAGTGCCAGAGTATCTCCTCTCGACCGCTTCTCTCATTGCAAGCAAATCATCATTATTTGCTTCTGCGCGAATCTTGAACTTTCGGTAATTTGATTTATTTGGAAAACCATCTTTGAAAGAAACCATAGAAGCAACAGTATTTGTCCCCCCTAAGTGAGAAATATCAAAGCACTCAATTGTGTGAGGCGGGTTTTTTAGTCCCAAAGCTTTTTGGAGTTCTTCAACCCTTTCTTTTCCTGCAAAAAATGTTGCAGTAATATTTTTTGAAACAAAATCAAGGAGTTCTTTCTTCTCTCCGCTCCTAGGAACAATTATTTTCACTTTTCCTTTCAGACCTTTCTTTTTTGACAAATACTCCCCCAAACTCGAATTTACTTCAACAGGAAGAATAATTTCTGCAGGAATGTTTTGTTCATTATAAAACTGAACCAAGAACTCTTCCAAAAAATCTTCTTTCTCTTGAAAAACAAACTCTTGCTTGTCTTCAACAACTCCTTTTCGCACATTAAATAAAAGCAAGTGAACTTCTCCTGCTGAAATTTCATAATTAATTATGTGCGCATCAATGCTTTTTGCCAACTCTACCTTTTGGCGTTCCTTTAATGTTGTTAGCGCGGCAATTTGGTTTCTCATAGTTATTGCATACTCAAAATTATTTTTCTTGGAATTTTCTTTCATTGTTTTTTCTAGTTCTTTAATTAACTCATCAACATTTCCTTTTAAGATTTTTTTTACTTGATTTACTCTCTTATTGTACTCTTCTTTGTTCATTAATTTCCTAAGTTGCGGAGAAGGTTTTTGTGTAAGTACTTTAAAATTTCTACTCACCGTGTCCATCACTAATTTTCTTATGCTTCCGCTAACAAAAGGGCCAAAATATTCTCCCTTCTCATTTCTAATCCTCGCAACTTCAAGCCAAGGCAACTCATCCTCACTAACCCTAATGTAAGCGTATCTCCTCGAATCTTTAAGATCAAGATTAAAGTGCGGATAATATTTTTTGATTAAATTATTTTCAAGTAGAAGGGCTTCCACTTCGTTTGAAACAAGAACAAAATCAATACTTTTTATTTTTGAAACAAGGAGTTGTGTTTTTGGGTCATGATCCTTTTTTTGGAAATAATTTGAAACCCTTTTTTTTAGATCTTTAGCTTTCCCAACGTAAAGCACCACCCCGTGCTCATCCATGAAAAGGTAACACCCAGGACTTGCGGGAAGAAAACTAATTTCCAAAGGAGAAATCATATAAACAACAATAAAACGGATTTGTTAAATAACTTACTTTTTGATTAAGTAACTTGACTTTTGATTAAGCACCTTACTTTTTGATTAAGTGGGACAAAAATTTCCCTGTATAACTTTCTTTCACTTTAGTGATTTGTTCAGGAGTTCCTTTTGCAATAATGTATCCTCCGCCCTCTCCCCCTTCAGGACCAAGGTCAATAATATAATCAGCGGATTTTATTACTTCCAAATTATGTTCAATAACAACAACAGTGTTTCCTTTATCCACTAAAACTTGAAGCACATCAAGGAGCTTTTTTATATCATGGAAGTGAAGGCCAGTGGTAGGTTCGTCCAACAAATAGAGTGTTGAACCTGTTCCTCTTTTTGCGAGTTCTTTTGTTAATTTAATTCTCTGCGCCTCTCCTCCTGAAAGAGTGGTTGCGCTTTGCCCAAGCTTAATATAACCAAGTCCAACAGAATTTAGCACCCCTAATTTTGTTCGAATTTGCGGAATAGCTTCAAATAATTTTGTTGCTTCTTCAACACTCATATGAAGCACATCAGAAATATTTTTCCCATTAAAAGTAACTGTAAGAGTTTCTTCATTGTATCTTTTGCCCTTGCACTCTTCGCACTCAACATAAACATCAGGCAAGAAATTCATTTCAATTTTAATTGTCCCATCCCCTCCGCACTTTTCGCATCTTCCGCCAGGCAAGTTAAAAGAGAATCTCCCCTGATCATACCCTCTCATTTTTGCTTCTTTTGTAGAAGCAAATAATGCCCTAATTTCATCAAACACTTTAATGTAAGTTGCTGGATTACTTCTTGGAGTTCTTCCAATAGGCGACTGATCAATTACAACCACTTTGTCAATCTTCCCATCAACCACAATCTCGCTGTGTTTTCCAGGAGTAATATTTGCTGTACTAAGTTCTAATTTTTTTATTAAACCTTTTTGAATAATTTCTTCAAGAAGAGTTGATTTTCCTGACCCGCTAACTCCAGTTAAACAAGTAAATACTCTCAAAGGTAATTCCACATCAATATTTTTTAGGTTGTGCTCTGCGCAAGACTTAAAAATAATACTTCCTTCTCCTTTCCTTCGCACTTGCGGAACCGGAATACTTAATTTTCCTGAAAGATATTTTCCCGTAAGAGAATTTGGATTCTTTTCAATTTCGCTAGGAGTTCCAATTGCAACAACTTCTCCCCCATGAACTCCAGCCCCAGGACCCATATCAACAACAAAATCCGCTTTCCTAATAGTGTCCTCGTCATGTTCTACCACAATTAAAGTATTTCCAATGTCTCTAAGCTTGTGTAATGTTTCAATTAATTTATTATTATCTCTTTGATGAAGTCCGATTGAAGGTTCGTCAAGAATGTAAAGCACCCCCATTAAGTTAGAACCTATTTGGGTTGCGAGGCGAATTCTTTGGGCTTCCCCTCCAGAAAGAGTCCCAGCTTGTCTTGAAATAGTTAAGTACCCTAAACCCACATTGTTAAGAAACTTCAATCGTGAAATAATTTCTTTCAAAATTAATTTTGCGATTTCTTTTTCTTTCTCAGTTAAACTAATTTTTTCAAAAAAATCTAACGCATTTGAGACAGCAAGATCAGTAATATCAGTAATTGATTTATCCGCAACTTTTACAGCAAGCACTTTGTCTTTTAGTCTTTTTCCTTTACAAATAGGACACTCTCTTGTTTTCATAAATTTTTGAAGCTCTTCTCTACGATAATCACTTTCTGTTTGTTTATACAATCTATCCGATTGTCCAACAAGACCTTCCCACCCTTCGTTAAGATTCATTATTGCGCCGTTACTCCACTTTCCGTGAATAGGAGTTTTGTCCCCAAACATTAAAACATCAAATTGTTTCTTTGTGAATTTTTCTAAGGGAGTAAACAAATCAAATCCGTGTGTTTTTCCAACCGCTTGAAGTTGTTGACTTCTCCAACTCAAATCCATTCTTCCATAAATATCAATAGCCCCGTCAATAATGCTTAGAGATTTGTCTGGAATAATTAAGTCAGGGTCAAACTCTATTTTTACTCCAAGCCCTTTGCATTCTTCGCAAGCCCCAAAAGGAGAATTAAATGAAAACATTCTCGGCTGGAGTTCTTCAAAACTCATCCCGCAAACAGGACACATCATCGCGCTTGAGTAGAGGTGTTCTTTTTCTTTTGAATCAAGAACAATTACAAGCCCGCTTCCACGCTTTAAGGCATTTTCTACAGATTCAACCATTCTTGTTTTTTCTTTCGCGCTAATTTTGTCAACAACCGCTTCAATATCATGCATTTGGTACTTTGAGAGAGAAATTTTTTCGTCACTCCTAATTATTTTTTTGTCAACTCTTACTTTTGAAAATCCTTCCTTGCCCAAATCAAGTACGAGTTGTTCATAAGTTCCTTTTTTTTGTCGAATTATTGGGGCAAGAATTGTTAAATCTCCCTTTAATTGTTCTCGAATTCTTTTAGAAATTTGTTGAGCAGTTTGTGACTCAATTTTTACCCCATGAATAGGACAATAAGGAATACCCACCCTTGCGAAAAGCAAACGCAAGTAATCATAAATTTCGGTAACCGTCCCAACAGTCGATCTTGGATTATTTGAGGTAGATTTTTGCTCAATTGAAATTGCAGGAGAAAGCCCCTCAATTGAATCCACATCAGGCTTATTCATTAATCCAATAAATTGCCTAGCGTACGCGCTAAGAGACTCAACATACCTCCTCTGCCCCTCCGCATAAATAGTATCAAACGCTAAAGTGGATTTTCCTGAACCTGAAAGCCCAGTAATTACTATGAATTTGTCTCTCGGAAGCGAGATTGAGACATTTTTGAGATTGTGCTCTCTAGCCCCTCTAACAACAATATCTTTGCTCATAAAAACCACTTAGAAGTAAAAAAAACTCTTGCTTTTTAATTAGAGAATAGTTAAAGGAACTGTTAATAAATTCTTGGAAGGTGTGATGCCAAAAGACAATCCCAGAAAAAACCCTGCAAAAGTATCCTTTATTAGGGTATCTTTAGGGAAATATTTTATCAATTCAAAGTGATTTTTTACAGATGATTTTAATGGATACAATAAAAATTAAGGGACACAGCATTGTTTTTGTTCCTGTAAAGGATAATTTGAATAGAAGGGCACTTCAGTACAAGAACAAATTAATTTCTGCTCTTGAAAAAATAGGGGTAAAAAGAGATGATGTTGAGTTGGAACTAAATGGTTTTTGTGGAAGAGAAGATAAGGGAAGCGTTGTTTGGTTCTTTTCAGGACACAGAATGTACTACGAAGTTGCTTCTCAAAAACGCTTTATTGATAACATATTTTTGGTTTCTAGCGTAATAGAGAAAGAAGTTGAACTAGTGTTAAACGATAAAAAGCCTTTAGAGGAATTTATCGCTGAATTTGCTGAAGATGAAGATGTTCATGATGAGAGAAAAGAAGCTCGAGAATTCTTTGGATTAGAACACGACCACAAAGACATTCACGAAATAAACAAACGCTACAAAGATTTAGCTAAATCCCTGCACCCTGACACTCCAACAGGAAATCTTGAAAAATTCAAAGAACTAAACAGACACCACAAAATCCTTAGAAGAGAACTTGAGTAACTAAATTTAAAAAAACTATAACTTTGTAATAAACCCACTATTCGCATCCACTTCTACTTTATCCCCATCTTTAAAAATTTTAGTTGCAATTTTTGTTCCAATAACGCAAGGAACTCCAAGTTCTCTTGAAACAATAGCAGCATGGCAAGACAATCCCCCTTCATCAGTAACAATCGCCTTAGCTTTTTTCAACAAAGGGATAAAATCAGGACTAGTCATTCTTGTAACAAGTATTTCCCCATCTTTAAATTCCTTAAAACTTCGCATGTTGTGAATTACTCTAACCACACCAACAACATTTCCTTTGCAAGCAACCTGTCCCTTTACTTTATTTGTACCTGTTTCAACTTTTTCAAAATACTCAAGCAAACTAACCGCATCACCCCCTTCGATAAAAACTTTCTTCCTATCCACAAACCCAACCACATATCCTTTTTGTCTTTCTTTAAAACTTTTTTTACTAACCACACACTTTTTTGAAGAATAGGATAAAACCACTTCTTCATAAGCCATTTGCAAAAATTCATCCCTTGATATTTTTAACTCCGCTGACATTTCAATAACCAAAGGATCAATATAGAACCATAATTTTTGAGCGAGCTCTTTCATTCGGTTCCTTAAATAAATACCAACCTGCAATCCAATCACAAAAGGAGACAACACAAAAGAGTTCTTTTTCTTACTTGTGTGTGGCGAGACTTTAATTTTTTTTATTTCACCCCTAACTTCCTTAGCAGTATATTTTTCAATCAAATTATAAGTTGTTTTAACCCATTCGTACTTTTTTAAATAATCCAATATGTCTTTTTCAGTTTTGATTTTTGCTAAAAAGCGTGGCATTTCTTCAACATCAAGACTCTTGTAAGGAAGCGACAAATCCCTGATATTTTTTTCATTTTTTGTTTTTAGTTCACAAAAATTAGTTAACGCAACAGCCACAGTATAATATTTTTGGAAAGAAATAAGCAAATTTACATATTCTAAAAAAGTCTCAACCTTATTTGTGTAATCCCTATTCACAAGCTTTAAAATAAACGCATCAATTTTTGGGGCAAGATTGTCAAAAAAATTAATTATTTCTAATGGCCACTTAGGGTCTTCTTCAAAAGCACTTTCAAACACCTTTGAAAAAGATTTTGTTTTAGTGTCATCATACAAGTTCAAATCAGTGACCCACAAAAAATTGTCATAACAAATAGTAATATTATCAGTCAACCTCACTTTGGAAATCATCGCCTCGCAAGTAATTTGTTTTGATTGGAGAAACCCAGTCCTTGTAACCCTCTTATCCCAAGCCAATGACTTAATATGAGATATCATGAAACAAACTTGTGGAAAATAGTTTAAAATAATATTTATTAAAAGAAAAAACCACCCCGCCTAATTTAGTTCCCTTTTATGAGCCTTGCTTAAATTTAAAAGCAACAAGCACCTAAAGGATTATTGTGACCCTTTATGGCTGGACCTGCAAGAAAACAACGAAAACCAACAATTCCTAAACCAACAGGACTATCTTTCCACTCAGTTGGCGAAGAAAAAAGCAAAGAAGAAGGAAAATACAAAACAAACAAAATACACAAATACACCCCAAAGAAAAAAGTTATTTTATTACCTGCAGCGAAAGAAGAATAAAAATTTGTCTAGGCTAACTTCTCAGTTTGAATTTTAAGCAGATTGGTTGTTTTTGTTTTTATGCCAGTATATGTTCCAAGAAGAAGGGTTCCTGTAAAGGTTAGAGCAGTTGAAAGGCACGAAGTTGGAAAACGCCGAAAATATTTACGAAGAAAAAGTTGGGGATTTAAAAAAACAAGGCTCGAAGTTGTAGAAAATGGACTGGGTTTTAGGGTAAGAGAACATGTTGCTGAGCTTTGCAAACATGGTTCGCCTGTTGTCGTTGATTGGGGTTGCGGAAACGGCACCGCGACAGCTACTCTAGCAAAAACAAACCCAAAGGCGCGAGTAATTGGTTTCTCTAAGGACTCTTACAGGAAATGGTTTTCTTTTCTTCATGGAACAAAAAGAACAAACCCCAACACAAATCTTAGATTTATTCACGCCGAAGCCGCAGATTTTGCCAGATACTTTAAAAACGGAACAATAGACCTAATGTACTCGTCACTTGGATTAACTCACTTAAAAAATCTCAACCAATACCTTCAACCATTGATAATAAAACTAAAAGTCGGCGGATTAATTGTAACAGATGTTTCCACACTCGACGAACACTATTATGACCTATTTCGGAAGGCAACTAAAGAAAATAAAGGAGAAGAAACAATCCACACCATAATAGGAAACAGACCCTATGATTATGCACAAACAACATACACCTACAGCTTTCCAAACTACGAAATCAAACTTTACACAGCAAGAAACTCAACAATACAAATAAAAAGAACAAAATAAACAACGTCAAAAGTTATTTTACTTCCTGCAGCGAAAGAAAATTATGAAGAGAAATAACTTCTTTTTAACTAAATTTAATTTTTACTCTTTTTTTGTTTTCTGTATTTTTTAAACAAAGCCGAGTAGTCTTCTTTTAACGCATCTGTGTAAGCCAAATGAGGACAATCTTTTTCTAAACAAATATATTGCGGACCATTCGGACAATAAGAAGGTTTTTTTGGAACCTTATATTTTGAATCAAAATGCGAATTTTCTGTTTTCTTGAATTCCCATTTCTTTAAATCAATTGCCTCAAAAAGATATTTACTTTTCTTTGTGCTCCACGTTCTTGCGCAATACACTTCAAGTATTATGTGCGACCAACAAACCATTTTCTCACCTCAAATGCTTTTTTCTCTTGAATCGTATTGACAAACTTCAAAATCCTGTTTTTCTAACTTACAATAAACTGAACAACACTTGATTAATTCATTCGATAAAGAAAATTTTGAACCCCTCTGCCTGTCAAAATAAGTGTACAAAATAACCTCAATATTTCCTCTTTCCTTAATATCCATTATCGCTGGACAAAAATCAGTATCGGAAGAAACCAAAACTATTTTTTTAATATTAGGATAATCTTCCTTCAAGTGCCCCAAGTCAATTGTTAGCAAAGTGTCAACTCCTTTTTGTTTATAAACAGGATTTCCATTTTTGCCAAAAGTCCTCTGACACCTGCCTTCTCTTACAACAATATCTTTGTTTGAGGATAATGACCTTATGAATTTATCATGACCCGCTTTCTTTTGTTTTTCATCTTCGCTTGGAAAACCACTTTGAAATGGAGGGGCAGTATAATAAAATAATTTTTTGCAAAACAAACCGCGTTTTTTCGCAAGATTCTTTGCTAAACAAAACTTGTCAAATTTCAGGCGTTTCCCTTCCCCAAAGTACTTTGAAAGTTTATCTAAAAAACCCTCATCAATAAAAACAATGGTTTCCTCCAACTAAACCACCTTAGAAGAAAAAGAAAAAGCATCTAGTGACCCCGTAGGATCACTAGGGAACATTCTAAATGTAATGTATAATTCACTCTTAAAAAACCTATCTTTTTTAAAAAACATTTAAAAATCAACAAAAATAACTTCAATTTAAAAGAATAAAAACGCTTTGCAAGTGCCATGCCAACAGACCCTTATTTTTTTGCTCATGACAATCGCCGAACTTTTGTAAAGCTTTTTATTCTCTCAAAAACCCTTTTTCTTCATGAATGCTGTTGTTGATACTAATATTTTTATGGATTATGCATGGGAAAGAGGAAAACTAAAAGATTTTGCCTCCAAATTTTTTAAAGAGTCCATGCAATGCAAGCATTATGTTTATTTGGTGCGCGCAGTTCAAAACGAGTTAAAAGAGCACGGTGTTTTTGATAAAATTGATTTACTTGTTTTAAACAAATTAAGAGTAAAAAGAAAACTCATTATTATAGATCCTACTAAAGAACAATTAGAACTCGCAAAAAAAGTTTCTGCTGAGCTAAACATTCCTTTTGCCGACGCTAGCATCGCTATTCTTGCAAAAGAAACTAATTGCGTTATTGTTACTCGAGACAAACACTTTTTTCAAAATTTAACCCAAATAGTTGATTGCTTTAAACCTGAAGATTTATTCTAACCCATATTCTTTTAGCATTTGTTTGCTTACTTTTTCCCTAACTTTTTTCATTTCTTTAGTAGTAGGCCTTTTCATTCCGGCACGCACCGCAAAACCCCCGCCCTTATCTATTTCCGCAATCATTTGCTTAGTCTCAAAATCCTCAATCGTTTTAATCAAAGAATGCTTAATGAACTCAGTTCTATTAGAGTAAACCCCATTCTTAACAACAGAATCAATTTTTTCAAGCAAAGAATCATTCAACCTCAAATTAACAAGCTTAGAAACCATACAACAAATATATACACAAATGCTTTATAATGATTTTGGTTAATTAATCTCAACTTGAAAAACATGTCAATCGACGAAAATTTAGTTAGCTTTTTATTCTCTCAATCAAGTGTTCATTTAGAGCTTTTAGATATATTTAATAATGTTATTTAACATTATTTAAGTGGTAGTTATGGCTTTGAAAACCTTTAACGTGGATGCTGCAGTGTACAAAAAGTTTTACGCTGCGTGTAAAGAGAACGGGATGAGTATGAGTAAACAAGTAGAGTTCTTTATGCGTTCCATGGTTGGGGAAGAAAAAGTCAAAGCATCGTACCTAAAAAAGCTCGAAAAACTAAGAAAAGGACCCTTCGTTAGAATAGACAACTTTTCTGAACACTTCGGGCTTGATAAAAAATGAACTACCAACCGGATTATACTAAAAAACTTGAAAAAAAACTCTTCAAACTCAAGAGAAAGGGCCCTAACCAAATGCAGGCTATTGAAAAAAAAATTCCTGAAATCCTTGAAAATCCTTACAGATTCAAACCACTTTCAGGAAAGTTTACAGGGATTTATAGGGTTCACATAATGAAAAGCTTTGTTTTAACTTTCGAAATACACGAAAACGAGAAGATTATTAAATTCCTTGACTATGACCATCACGACAACATTTATGAATAACAAATCTCTAACCTACATTACTTAACCTACTTGTTTTTTAGCTAAAGATTTAATCAAAGCCCCTGTGCGACTAACTTCTCCTCTAAATTCAGGTAAACTAATTTTTTTACCAAGCTTTTTCGCTAAATCTTTCTTCAATACATCAAGTAAAATATCATTTTCAAAAATCTGTAATAGGGCTTTATCAGGGTTTGATCTCGTCAAACAAGCACGTCTGTCCCTAATTTCTTTTTCAACACCAAGAATTTCTTCTATTTCTTTTCGAGAAACAAAACCCCTATCAATTAAAACTAATTTAGTCGCTGCAATTATAGAAGAGTTATCTCTTTTGTTAGTACTAAAATGAGGTTCGTTAACTTTTTTTATAGCAGAAACAACCGCTCTAACTGCCCTATTAAAAGCAACCGGATTCCTTTGCGCAATCTCAGGAAGCTTTCTTGAAACAACACGCGCCCTAAGAGGGTTTCTTTTTCTAAACCTATCATATCCTTCACTCTGATGAAATCTTTCTGTTCGACTACGCGGTAAAGCCATACTATTGTATACGAAAGCCAAGTATATTAAATTGTTCTTCAAGAAAAGAAAATTTAAAAATTACTTAAACAATTAACATATTTTAACCACCCAAAAACTGCATAAACTTTGTCCACCTTAATTAAATACTTTAACGCAAATAATATTCATTATGCAGAGAATTAGACGAGTTGCTGGACTTGGCGAAGGAAAACGATTAAGGAAATCAATTGATTTAGCCCTAAGACACCCCGCAACTGATTTTGTCGCGGTCGAAAAAGCGCATGCTGATGAATTAACTCATTTTAGTTATTTGAAGGAACGCGGAGCAAAATTAAAACCAAATAACCTAACTATTAGAGCAGGAATTACTGCAGAGAAATATTTAACAGGGGAAAAAGCAAATAGTTTTGACCACTTATACGCGCACTTTCTCGGCCAACACTTATCTTTTGCCGCAAGGCAAGAATTATTCAGACAAGCATGGAGAACACTAAAACCCGGAACAAGGTTTGCAATAATTGATGCGTGGGCTTACGAGAAACCCTTTATGATGGAACTAAGAAACGCGGGGTTCTCTGTTAACGCGAAAAAAATCACTGCTGAAGAATTGCTAAAACTAGGGACGGACAATGCAGACATAAATGCTATAAAAGCGATAAACGCGCGTGAAATGTTTGAAATACTAAAAACCATGCCCACCGCGCAATTAACTAACCTAATCGCACACGCCACTGAAGGAAAAGGAACTACTATTAAAGATATGAAAAGACTAAACCAACAAGAAGTGAGAGACATACACACAGCTTTCTTCACTAAATACAACGGACCCAACCCCTCTCAAGAAGCCAAAAATGCAAATAAATTAGTTACAAGAACCGTTCGCGGAGAAGCCCACTTCAAAAAACCCTTTGTAGTAATAACCGCGACAAAAGGAAGAGTAAGACACGCGTAAAAATAGAAAACCATTTTTGATAAACTTATCTTGAAATTTTTTCTTGTAATTATAAAAGCTTTGTTTTGAAACAACTCAAACACTATGCTTACCAAACCAACCATCAGTATAATCTTTTTCTTCGTTAGGGAGAAGGTCCCAGTATTTTCTTCCTTCTTCATAAACCGTTTCTACTGCTGAAAAAACTTCTCTTGCCGCTAAATCTGTTATTAATCTTTTTTTTCGCATTAAATTCACTAATCGTTCTAATTCGCGAATATTGTTTCTAATAAACTCAAGTCTTTTTAGAGAAAGCTTTCTTGCAACATTTTGTTGCCCCTTTGATACAAAAAACTTTTCTCCCGGAAGAAACTCAATTGCCGTAACAGCCCACTCTCCAGTTGCCCGCACTAACTCAATAGTCTCTGCTTGTGAAAAAGGTTTTGCACTTTTAACTAATCTAAGAATCGTCCACCTAAGTTTTTTTGTTTGCCTATCGTTTTGTCTCCTTAACCTATCTTGTACAGTAATTCTTTCAGAATAATCTTTGTTGTGAGTCTTAATAACTACTCTTGATAACTTTCCTTGCTTACGCCTTGACTTTGCAGAAAGGTACCTAGATTTTTTATCAAACGCATCAGCCTTAGCTTCACTCGTAACAACCCTAGCATATTGTAAAGCTATCAAACGCTTTCTTTGATTACCATTTCGTATCCTAAAAAAACCGCCAGGCAATGTTTGAATCCTCTGAGACCGAGTAGCATCAACCCCGCTAATGCCTTTCCCCGCAACAAAATCAGCACTAATCCCACGCAACACCCTAGCAGGAGTAAACGCAACATCCTTACTCGGCAAAGTCCTAATCCTCTCACTACGCATAAAACAAAACAACAACAAAGAAGAATAAAAGAATTAGCTTTCCGTCGGCACAACACTTCAAAAGTGTTTTTATATTATCAAAATAGAATTCTTTTAGGAGGTTGCATTTTTGTGGAAAAAGAGCATGATTCATTATTGATTCAAAATGAATCATTTAAAAGTTTTTCGTTTCAAAGTAATAATATGAATGTTATAGTTAAAGGAGCTCCAAAGCAAGTGCTTGATTTAATGCTTGCTAAAGGTTATGCGAGCACTCAATCAGAAGCTATTCGTTTGGCTCTCTTTTGGTTTGGACAAAGTAAACTTGACCTTGACGAACTTGCGGCAAAAAAAATGGATAAAATTCATAAAGAAATAAAAAGCGGTAAACGAAAAGTCTACTCTTTAGATGAAATGATAAAAATGCACCCTGAGTTTAAAGCTCTTAAGTGATGCGATGTTTGAAATTGATTTTGACCAAGACTGGTCTTATTATTGGCAAAGAGTTCCGCGCGAACAACACGAAAGACTTCTTAAAAAAATAAGGGAACTAAGGGAAGAGAAACGCTTTCGACACCTGAAATTAGGACTACCTCACTTTGCACTCGAAGCAGGGCAATACAGGATATGCTTTACTGAAAAAGGACATAAACGAATACTTGCTTTTGTCGGAAACCACAAAGAATACGAAAAGTGGTTAGGACTAAGATAAATTATTTCTTGTTAAAAAAATAGGTTTAATCTTCAAGAACAATTTTTTTCTTAAAAGAACCATTTTTGTTGTTCTTGTTTTTTCTTAATTCATTAATTTGTTCTTCGCTTTTCCCAAAAAGCTCTCCTAACGCAAACGCAACCTCAATCAAATCAGCAACCTCTTCAGGATTCTTACCCTCCTTAATTTCTTTTAACTCCTCATCTAATTTAGCCATTAGTAAAGATTCTAACTCCTCATCTTTAGCAACACGAACAACAGGAACCAAACCCTTAGAACGCATAATGTTTGGGATATTATCACGGACGAGTTTCATATAAAACAACCTTAATCTTCTTTCCAAAACACTTTCAATAATTTCTGAATCTCTTTATCGGTTAACTTTTTTGGATTCTTGTGCAAATCAAAACCGCATTTTTTCCAACACTCGTCAAGCAAACGATGAGCCCAAACATCCGCGGCAGCAGTTCGAATCATTTCCTCAACACTCTTGAATTTACGCTTAGCAACAACCTTTCGAATCACCTTAGCGTTCTCTTTGTCCATTATTTTGATAGCTTTCTTGGATGAACCCATAAAAATCACTTCTTTGACAAACTTACCCTATAATCTTTTTCTTTTTTAGGTAGTTTTGTTATGTCTTTTGGCATGTTTCCTTCTAGTATTTGGGAGTTTAGTTTCAAGTAGTTTATGTTAATGAATTTTTCGTATAGTTTGTGTTTTTTTAGGAGTTTTATTATTTTTTCTTTGTCTTCTGGATATTTTAGTTTGTAGTATTCTGTTATTTTTGCTTTTTTGTTTGACCCGTACACGATTTCTATTTCTTTTTGGATAGCAAACTCTATTAATTGTTTTTGGGTTTCGTCAATCTCGTTTTCGAACTCTTTGTATTGTTCTTTCAGAGTTACTAGTCTATCTACTAGTTTTACTCCGTCATCGTCTTTGAATTCTTTTAGTGTTTTTTGTTCAGTTTCTGCTTTATGTTTGAAAGCAGGGCACATTGTTTGGTACTCGCAATAATTACACAAAGCCGTAACATTAGTTGGATAATCCTTGCATTTCTCTATTTCTTTGATTAGATTAATTGTTTCTTTTTCTAAAGCTTCAAGTTCTCTTGGAGTTCTTTCTGAAACAACATCCTTGTTGAATGCTAACATGTGCCACTTTAGAACAACTTTTCTAGCGTCCTTGAATTTTTTATTAACCCACAAAGCGTACATAGCTAATTGTCTATCTTGGTCAGCTTCTTCTTGGGTTTTTAGGTTTGAATTCGTTTTATAATCACAAACAAAATAAGTACTATCTTTGTAACCGAACTTGTCAATCCTTATATGATAACTAGAACCATTTTGAAGTTTTAACTTATCCTCTGTCTCTAAACCAATAATTGTAATATCATTAAATGGTTTGTGGTGATTATAATAATCTGTAACAAACTTTTCAGCCATTTTTTTATAATTATCTTTTGTATACTCTTTTTTGTTAATTATAATATTATCCGCCCACTCTCGATCCCACTTCTCGTTTAAATACTTGATTAAGTCTTCCAACGAATTCTCTTTCTGAAACTTTAAATCCTTGTAAAGCTTTTCTAAAGTTTCATGAACACGAGAACCCATAAACATTTCAACAGTTGCTTTGAATTCAGGCTTGATAAAATCAACATAATGAAGCTTGTATTTGTACTTGCAATTCTCGAACGTCGAAAGCTTGGAATGAGAGTAGATAGCCATGTTCAAAATCACTTTTAATACAAATTTAAATGAATAGTTTAGAATTTAAAGGTAAGTGGAGTAGAGTGCCAAAGTTCGTCATCGGCAGAAAGGTTACGTTGTATTTATAAATAACTAATTTCATTGTCCTTATATGATATATAACAGGCAAAAGTTATTGATGAAAGCAATTAGTGAAATGAATTGCCGAAATGATGATTCAAAAACTTATCTTGTGAAAACAATGTTTTTGTTAAGGCAAAGTTTTGATTATGAAACTATAGGATATAACTTTTTTCCACACCATTATGGCCCATTTTCAAATGTAATTTATGAAGATATTGACTCACTTAGAAAAGAATGCTTTTTGAAGGAAAATAAATTAGAATTAACTCTTGAAGGAAAATCTTTCATACTTAAAGAAAAATTCAATAATAATGTGCTCATTAAATTAAATGAGATTAATTCAAACTTTTCAAGTGTAAAACAAATCAAAAGTTTTGTTTATGACAAGTATAAAGATACCACAATTAAAAGTAATGATCCGAGGATCAAAATTCTTTCTCCAAAAAATGGGATTTGTTCTATTGGTTATGAAGGGGAAACAATTGATTCTTTTTTGAATAAACTAATCTTGAACAATGTTTCTGTCTTGATTGATGTTCGAAAAAACGCTTTCAGTATGAAATCGGCTTTTAGAAAAAGAAACCTTGAAAATTATTTGCACAAAGCAGACATCGCATATTTACACATCCCTGAATTAGGAATTGATTCTAACAAAAGACAAGACCTAGAAACTGATGCCGATTACAAAGCTTTGTTTAAAGATTATGAAAAAGAGCTTCCTGAAAAAAAAGAACAAACAAAACAAATACTTAATATAGCAAAAAACAAACGGGTTGCTTTAATGTGTTTTGAAGCAGACCATAACCACTGTCATAGAGGAACCCTCTCAAACAATATTGGTCAAGAAGTAACCCACCTATAAAAAAAGGTGTTAAAAAATGAAAGAAAAAATACTAGTTTTGGCAAAGACTTATCCAAACTTAAGTCAAAAATATGTTGAAACTGTTTGTTGCGCCGGAATCAATGAAAAAAATGAGTGGCGCAGGCTTTATCCAATTCCTTTTAGACAATTGCCGTTCAGTCAAAGGTTTAGTAAATTTAACTGGATTGAAGTCGAAATTGAAAAAAACACTAAAGAAAAACTACAAAGAAAGGAATCACATAAAGTGAATATCGATTCAATAAAAATACTCAGTAAGATTGAAACGGGAAAGAAAAAAGATTGGGCTGAACGTAATAAGATATTACTACCTTTAGTTAACAAATCACTTGAAGAATTGGAAACAAAAAAGAAAGAACATATTTCATTAGGCATAATTAAACCAAAAGAAGTTTCTGATTTTGTTTTAACCCCGCTCGCAGAGTGTCGTGATTGGGAAAAAGAATTAATTGAAGGAACCCAAAGAACTCTGTTCGGTGAGTACAAATCACCTTTGGACAAAATACCTTGGAAATTCTCTTACATTTTTAAATGCGAGGACCCAACTTGCAAAGGACACAACATTATGTGCGAGGATTGGGAACTATTACAGTCTTGGCGCGATTGGAAAACCAAATACCCTGATGAAGAAACAGTTAAACAAAAAATACGCGAGAAATACTTTGATTACATGAAAACCAGAAACCTGCACTTCATTGTTGGAACAGAATCAAGATACAACAAATATTTGATTATTGGCGTATATTATCCACCTCTCTGAAGGTTTGTTTATGAGATTGAAAACAGCATTAGGAATATTCGCTTCCACAGCTTTTGCATATTACTTTGTTGGACTAATAGCACAAGCATTAATAAAATCCAGCCCATTTCCTTTAAGTGACCTATTATTGATAGTTCTGCCAAGCCCGTCAGATGCTGCAATTGACTTTTCGTTTACTGTTTTGAAATGTTTAATTGTTGGAGGAATCCCAACAGGCATTTATTTAACTCATTAACTAATCTATTTTCAACAATCGTCGAACTTTCAATTAAGTTTATTAGCTCTCCAAAAAAACAATATTTCATGAAAATCCTTGATATCTTACCAGAGAATCGTCCAATCGAACGCTTAAACAAACTCGGAGTCACTGCATTAAGCGATGCTGAACTATTAGCTATTATTTTGCGAACAGGTTCTAGAAAAGAAAACGTAATTGATTTGAGTAATAAATTACTTTTTAAGTTTGGGTTAGAAAGTAAATCTCAAATTCAGTTAATTGAATATAATCATGCGGGTTTTTTATATTTCTTAATTCTTTAAGTCGAGTATCGAGAAAATAGCTTTTTTTCCCAATTTTAATTATTTTTAGTTGATTCATTAACTAAAACTGATTTTCAGCGCTTTTTAAGATTAATTATTAATTCGACAATTGCAGTAATAACATTTAAACACTTATTTCAACTACTTTTTAGTATGGATAACAAAGTAGTTTTGCAAGAAATAAAAGATAGGATAAAAAAGTACTGTGAAGATAGAGATTGGGATCAATTTCATGGAGCAAAAGACCTAGCAATAGGAGCATCTACTGAAGCCGCAGAACTATTAGAACACTTTAGATTTAAATCTGAAAAAGAAGTAGAAGAAATGTTTAAAGATTTAAACAAAAAAGAAGAAATCAGCGAAGAAATGATTGATATTATTTGGTTTGTCTTTAGAATGTCTCAAAAATACGACATAGATATTTCAGAAGCTTTTGATAAAAAACTAGCCAAATCAGAAAAAAAATATCCAGTTGAAAAAGCCAAAGGAACAAACAAAAAATACACGGAGTTGTAAAGATGCGACTCTATGAAGGCTCAATTGAACAATTCAAAGAAGATGTTATCACTAACAAAATAGCTGACCAAATGGCTGGAAATTTTAAGAACTATTACCGAAGAACATGTAATCCTTCTGAAAAAAATTCTTGGATTAATTCACTAAATTTTGTTAAAAATGCTTTAGATTATTCAAATCTAAAAGACAACCAAATTGTGGTTGAATATGAATTACCATATTCCCAAAGAAGAATAGATTTAATTCTTTTTGGAAAAGATAATGAAAACACAGACAATATTATTCTAATTGAACTAAAACAGTGGTCAAATGAAAATGTTTATGATTGTGAAACTGAAGGAAATGTAATAGTTGATTTTGGAAGATTCAAAAAAGAACACGCACACCCATCACTGCAAGTAGAAGGTTACCATTATGATGTACAAGATTTCATGAAAATATTTGAAGAATCTCCAAAAATAAATTTGAGTTCTTGCGTTTACTGCCACAATTATTCAAAAAATGGAAATAATGTTTTATTTTATCCAAAATTTAAAATGGAAATAGACAAATTTCCTTTATTTTCAAAAGAAGATGTTACAAGTCTTGGAGAGTATTTAAAGAATCGATTAAATAAAGGAAGTGGAATTGAAGTATTTGGAAGATTTGTAAATAGCCCTATAAAAGCATCAAAAAAATTATTAGAACATGTTGGAGAGATGATAAACCAACAACAAGTGTTCAACCTAATTGATGAACAAATAACAGCGTACAATAAGATAGTTCATGAAGCAAAAAAACTTTCAAGCACAAACACAAAATCAGTTATAATTGTAAAAGGTGGACCAGGGACAGGAAAATCTGTTATTGCCTTGGAAGTAATGGCAGAACTATTAAGACAAAACAAAATTGTTTATCATGCAACAGGTTCATCCGCATTTACAAACACTCTTAGAAAATTACTTGGAGTAAGAGCATCAAAACAATTTAAATTTTTTAATAGTTTCATGAATCAAGAACCAAACAAAATTGATGTTTTAATTTGTGATGAAGCTCACAGAATAAGAAAAACAAGTGAAAACATGTACACCCCTGCAGCTAATAGAACTGGAGAACCTCAAATTGATGAACTAATAAAATCTGCTAAACTATCTATATTTTTTATTGATGAATTTCAAATAGTTAGACCAACTGAAATTGGAAGCATTGAACTAATTAAAGAATCAGCTAAAAAATTCGGAGTTACTGAAAATAATATTACTGAATTTGAACTAAAAACTCAATTTAGATGCGGCGGTTCGGATTCATTTATACAATGGATTGATAACACACTAGGACTTAGAGAATCAGAAGACCAACTCCTTAGAAAAGACCAAAAAATGGAATTCAAAATATTTGATGACCCATTAGAAATGAAAAAAGCTCTTGATGAAAAAAATAAAGAAAAAAAGAATTGCGCAAGAATAGTTGCAGGATTCTGTTGGGAATGGAGTAAACCAAAATTTGACGGAACTTTAGTAAATGATGTAAAAGTTGGAAACTTAGAAATGCCTTGGGAGAAAAAAGACGATTTTTGGAAATGGGCAACCCACGATTCGGGAATGGAACAAGTTGGCACAGTTTATACCGCACAAGGATTTGAATTTGATTATATTGGAGTAATATTTGGAAAAGATTTAGTTTATTCAAACAAAGAAGGTAAATGGATAGCCCAACCAAGAGAATCATTTGATTCAATGGCAAAAAGAGGAAACACAAATTTAGAACAACACTTAAAACACGTTTACAGAGTACTACTATCAAGAGCACACAAAGGATGCTATGTTCACTTCATGGACAAAGAAACGGAAAAATATTTTAAAGAAAGAATTGAATAATACAGGTGAAATAATGGTCCATTCTAATGAAATAGGAAGAGCTTTAGAATACAAAGTTGCTATTGAACTCGAAAATTTCATAAATAATGAATTAAAAATTGAAACTATTTCCACTGAAACTACTAATAAACTAAATTTTAGACATAAAATTTATTTTGATGATTTGAATGAACCAACCAAACAAGATTTTTCTTTATGTGCAACAACATTAATTAAATGGTTAAAAAATCAAAATTGGTTTGAGTTAGCTGACCATGTCACAATAGATAGATTTGGCGACGAAAAAGCAACACAATCACTAAAACTAAAAGAACTCGCAAACATCCTACAAAAAAAGTATGAACAAAATATTAAAATCCTAAAAAAAGAACTAAAAACAAAAAAAATAAACAACAAAGCACTAAAAAAAATAATAAAAAAGGTGATTCTGAATGAAAACGAATTTTGTTAAAAAAACGCTTCCAAATGGGTTGAGGGTTATTTTTGAAAAAACCAAAAAAAACAATATAGTAATTAATGTTGGAGTAAAAGTTGGTATGTTGGATGAAACACCAGAAACAAACGGAGTAAGCCACTTTTTAGAACACATGTTGTGGGATGGAACCGCTACAAAAACTGCTAAAGAAATAAGAGATGCTGTAAAAGATATGAATGGGGAATTCAATGCTTGTACAGGGTATGAAATAACAAATTACTATGTGGAAGTGCCAA